>NZ_CP078013.2:3426805-3738333 GCF_024112395.2 Pseudomonas pergaminensis | reverse complement strand
GGATCTGGTTGAACGCTTACCTGCCTGGCGTCCCGGCGGATATCGAGGCCGGCATCGAGGACTACCCGTCGCTGCGCGAGGTGTTCCTGGAGCACCTGGAGAAGTTTCGCGAGCGGGTGGCCTACGTCAGCATCGGCACCGAAATGACCTACGCCGACTGGCAGGTGCAAGGCTATGCCTTCGCCGCCTGGCTGCAGGGGCAGGGCGTCAAGAAGGGCGATCGCGTGGCGCTGATGATGCCCAATTGCTTGCAGTACCCGATCTGCCTGCTGGGTACGATCCTGGCCGGCGCGGTGGTGGTCAACGTCAACCCGTTGTACACCTCCCATGAACTCAAGCATTTGCTCAAGGACAGCGGCGCAGAAACCGTGGTGATCTTCGAGAACTTCGCGCAGACCCTGGAGAAAGTCATCACTGGCAGCAGCGTCAAGCGCGTGGTGATCGCCGCCATCGGTGACCTGTTGGGTACCTTCAAGGGCGCGGCGATGAACTTTATCCTGCGTCGCGTGCAAAAACAGGTGCCCGCGTTCAATTTGCGCGGTTCGATACGCTTCAACCAGGCGTTGAAACAGGGCCGTGGGCTTAACCATTTCCCTGTGGAGATGCACCTCGACGACCTGGCTTTTTTGCAATACACCGGCGGTACCACCGGCGACGCCAAGGGTGTGATGCTCAGCCACCGCAATATCATCGCCAACCTGTTGCAAGCCAAGGCCTGGGTTGGCGACCAACTGGACCAGGACAAGCAGGAAACCAACGTCACCTTGCTGCCGCTGTATCACATCTTTTCGCTGACGGTGAATTGCCTGATGTTCATGTGCCTGGGCGGGCGCAACATCCTGATCGCCAACCCGCGGGACGTGAAGCGCGTGCAGATGATCCTGCGCAAGGAACGCTTCAATGGGATTGCCGGGGTCAACACCTTGTTCAACGGCCTGCTCGAGAACAAGGAGTTCTGCGCACGGGACTTTTCCGACCTGCGCATGGTGATCGCGGGCGGCATGGCCACGCACACGGCGGTAGCCAAGCGCTGGAAGGAAGTCACCGGGCTGCCGATCATAGAGGGCTACGGCCTGACCGAATGTTCACCGGTAGTGAGCATCAGCCCGATCAACATTGCGCGCATGCGCGAGATGGAATTCACCGGCAGCATCGGTGTGCCGTTGCCGTCGACCTGGGTACGTTTTGTGCGCGAAGACGGCGAGCTGGCCGACATTGGCGAGCAGGGCGAACTGCAGGTGCGTGGGCCGCAGGTGATGCAGGGCTACTGGAAGCGCCCGGAGGCCACCGCCGAAGTCCTGGATGCAGAAGGGTGGTTGTCGACCGGTGATATCGGCGTGATGGACGAGCGTGGTTACATTCGCCTGGTGGACCGCAAGAAGGACATGATCCTGGTCTCGGGTTTCAACGTGTACCCCAATGAAATCGAAGACGTGGTGGCGCTGCACCCTGGGGTAGGGGAAGTGGCGGCGATTGGGGTGGAAGATGGCGTGACCGGGGAGAAAGTGAAGATCATCGTGGTGCGCAAGGACCCGAACCTGACCCAGGAGCAGATCCTGGCGCATTGCCGCGAGTATCTGACAGGGTACAAGGTGCCCCGGTATGTGGAGTTCCGCACCACCGAGCTGCCCAAGACCACGGTCGGTAAAGTGCTGCGCAGGGCTTTGCGCTAGTTTGAACGTTTAGGTGAACCCACTGTGGGAGCTGGCTTGCCTGCGATAGCGGTGTATCAGTCGCACCGCCATCGCAGGCAAGCCAGCTCCCACAGGTTTCGGCGGTGTGGTTTAGAGAGCGTCTACGGTTACCCAGCGTTCTTCCCTGGCCGCCACGCGAATCGCCGTCGCCAGCCGCTCAACTTCCCACGCCGCTTCAAAATCAGTGCCATCCGCACCTTGACCCGCCACGGCCATGATCAACTCCTGCACCTCCAGCGTCTTCAGCTCGTTGTACCCCAATTGGTGCCCCGCCGCCGGGCTGAACGCTGCATAACCCGGCAGGGCCGGGCCTGCGAGTAAACGCTGGAACCCATCCTGGCCCGCGCGACACACCTGTAATTCATTCAAACGCTCCTGATCGAACGCCAAGGTGCCTTTCGTTCCGCTGATCTCGAAACTCAGGTGGTTTTTGTAACCGTGCTTGAGCCAGCTACTGCTTACCGTCCCGCGTGCGCCGTTGGCGAAACGCAGCAGGGCGTGCACCTGGTCATCCACGGCGATGGTTTTGCGCTCGGCGCTATCTTTGACGGCAGGGCGCTGGCCGTGGACGGTTTGGGTATCGGCGCACACGCTCTGCACATCACCGACCAGATAACGCGCCATCGACAATAAATGACTGCCCAGGTCCGCCAGGGCGCCGCCGGCATGTTCGACTTCGCAACGCCAGGACCATGGCGAGGTGGGGTCGGCCATGAAGTCTTCGCTGAATTCACCCTGGAAGCTGATGATTTCGCCGAGGTCACCGTTGGCGATCATCTGCCGCGCCAGCGTGATCATCGGGTTGTGCTGGTAGTTGTAGCCCACCCGCGTCACCACCCCGGCGGCACTGGCGGCGCGGCGCATGGCGTCGGCCTGTTCCAGGCTCACGGCAAGAGGTTTTTCGCAGTACACCGCCTTGCCAGCGGCAATGGCAGCCATCGCCATGGGGTAGTGCAGGTGATTGGGCGTGGTGATGGCCACGACGTCGACACTGGGGTCGTTGATCAGTGCTTGCCAGTCGCCATGGGCCTGGGCAAATCCCCAGGCTGTGGCGCAACGCTGGGCGCGTTCGGTGTCGGCATCTGCCAGGGCGGCCAACTGGAGGTGTACCGGCAGGTCGAACACCGCGCGAGCATTATTGAAAGCCAGGGCGTGGGCGCGGCCCATGAAGCCTGTGCCGATCAAGCCGATTCCGAGTGCACGCATCGTCGTGGTCCTTTGCATTATTATTTTCAGAAGGCCTATTAATGGAATATAAATTCTCTAATTTCAATAGATGGAATAAAAATTCATTAAGACGCTGACGATCAACCCCGCGAATGCAGCTATATTCAGGCGCTGACGAAAGGCCCTCAGTTAACAAAAGATAACGTAGCGCCGATTGTCAGACGATTCGAAAGCCCGATAGGATGGCCCCTGCTTCCTCCAGGCGCTCTAGATTGCAGGTTTCAAGGCCCCGGAAGGCAGGCGATAACAATAATAAATGGGAGAAAGGTCTATGAGTGAGCCTGTCATGGGTTGGGTTGTTTGCCGCCCACGCGCCGCACGCAGGGTTGCGATGCTGGCCGCAGCGCTCTCGCTGTTTGGACTGGGGGTAGCGTCAGCCGCGTTGTCCACCTCCGTCCAGGCCGCCAGCGATACCACTTTTGCGATTGAATCCCCCAAGGCCGCCAAAGGCCTGATGATCGACGTGGTCCACGCGGGCAAGCGCCTGGTGGCGGTCGGTGATCGCGGGCATATCCTCTATTCCGATGACCAGGGCAACACCTGGACCCAAGCCAAAGTCCCCACCCGGCAATTGCTCACGGCGGTGTTTTTCGTCGATGACAAGCAGGGCTGGGCGGTTGGCCATGATGCGCAAATCCTTGCCAGTTCCGATGGCGGTGCTACTTGGACCCAGCAATACCAGGACCTCAAGCGCGAAGCGCCTTTGTTGGATGTGTGGTTCAACGATGCCAGCCACGGCCTGGCCGTGGGCGCCTACGGTGCGCTGATCGAAACCACCGACGGCGGCAAGAGCTGGAATGACGTCAGCGACCGCCTCGACAACGAAGACCAGTACCACCTCAACGCCATCGCCCACATCAAGGACGCCGGCCTGTTTATCGTCGGCGAGCAGGGCAGCATGTTTCGTTCCAGCGACGACGGCCAGACCTGGGAAAAACTCGAAGGTCCCTATGAGGGCTCGCTGTTTGGCGTGATCAGCACAGCGCAACCGCAGACCCTGCTGGCTTATGGCTTGCGCGGCAACCTGTACCGTTCCACGGATTTCGGCAGCACCTGGGAACCCGTCGAATTGAACGCGGCGCGGGGAGCGCTGGAGTTCGGCCTGTCGGGCGCGACCTTGCTGGATGACGGTGCCATCGTTGTCGTGGGTAATGGCGGCAGCGTGGTGGTCAGCCATGATGATGGACTGACCTTCAGCGTGTTCAACCGTCCGGACCGTATTTCGCTGTCGTCCGTCACGGCGGCAGGCAACGGCAACTTGATTCTGGCGGGGCAGGGTGGCGTTCGCGTCGCCGCGCCCAACGGCGCCGAACTCGTAAAACAATAATAAGGGCGGGGAAAGAATGAGCAGTCATCACAACGATAAAGCGACCTTTCTTGAGCGCCTGATCTTCAACAATCGCCCGGCAGTGATCGTGATCTGCCTGCTGGTGAGCATCTTCCTGTTCTGGCAGGCGACCTTGATTCGCCCGTCCACCAGCTTCGAAAAGATGATCCCCCTCAAGCACCCCTTCATCGAGAAGATGATGGAGCATCGCAACGACCTGGCCAACCTGGGCAACACCGTGCGCATCTCGGTGGAGGCCAAGGACGGTGACATATTCACCCAGGAGTACATGGAGACCCTGCGTCAGATCAACGATGAGGTGTTCTACATCTCCGGCGTCGACCGCTCGGGCCTCAAGTCGCTGTGGAGCCCCAGCGTGCGCTGGACCGAAGTGACCGAAGAAGGCTTTGCCGGCGGTGAAGTGATCCCGCAGAGCTACAACGGCTCGCCGGCAAGCCTCGATCAACTGCGCAACAACGTGCTCAAGTCTGGCCAGGTCGGGCGCCTGGTGGCCAACGACTTCAAGTCGAGCATCGTCGATATTCCGCTGCTGGAGTCCTACCCGGACCCGCAGGATCAGGGCAAGTTACTGGCCCTGGACTACCGCAAGTTCTCCCACGAACTGGAAGACAAGATCCGCGACAAGTTCGAAGCCCAGAACCCCAACGTCAAGATCCACATCGTCGGCTTTGCCAAGAAGGTCGGTGACCTGATCGACGGCCTGGTGATGGTGGTGATGTTCTTCGGCGTTGCCTTCATCATCACCTTGATCCTGTTGCTGTGGTTCACCAACTGCCTGCGCAGCACCGTCGCGGTGTTGAGCACCACGCTGGTGGCGGTGATCTGGCAGCTTGGGCTGATGCACTTCTTCGGGTTCGGCCTCGATCCGTATTCGATGCTGGTGCCGTTCCTGATCTTCGCCATCGGTATCTCCCACGGCGTGCAGAAAATCAACGGTATCGCCCTGCAATCCAGCGAGGCGGACAATGCCCTGACCGCCGCGCGGCGCACCTTCCGGCAACTGTTCCTGCCGGGGATGATCGCGATCCTGGCCGACGCCGTGGGTTTCATCACCCTGCTGATCATCGACATCGGCGTGATCCGCGAACTGGCGATCGGCGCGTCCATTGGCGTGGCGGTGATCGTGTTCACCAACCTGATCCTGCTGCCCGTGGCGATTTCCTATGTGGGCATCAGCAAACGCGCCATCGCCAAGAGCAAGAAAGACGCGAACCGCGAACATTCGTTCTGGCGCCTGCTGTCGAACTTTGCCAACCCGAAAGTCGCACCGATCTCCATCGCCTTGGCGTTGGTCGCCTTTGGCGGCGGCCTTTGGTACAGCCAGAATCTCAAGATCGGCGACCTGGACCAGGGCGCGCCGGAACTGCGCCCCGACTCGCGCTACAACAAAGACAACAATTTCATCATCAGCAACTACTCCACCAGTTCCGACGTGTTGGTGGTGATGGTCAAGACCAAGGCCGAAGGCTGCTCGCGCTACGAAGCGATGGCGCCGATCGACCAGTTGATGTGGAAGATGCAGAACACCGAGGGCGTGCAGTCGGCGATCTCGCTGGTGACCGTGTCCAAGCAGATGATCAAGGGCATGAACGAGGGCAACCTGAAATGGGAAACCCTGTCGCGCAACCCGGATGTACTGAACAACTCCATCGCCCGCGCCGATGGCCTGTACAACAACAATTGCTCGCTGGCGCCGGTGCTGGTGTTCCTCAACGACCACAAGGCGGAAACCCTCGACCGCGCCGTGCATGCGGTGCAGGACTTCGCCAAGGAAAACAACCAGGACGGCCTGGAATTCATCCTCGCCGCCGGCAACGCCGGGATCGAGGCGGCCACCAACGAGGTGATCAAGGAGTCGGAGCTGACCATCCTGATTTTGGTGTACCTGTGCGTGGCGACCATGTGCATGATCACCTTCCGCTCCTGGGCGGCGACCCTGTGCATCGTGTTGCCGCTGGTGCTGACCTCGGTGTTGGGCAACGCGCTGATGGCGTTCATGGGCATCGGTGTCAAGGTCGCGACCCTGCCGGTGGTGGCCCTGGGCGTGGGGATTGGCGTGGACTACGGCATCTACATCTACAGCCGCCTGGAAAGCTTCCTGCGTGCCGGTCTGCCGCTGCAAGAGGCGTACTACCAGACGCTCAAGTCCACCGGCAAAGCCGTGCTGTTCACCGGCCTGTGCCTGGCGATCGGCGTGTGCACCTGGATCTTCTCGGCGATCAAGTTCCAGGCCGACATGGGCCTGATGCTGACCTTCATGCTGCTGTGGAACATGTTCGGTGCCCTGTGGCTGTTGCCGGCACTGGCGCGCTTCCTGATCAAGCCCGAGAAGCTCGCGGGGCAGAAGGGCAACTCGTTGTTCGCCCATTGAGTCGGCAATCACCCTGTGGGATTCACTCACTCCCACAGGGCGTGCTTTACGCTGATGTCATTGAGTCGCCGAGGGCAGCGGGGCGATTTTCAGGAACAGGTTGTCCAGCGGTGGCGTGATCAGCACATAAACGATCTTCCTGACCGGCGCACTGCCGGGGGTCTTCTGGTTGGCCAGATAGGCTTGTACGTGCGCCTTGAGCAAATCCTTCTGGGTAAACTTGCGTTGCTCCGGCAGCTTTAAATGCGCACGGGTGTAGCTGGCCGGCGGAGCGTCGGCGGTGCGGTAGTGGAAGTGGGCGTACCACAGCACCACGGGCGGCTTGGCGGTTTTGTCATACACCGCATATTCGGTGAAAAAATCACCGCTGAGTGTCGGTCGGTCGGGGTCGGACGGGCTGGTGAGGTTGATGTCGATCTCACCATGTTCCCATAGGTAAGTGACGCTGTCGGCGGTGGGTAGTTGCTTTTTGTAGGCGCGACTGCATGCTCGCTGCGCGATGCGCGTCAGGTCTCTGGCGTGTGCACGGTACTCATCCACCAGGTCTTGCGTGGCGGGTTTGTCTTTGTGATCTCGGACCAGTTCATCGGCCAAGGCGGTCAGTTTCCGGGCGTGGGTCGTGAGCAATGTGTCCCAGGTATCCGGGTCGACTTCTTCCCGGGTGGCTTCTTCATCCACCAACAGTTGCTCGGCTGCCACTTGTTGCTCGATACCCTTGCGTTGACTGATCAGTTCCCGGCCTGACTCCCTCACCTGCGCCAGCGTGCGCACCGTCACGTCCGGCTCGGGTTCTACACGTACGCTGCGTGTCGTCTCTACCCATTCATTGTCTTGCCGGTCATAGGTGGCGAGGGTGTGGCCTGTTATCGGCTCGCTGATGGTCAAGTGTTCGTGGGCAATGTGCTCGTTGGCCGGCTGTAGGTCGCCGATCAGATAAGCTTTACGGCGAGTCTTGAACACGCGTTTGGTGGGGGCCTTGGGGCGCAGGGTTTTCGACAGCGGCAGTTCAACCTCCAGTTTTTCTTGTAAGCGCACCACCGTCTCCAATTCACCCTCGGCTAGGGCGCAGGCGTATTGCAGTCCCTTCAGAAGCCGTGCCGATGAGCCAAGTAGACGCTTGGATCTGAGCACATTGAGTGCCCGCAGGGCATTTTCATAGCGCCGGTATGTCTCGATGAGCGTTTCGTAAACACTGCGCTGGTCGCTCAGTGAGTAGTCGTTGCTGCTGCGTACGTCGATATGGGAAAGCAGGGTTTGATTGAGGTCACGCTCTGTCAGGAGTTCGTAGTAGAGTGCCTCCTGTGGCCGCATCGGCTCAATCGATAAGTCGAAACTTGCCCATGCCAGCGGGCGCAATGCATTAAGTTTCAGGTTCGCCACGAAATAATATTGTGGGGTAATGATCGCGTTCATCAGGCGGTTGCGTATCGCACGTCCCCCGGTAGAAAGCCGCTCCAACTGTTCAGACAGGGTTTCCAGTGTAGAGGTGGCATTTGCCATTCGCTGCCAGGTGTCGGCGGCCTCGATAGAATTGGCGACATGTTCGTCAAATGCGGTACGGTCACCCCAAAGTGTATTCAGGTGCGTGCGCTTCAACAGATCGTACAGCGGTTCGCCGCTCTTGGAAGTGAACAGGTCGTTCAACCACCCGCGCTCATATTCGTAGAGCGCAAATGTGCCCTCCCAGGTGTTCTCGAGCATTTTTTCCAGATCCTGGACGTGAGCGCCGGCCCCTGCAACGTCTTTGAGTTCCTGGCCTAGGCTGAACGCTTTTTGCCGTGCCGCCAATAGGTGTGCGGACTGTTCTGTGAAGGTGTCCAGCAATGTCCGGTAGTAGCCCCGCACCCTTGCGTAGTCGCGCATCTCCATTTGGTGCCGCGCCTCCAGAGCGGGAAGCCGGTCGGCGGTAGCACTTTGCAGGAGCCTCCACACCGATCTCAGTTTGCGTCTTTGTTCTGTCAGAGTCTTGTACGAGGTGTTCAACTGCGCAGCCGATTGCTTGCAAGGCGGTTCCAACTGCTCCCGGACCTCCACCGCAAGCGAGTCGATGGCGGCAAGCAGCTCACGTTTTCGTTCCAGGTTTTTCGCGCGCAACGCGGCCAGCCGCTTCGGGCCGCCGCCTGCCAGCTTGAGCCCGCGATCCAGGGTCCAACCGCCTTTGCCGTCGGTTTTGAGCAGAATGCCCGGACGCGCAGGTTTCTCGGGGTGAAGGATGTACACCTCGCCAACGCCTGGGACGATTGTCACCCTGAACAGCAAGCCGCCCACTGAGGCATGCCATTGTCCGTTGATCAAGTACAGGCCCTTGTAGACGCCGGCTTGGGTCGGAACGGGGGCGGGGTCGGGCCAGCGCACGGTGTAGGCCAAGAGTTTTTCCAGCAGGGCTGCGCACGCGGTGTCACTGGCCAGTGAGCGATCGAAGTCAAGCACGGTGCGACCGTCACCCGGCGGCTCGGCGGGCAGGCCGATCGCCCCGCGCTGGATCACGGCTTTGGAGGGTAGCTCCAGGGTGGACTGTGGGCGTTCCAGCCCCCTGCGAGCAGGTGCTGGTTCGATGCGTGTTTCGTCCGGCCGTGGATGTACAGGCTCGTCGCCGGGCACTCGCTGGTGAAGCAGTAGCATGCTGATGTTCATCAGCAGGTCGACCCAGGCCAGCTCCCGGGCAGTAGGGTCTCTACTTTCCAGCGCTGGTAAATCGTGCTTGAGTCCGACCAGCAGTTGCAGCAGCCAACCTACAGCGGCCATTGGCCCGCGCACAGCCATCAGCAACGTATTGAGGCCCAATTGCAGGCCTTCCACGATCAGCGCCCATCGGCTCTCGGAATTGGAAGTCGACTCGCGTTCAGCCTGGTTGAGCAGTTGGTGGGCCTGGCAATTGAACAGGTACTCCATCAACGTTCCGGCATCCTGTGCATGGTGGATTTCATTTGCGCTCTCATCATTCCCGCTCGCCAGCGTTGCGGGGTCAGGTTTGCGCGGCAGATCAAACTCAGATCCCAGGCCGATGCGCACATAGTGCGGCTCGGTGAAGCCACCGTTGCTGTAAATGGGCCTGGCGCTGTCTGACAGCCAGGTCAATACGCTGTCTTGCAGTTCACCCGGTTGGACGATGGCTGCCAGCAGGGCGTCGCGGTCGGGGAATTCCTGTAGCGATTGTGAGTAGGCAGGCCGGTAGAGCAGGTGCGGGCCTGTGCCGGTGTGTTTGGGCTCGATGATGAACATGTTGTCTACCACATCCGCCGTTGCACCAGGCTTGCGCACAAATGCGAGCGGGCGCAGGACGATCTCATCATTGTCGACCCAGCGCTGCGAACGACTGGGTTTGAAGGCTGCCCTCACACATCGAAACCCTCGTTGCGTCAACCCGGCTTCGCCGCGAATTTTATGTTCAAGTGCCTGAATGCTCAGTTGCACCGGCCGTTGGCGGCAGAACAGGCGCTGGCGCTTTTTCGCTGCGATGGTGTCGCTCAGCAGGTGTTCACGCAGGTAGTTGGGATAATTGCGCCCAATATCGACGCGCTGGACCAGCTGCAGAATAGCGTCGGGCGTCAGCCACGCTTCTATCTCACGGCCGCCGGTATGGCGCACCGTCATGCGTCCTTTGGGGCGGCCGGCGAGATTTTTCAGCGCCAAGTCAAGCAGGCTCATGGTTACCCTCTCGATGTAGCCGCCCTCCAGGTTGCCAACCGGCACGTGGAAGGTCAGTTCCAACTCGCGGGCGTTGTACCCTGCAGCCAACGCCTCTTCGCTGCAGGTGCGTTCGCCGTGCAGGTGCGTGTTGCGCTCCAGGCACAGCTGATGGTTGAGGTGAGGGGCCGCATAAGTGTCGATGGCGTCCAGCTCATTCAGGTTCGGATCACCAAGCGCCTCGTGTTTCAGGGCCGTTTGCTCGAGCAGGCATTGGTGATAAGCGAATCGATCCTGCGGGGTTGCGTCGCGCAGCCAGGTCGGCAGTGCGGCATCTAGACGGGCTTGGGGCGCGAATGTCTCGGCGCTCAGTAAGTGTGAGGGGTCGGTAATTGAGGCAAATTGCGCTTGCAGGTGCTCTACGTTGGTCATACCGGGGAGCTTGACTGCGGCGAGATCGTCCAACTGTTGGTTGAGTAGCAGTGCCGCCTGGATTTCGAAAATATCGCCGTCGGGTTCATACAGTTGCCAGGTGACGCGGTCGGCGCCAAAACGCGCTTCCATGCGTTCAGCCCAGGCACGTCCGAAGGCATCCACGTTGGCAAACGGCAAGACCTCGCCCGAAACAGTACAGAGCAGGGTACCCGTGTTGCTCACAACCAACAGGTCTGCGGCCTGCAAGGTCAGGGTAGTCTGGCCCTGTTGAAGGCAAGCAGCGGGGGTGTACGCATAGACGAATGTGCCAGGCTCTGACTGGCTTGCACGGGTTTGCCGGTCGGGATAGCGAGTCAGCAGGCTGAGCGCCGACAATTGCTGGGAAGTGGCGTCGACGTTGCGCAGTGTCGACAGGCGCAGTTGGCTTTGCAGTACTGTCGCCAACCACTTCCAGCGGCTGCCACCGGCATCGCTGTCTTGGCCCCAGTACGCGGCCAGCGCGTCCTGAAAATCAATAAACAGGATCAGCGGCAGCTCATGAATAACCGCCTCAATCACTTGAAGGTCATAGTCGTGTGGGCTTTCAGCTTGATAACGCAGGCGAGTTCCGGTGGCGTCGCTCAGGTAGCAATCCATGCCGTGCCGGTTTGACACGTCTGGATAGCGGCCATCGGCAAGATGTTCCAATGCTATGTCCAATAGCGGCAGCAGGGCACGGCCGCCACCGTCTCGGGGCTGCGCCAAGCGCAGGTCCGAGATGGGGTGCGTCAATAGCGGGTACTTTTCCTTCAGGTTGTCCGACAGCATCTGCGCTGTAACCGAGCGCAAGGTGGGGCGCGTTCGAAACTGCTCGGCGACAGTTTGCTGGATCAGGTTGGTTGCACGGGCATGGCTTGGAGTAGGCATGGGTCGTTCCTTAACGCTGGCCTTGTAAGTAGCCACGCAAGGTAGTGCTCAATGGCGCACAGGGTGTGGTAGCTCAGTACCTCGGGATACGGCCAAGCGTTGTCGCCAGCAGTGCCTTCAGACCAATGCCGCGCTCATCACGGCATTGGTCTGAAAGGGGGTCACAGCTTCAAAAACAGCTTTTCATCCAGTGGCGCTGTGATCCGGGCGCGGATGATCTTTTCTATCTCTTTTTTGTCGTTGCCCGCCTTGGCGATCAGCGATGTTTGCGTCTCATAGCGCTGGGACGGGATTTTCAGGTGCGCCGCAGTGTACTCATTGCGCGGCGTCGCAGCGTTCGGGTAGTGAAAGTGCGCGTACCACAGCACCTTGTGCGAACCCTTTTCCCGCACCGTATACTCGGTAAACACATCGCCGGATTTCGAGGGAATTGCGCGTTTGACCAGGTTGATGTCGACGAAGCCGTGCGTCCAAAGGAAGTCGACGTTTTCCTGTCTCGGTGTTTGGACTTTATAGCCGTCGGCCGTATGCTGACGTCCCTCTTGCAGCAGCTCATCGGACTTTGCGCGCCATTGGGCGACTAACTCCTTTGTGCCCGGCTTGTCGCCAAGCTCGGTTTCAACTTGATCGGCCGTTGCCTTGAGCCTGTTAGCCAAGCTCTCGCACATGTCGTTCCAGTCAAGTGGGGTAACGCCGTCGCGTCTTGTTGGGTCTTTGAGCTTTTTTTTCTGAAACGCGATCCTGCGTTCGTTGTCGATGCTGTCGTCGATGATTGCCCTCACTTCGTCTTTATAGGTATTCAGAGACTTGGACGGTCGGGGCGGCGTAGCGGCGGGGGGTTCATATGCAACTTGCCTGACCCATTCACGCTGGGCCGGGTGCTCGTTATAAGTCGCAATAGGGTGTCCGGTTTTCGGGTCCAGCACATCAATGACATTATTCTGACCCTCCGTGGGGGCACGCAATGTCCCGATCAGAGTTTGCTTGTCCCGCGTGTTGAAGACTCGCCGTTTCGAGTCTTTTTCCGGCTTGTCGGCGCGCTTGGGTAATACGGGCGACAAACCTTGTTCTTCGCGCAGTGCATCGGCCAAGTCGGCCCTGGCCTCATCGAGGACTTCAGTGACGCGTTGGACGAACAGTTGGCGGTATTCGTCGCGAAAAACCTCGGGGTGAAGTTCTTGCAAGGTCTCAAAGTCGTTCAGTGACTGTTCGTAGGTGTCGATCACCGTGGTCAATGCAGCCTTGCGTTCAGTGAGCGTGTAGCCCTGATATTCGTGTTGGTCAAGGAAGGTTTGGTTGACGAGCCTCAGGTTGGCCGATTGCAGCCGCGCCTTCAAAAGAACCCCATAGTTTGACGGCACGTCAGCGCTCCTGATGATGCTCAACTCCTTGAGGTTGGCCATGATGGACAGCTGCGAGGCTTTAGCTTCGATGGACGGTGCAACCTGCTTCCGCTCGCTGAGGAACTTCTCGGCGCTGTGTCTGGCGGAAGGCGAATCGTTTTTCCATTTCTCGAGTTGGGCAGCAAGTGCTTGCTGGGACCTCCAAATACCTTCGCGGTCCTGATTGATGATCTTGAGGTTTTCAATCGCCTCATCGTAGGTAGCTTTTTCTGCGCCTGGCCCGGCTCGACGCATCATGTCGGACAAGGGCTCACCGCTGAGACTGATTTCGGTAGTGTGATTGTTAAGTCGGGCGTAAATGTTATTGACCAGCAACAAGTCCGCCATATTCTTTGAATATATCAACGAGCGCATGGACTTGAACTCGGCGAGATCATCGATCGCACCGTTTTTTTTCGGAGTGATGATTTCGATGGCTCTTTCGTTGCTGGCGATATCGGCTTGGGCCGCCCTCTCCAGGTCGCGAAGACCCTGGTCAATCTTCAGTCTGAGTTGACGCGTAGATTGCAATTGTTCTGCATAAGGCGCGGCGTATTGGCTGGCTGTGTCACCTTTGTTCAACCCCCATTGCACCATGAGTTTTTTTCGTGCGGTGGTGAATGCATCGAGATCTTCATTGAGCGCCCGAACGGCTGCCAAGAAAGTTTTTTGGGTTTTTCCGCTTTCCAGGAGGCTTTGCTCGTATTGGACGACCACTTGTTCCCTGGCCATGGCGTTTTCCCTGACCATGTCTTTTATGCCCTTGCGCTTGGGCATGCCTCCCCTTAGCTTGGGGCCGATATCCAGGCGCCATCGGCCGTCTGGGCCGGACTTCAATGAAGGCCCTGTACGTGCCTTGTTTTGCGGGTCGATGATGAAGGTGCCGTCCAGGTCCCGGGCCACCCGGAACCATAGGTTGTCGATGTGTGCATACAGGTGGTTGTCGATGCTGAAGAGCCCCTTGCTTGCCCCGTCGTTGATCGGCTCTGCGCCCGGCGCCGGCGCTGTGACGCTGAACGAGTCAATATGGGCACGTTGGGCGGGCGTCAGCTCGCGCGGGTTGGAGAAGGCGAAGTCGAACACGGTATGATCGTTGCCCACTGTCAGACCGTTTTCCTGGGGGGCAGCCTGCTGAACCGACACATTGACCGTCGTGGGGTCGGTAGCTGCGTCACGACGCAAGGGAATCGATGCCTCGGGACGATCGATAAAACGCGAGCTGCGGGTGGGCGTGGTCGGACTCACGTGACCCAGCGACAGGGCCACATTAACCAGTAGGTCGACAACCGCTGCGGAGTGGTCCTTGCCATTGGGTTCATTGATCTGCTCGAAATCATTTTCCATACTGGCCAGTTGCATCAGCCAACCAGCCATCGCGCCGGGGCCGCGTAATACCGGAAGCAATGTATTGAGCAACAGCAAGCCCACCTCCTTGAACGACGCCCAGCGGCTTTCGGTATCGGACGTGGATTGGCCGTTTGCCAGGTTGACCAGGCTGTGCGCGTTGGATTTGAACAGATGCTTGGCCAGGTCACCGGTCAACAGGTCCTGGCGCAAGGTACTGGCGGCGTCATAGCCATCGACCGCCAGGGTCGTCGGCGCCGCGGTGGCCGGTGGGTCGAACTCATTGAACAGGCTGT
The DNA here is from genome assembly GCF_024112395.2 of Pseudomonas pergaminensis. Lineage (NCBI taxonomy): Bacteria > Pseudomonadati > Pseudomonadota > Gammaproteobacteria > Pseudomonadales > Pseudomonadaceae > Pseudomonas > Pseudomonas pergaminensis. The sequence goes on along the minus strand of NZ_CP078013.2, from coordinate 3,723,703 downwards.
AGCGGGCAATATGGGGGATGTTGAAACCACCGTTGCCATACACCGCCCGCGTGCGGTGATCCGCAAGCCAGTTCAGCACGTTCTGTTGCAACGTGCCGGGTTGACGGATGGCCTCCAGCAAGGCTTCCCGGCTGGCAAACTCCTGCAGCGTCGGTTGCAGTTGGGGCTGGTAGAGGACATGTGGGCCTTGGCTGGCATCCAGCGGTTCGATCACGAACATGTTCTCGACCACATCCGGTGTCGCGCCCGGTTTACGTACAAACGCCAGTGGGCGCACGGTGATCTCCTGGCCGTCCACGCGTTTGGCGCCGGCCCCGGGCTGGAGAACCGCGTTGATATACTGATATCCGCGGGCGCTCAGGCCCGAATCGCCCTTGAGCTTCAATTCCAGCGCCTGCATGGCGAGCTGGATCGGCACCTGATCTATGAACCGCGCCTGGCGTTGCTGGGCAGCCTCGGTACCACTCAACAGTTCACGTTCCAGCAGGGCGGGATACTGCTTGCCGATGTCGACCTTGCTGATAAGGTCCTTGAGCATTTGCGGCAAGCTTGAGTCGACTACCTGTTGCCCGCGCACGTAGACGTCCATCTCGCCCTTGGGCAGGCCGGAAAGGTTCTCCAAGGCCATGTCAGTAAGGCTCATCTTCACCCGTTCGATGTACCCACTGCCCATGTTGCCCACGGCGACCTTGAACACCACCTCCACATCTTTGGCGGCGTAGCCTTTAGTGCTCAGCGCCAGGTCGAGTTGCTGCTGGGTATAAAGGCGTATGTCGGGGATACCGTCGAGGAAGGTGCGTCCCCCATTGCGCTGTACGCTGGTGGCGAGGGACGTGGTGAGGCGTTGGTAGGCAAAGCGTTCGGCGTCGCTGGCTTGCTTGAGCCAGGTGGGGAGCTTGCTGGCCAGTGATTGTGCGTGCGACGTCGACGGCACCGGCGCGCCAACGAACCAGGGCGCGGTGGCGGTAGCGGCAGCGAACAGTTGTGCCAGGTCTTCAGGATTGCTGCTGACTGGCAGCGTGACGGCGTCGAGGTTTTCCAGTTGTTGGTTGAGCATGATCGCGGCCTGGGTATCGAAGAGGTTGCCGTCGATCGCTCTGCGCTGCCAGGTCATCTGGTCGAAATCGAATGGCTGCGCCAATTGCTGGCTCCAGGCGCTGGCGAACGCTTCCAGCGAGGCATAGGGCGTGACCTTGCCTGCGGCGGTTGCGTGCAGGACGATGGTGCGCTCCCCGACCTGGCGCGTGATCAACAGATCGGCACTCAGGAGGGTGGTCTTCACTGCGCCCTTGCTCAACGTTGTGTCTATCACGTAGACCTTGGCTGCGTTGTCACCCGCGGCCTGCTGGCGCTGCGCGGTGTCCGGGTAGTGCGTCACCTGGTCCAGCGTCTGGCGCTGCAGCTCATCCAGGCCGGGTTGTTCCAGACTGGCGATGCTCAGGGTTGTGTGCAACGTATCGCTGAGCCAGGACCAATGGCTGCTGGCCGGGTCTGTGCGGAAGGCGGCCTGGCCCCAATACTGGCTCAGCGCTTGGGCGAAGGCGCTTTTCAGGTTGGGCCGCAGGGCGCGTATGGCCAATTCCACCGTTGGCATATCCAGGAGGCGCGAGTGAAGACCATTGTCGTCGATGATTTTGAGGAACCTGAAGTGAGCGGTATCCATCCATTTGCAGGGCTCGCCATCGCGATCAGTGAAATCCAGGTCGGTGCCCGAGGCCAGGTGGTCAAGGGCCAGGTCGAGCAGAGGCGTCAATACGTACTGCAGGGGGGCGCCCTGGCTGGGGACGGCCAGCGAAGTCGTGGCGACATTGATATTCAGGGAGGGGTACTGGCTCTTGAGTGCATCGGTCAGCATTTCTGCGACCACCGAACGTAGCGTCGGGCGATTGGCGAAATGCGCGGCGACGACGTTTTCTGTTGTGCTTGCCGGCGCGATTGTAAAACGCGAGCTCAACGTCGGTTGGGCGATAGAGGCGCGTATTTGTGGGCGAGCAACCGTGGAGATTGCGGGTTCGGCTGGGGGGGCAAGCACGCCAGGAAGTGGGGGCGTGATGGGCAGGTTCACCGTGTACGGGCGTGGAGTGGTTCTTACCGATGGCATGCAGACGCCTCCTTGGCGTGGGTGACAAACAAGTACGGCAGGAAAAATAACCGCCCATTCATGTAGGCGGGGCGACAATGCGTTATCAACTGTTTCGCCGCAGTGAACTCAGGCCGGCGAGCGCTTGGATTGGCGGGAGCTTGAGCCTTCTGTTTCCAGGTGTTTGCAGCCGCCCCATGGATGAAAGCGCGGCCCTACCTGCCATGCTGGGCTATCATTGGCGCTTTCCCGTAGACGATTGACTGCCATGACTGCCGAGACCCTGACCACCGTCCTTGAACATGCCGACATGCTGGAGATCGACGGCCTGCACGCCTTCGATTTCAGCCTGGACGACGAGACACTACTGATCACCGCCATGGACGGCCGTGCTGAAAAACGCTGGCGTTTCAGCCTGGAGCAGGTGCGAGCAGCCACCTTCGACGACACGCTGCAAAGCTGGACCCTGACCGGTGATTCGGGCGAGCACCGCCTGATCTGCCTGAGCGCGTTCACCGGCAACAATAACGACGAGGATGAAGCGGATGATGATGCGTAAATTCTGGCCCCTGCTGATGGCGGGCAGTGTCGGTGCGATGTCGGTGCAGGCTGCGCCGGCCGACACCTATGAACTGTTGGTGGGCAGCTACACCGCCGGCAGCAGCGAAGGGATCTATCGCCTGCAATTCGACAGCCGTACCGGTCAGTTCCAGGGCCCGCCAGTGCTGGCGGCCAAGGCTGCCAACCCGTCGTGGCTGACGATCTCCAAGGACCAGAAGCACCTGTTTGTGGTCAACGAGAATGGCCCCGGCCAGGAAGACCCGGTGGGGCGCGTGAGCAGCTACAGCATCGACCCGCAGAATCACCAACTGACCTTGATCAACCAGGTGCAGAGCCTGGGCAATGAACCGACCCATTCCAGCGTCGCCGCCGATGGGCGTTACCTGTTCGTGGCCAACTATTCGGTGCTGGAAGACCCGGGCGGCAGCCTGGCGGTGCTGCCGGTCGACGCCGCGGGCAAGCTGTCGCCCCCGGTGCAACTGAGCGGGCACCCGGCCAGCCGGGTAAACCCGGAGCGCCAGGCGTCCAACCATGTGCATTCGGTGGTGTCATCGCCGGATGGCAAGTATGTGTTTGTGCAGGACCTGGGCGCGGACAAGGTGTTTGCCTACCGCTATGACCCCAAGGCCAACCATGAGCTGCCCTTGACCTCGGCCGATCCGACCTCGGTGCAATTGCCGCCGGGCAGTGGCCCGCGCCACCTGTTGTTCAGCGCCGATGGCAAGCATGCCTGGCTGACCACCGAGATGAGCGCCCAGGTTGCGGTGTTCGACTACAACGATGGCGCGCTGACGCAGACTCAGCTGGTGGACTTCGCCGCCGGGCAGCCGGTGTCCGACAAAGCCGGCGCCGCGTTGCACGCTTCAAGCGACGGCAAGTTCCTGTATGTGAGCAACCGTGGTACGGCCAACCAATTGCTGGTGTTCAGCATCGACCCGGCCACCGCACACCTCAAGGAGTTGCAGCGTCGTTCGGTGGAAGGCGATCACCCGCGCGAGTTCAGCCTGGACCCGACCGGCAAGTTTTTGCTGATCGCCAACCAGAAGAGCAATGCAATCGTAGTGGTCGAACGTGACCCGAAGACCGGCCTGTTGGGTAAAACCGTGCAGACATTGCCGATCGATGCGCCCAGCGACCTCAAGTTCCTGGTGCGTCAATAAGCCACAGGCCCCGCATTGCGGGGCCTGAGCCTTTGTATTAATTCTATTAATAGCGGCTACTGTTTCAAAGCATTTCTAAGGCTCGGCCCCCGGGCGTAAGTTTGGTTACAAGGCCTTCCCCGGCCACTCAACCAAACGAACACAAGGGTTACCGACATGAATCTGAATCTCTTCTCCATCATCGCCGCTTCTGCTGTTTCCGCCACTGTTGCACTGCCAGCTGCGGCCAGCGTGGAAGTCACCGGCAAAAAATCCAGCACCAGCGCCTACACCCAGAAATACCTGCAACAAAGCGCTAACTTCTACGCCGCGCTGGATCACAAAACCCAGCAATGAGCGTTGATTGACCCTGCACACCTGCAGACGCCAAACCACTGGAACGAAGCCTGGCTCGTTCGAGTGGTTTGGCGTTTGTGCATCTGCTGAATAAAAATGATTGATATCACATTGCCATGTGTTTAAATTTGGCGCTCAAATATTGACGCCTTCCCTGGAATCGACAGCATGGCACTCCGACTCGCCGCAGTAATCCTGTTCCTCTATTCCGCCCCCATCCTGTCCTCCGTGCAACCGGTGGACGGTGAGCCGGAGCTGGCGCGCGAGCGATTGTTGAGCCTGGTCGAAGGCTGATACTGCCTTATGTGTGATGAGCCCGCTCACCACAACAGGCCTGCTTATCCCGGTTAATGCTTTGCCATTACACCGATGAACAACGGTGATTGCAGGAACGCGCCTAGCCAGCGCTGCAACCCAGGGTAGGGCGCACTGCCAAACCAATCCCGATCCACATGGGCAAACTGCCGCACAAACGGTGCCAGGGCCATGTCCGCCAGGCTCGGATGATCGGCCAGCAAATAGGCGCGGTCCGCCAGTAACCCCTCCAACTTCTGCAAGAACATCTCTCCCTCGGCCCGGTAATGCTCCATTGGAAATTGCGGGTAGCGTTCGGCGTACTTGTATCGATCCAAGTGATACTTGAAGCCTTGGTCGTTCTCGGCAATCAACGCCAATACCGCGGGATCACCCTGCAGCAGCCAGTCATCCGGATCGTGCCGGGCCAGCGCCCACTGCATGATTGCCAGGCTTTCGTCGATCACCTCGCCCTCCACACTCAACACCGGCACCGTGCCCTTGGGCGAGAGTGCCAGCATCTCGGCTGGCTTGGCCTTGAGGCTCACCTCGACGATACGTACCGGCACGCCGGCGTAGCGCAGGGCCAGGCGTGCCCGCATCGCGTACGGGCAGCGCCGGAACGAATACAGCACCACTTCGTTCACTTGACCTCCAGGGTACTCAGGCCATTGCCCTGGCGCTTGACCTGAATTTGTACCGGAATCCGTTCGTGCATTTCCTGCACGTGGGAGATCACCGCCACCTTGCGCCCTTGGGCCTGCAAGCCGTCCAGGGCGTCCATGGCCAATTGCAGCGATTCCGGGTCCAGGCTGCCAAAGCCTTCATCGATAAACAGCGACTCGATCTTCAGTGTGCTGGAGGCCATCGACGCCAGGCCGAGTGCCAGCGCCAGGGACACCAGGAACGTTTCGCCGCCAGACAACGAATGCACCGAGCGCAGCTCATCGCCCATTTCCGTGTCCATCACCAACAGGCCGAGCATGCTGCCGCCGCGTTTGAGACGGTAGCGACGCACCAGCTGGCGCAGCTGCACATTGGCGTGGTGCACCAGCAGGTCGAGGTTGTAGGCCTGGGCGATCTTGCGGAAGGTGTCGCCGGTGGCCGAACCGATCAGCGCATTCAGGCGGGCCCAGCGCTGCCACTCGTCATAGGCCTTGGCGATCTGCTCGGCGAAGGCCTGGTTGGCGTCCTGGCGGCGCTGGTCTTCGGACTGGCGCGCACGTAATTCGGCGCAACGTTTCTCGCTGTCGGCCAATTGCTGGTTGAGGACGGCCAGGGCACTCTCCAGTGCCTCGGCGTCGAGATTGCCGTTGTGCAAGGCCTGGTGGTCGGCGAGACGTTGCTCTCGTTCTTGCAGCAAAACCTTGGCCTGTTCGACGGCTTTTTCGCTGTGCTGCAGCTGCTGGCGCAGTTGGCTGACCTGGGCGTCATCGTAGCCGAGCAAACGGTTGAGGCCTGCGTCGTCAAGTTCCGGGTGCAGGGCGCGCCACTCGCTGATGCGGGTGTCGAGGGTCTGTTGCTCGGCCTGCAAGGCCTGTTCGCGTTCCTGCTGGGACTTGAGGTCGCCGGCCAGTTGGATCAGCGCGTTGTGGAGCGCTTGCAGTTGTTTGTTGGCATCGGCCTCGCTGTCGCGCGACTGGGTCACGGCCTGATCCAGGTGATGCTGCCACTGCTCGGCAGTGCTGTGCTCGCCGAGCAATGCGCTGAGCTTTTCCTGGCCGGCCTGTTGTTGTGCAGCCAGCTCGGTAACCTGCTGAATCAGTGCGTCGCGTTGTTGCTGGCGATGCTGCTGATGGGTCTGTTCTTTCTCGATGACCTGTTGACGCTCTTGTTGCTCGGCCAGCTCATCACGTTGATGGCCCAGCTGTTCAAGGCGCTGGCTGACCTGCTGGTCCAACTGCATGAACGTGGCGGCTGGCTCGGCGCGCAGACCTTCCAGGGTATCGGCAGGCAACAGGCCGGTGAACGCGTTCAGTTCCTGCTCCAGGCGTTCGCGGTCGCTGGCCAGTTCACGCTGCTGGTCCACCAGCAATTGACGCGACTGCTGGCTCGCTTCCTGGGCAGCCTGCAATTGTTGCTGCAAGCGGCCGGCATTTTGTTGCAGGTTGAGCAGGGCGCCTTGACGCTGCTCGTCCTGAGTGATGCTCTGGGTCAGTTGGCTCAGTTGCTGGTCAAGCCAGGCGCTGCGTTTGGCGGCGTCCTGGTTGAACAACGCGGCGGCCAGCGGGTGCGCATCCAGGCTGGGTTTGAGTGCTTGCTGTTGCGTCGCCAACTGCTCCTGCTGGTGCAGGTATTCCTTTTGTTGGGCGATCAGGCCACCCACTTCACCGCGCAGCTCGGTGAGTGTCTCCTTGAGGGTATCGACGGCTTTCTGCGCCGTGGCTTCTTCGTTTTCGTCATGGCGACCGAGGCTTTGCAGCAGGGCTTCGGGCTGGTGGTACGGGTGTTCATGGCTGCCGCACACCGGGCAGGGCTGATCGTCCTGCAACTGCTCGCGCAATTCCTCGACGCTCGCGCTGCGGGCCAGGCGCTGGCGTTCCAGCAGTTGCTTGGTCACGGTCAGGGTCTGTTCGGCAACGGTCAGCTCAGCTTTGGTCTGCAGGCCGGTCTGGTTCAGTTGCTCGCGCTTTTGTTGAGCATCGGTGAGCTTTTGCGTCAGTGTGCTGGCGTGCAGGTCCAGTTGCTGCTGGCTGTCCCACAGGCGCGTCAGGTCTTCGAAGGCGCGCTGCTGTTTGCGATTGTCCTGCAGCAGACTGGCCAGCAACTGGATCTGCTCGGCCACGGCGTGGGGTTCGGCGCCCGCTTCCTGGTACAGCAGGTCCAGCGCTTCGCGTTGCTGGGTGAACTGTTCGGCGGCAAGGGTGGCGCGCTGTTCCAATTGCGGCAGTTCGGCCTCACCCTTGTTCAGGCGATTACCGATCAGCACCAACTGTTGCAGGCGGTCGCGGTAGGCGTTCCAGGCATCGCCCAATGGCGCGAGGGCGGCACTGCTCTCAAGCTCGGCACTCAGGCGTTGCAGGCGTTCGGCGACCTGGCCCTGTTTTTCCTGCAAACCGTTGAGCAGGGCCTGGCCTTCGGCCCAGGCCTGTTCGTGCTGCTGTGTGTCCTCGGTGCGCTTGGCCAGTGCCTGACTCAAGTGGGCGAGGGTGCTTTGCTGCTCAAATGCCTGGCGCAGCAACGGCACGGCATCGCCCTGGTTTTTCAGGGCTTGCGCCAATGCGCTCTGTGCGTTGGCGAGCTGTTGCTGGGCCTGTTCCTGGCGGGCATGCAGGTCGGCTTGTTGTTGAGTATGCAGCTGGATTTGCGCGGCCAGGGGGGTGAGCAGCGTGCTGAGTTCGGCCTGGCGGGCGAATTGATGACGTTGCGGTGCCAACTGGTCCAGGCGGCTCAGGTCCTGGCGTTGCGGCCCTTGGTTGTCCCAGTCGGACTGCGCGCGTTGCAGCTGTTCGTTAGCGGCGAGTTGGCGTTCCTGCCATTCACGCAGTTCCTTGAGCCAGGTGTGCTGAAGTTCAAGCTGCTTGAGTTGTGCTTGCTCAGCCTTGAGCTGTTGTTGCGCGGCGTCGAATTGCTGATCCAGTTCGGCGCGGTCCTCGGGCGCCAGGGGCACCACGCCGGTGGCCTGGTCCTGCAACTGCTTGTGGGCGTCCCTGGCCTCTTTGGCCTTGTCGAAGGCGCGCCGGCCGAGCTGGGTGTAGAGGGCCGTGTCAGTGAGTTTTTCCAGCAGTTCGCTGCGTTCGTTGTCGTTGGCCTTGAGAAAGGCGCTGAACTCGCTTTGCGCCAGCAACACGGCGCGGGTGAACTGTTCGAAGTTCAGGCCCAGGGCCAGTTCCAGCTGAGTCTTGTATTCGGTTTTCTGGCTGGCCAGCAATTGGTCGCTGTCCAGGTCCAGCAGGCTCTGGCGGCTGTTCTGCAACTTGCCGCTGGCCTTGTCGCGGGCGCGATTGGCTTCCCAGCGCGCACGGTAGCGACGGCCGTTGACGCCGACAAAATCCACCTCGGCATAACCGCCACCGGTGCCGCGCCGCAGCAGGGTGCGTGGGTCACCGATGGAAATATCGCTGTCGGCATCTGGCATCTTCGCCTGGCCGGTATCGCCCAGGCGTGGCACCGCGCCAAACAACGCCAGGCACAGTGCGTCGAGCAGGGTGCTTTTACCGGCGCCAGTTGGCCCGGTAATCGCGAACAACCCAGCACTGGCCAGGGGCTCGGCGGTGAAGTCGATCTCAAACGGGCCGGCCAGGGAGGCGAGGTTTTTCAGGCGGATGGCGAGGATCTTCATGGCTGTTCAGCCTCCTGTTGCACTTCCTGAAGCAGCACGGCGAAATCCTTCAAGGTCTGTTCATCCACTTCACTGCCGTAGCTGTCCTGCCAGGCACGGCTGAACAGTTCCTGGGGCGTGAGCTGGTCAAGTTCGATCAGGCGCTCATCGTCCGTGTCGTCGCTGCCGCGTTTGCCGGCGTACTCGGCGGCAATGCGCACCAGGCGCACGGCCTTGCCTTGCAGTGCGGTTTCGATCTGCTGGCGCAGGTCGGGCTGCGGCTCGTCGAGGCGCACGCGCACTTCCAGCCAGGGATGGCGCTGGGTTTCGGCGAGCAGGTCGACGTCTGGCAAGTCGGCCAGCGCCGTGAGGATGTCCGCCAGTGGGGCGGCTTCCAGGCGTTGCAGGTCGACCGAGCGGGGGATCAGGATCGGTTCGACACTTACCAGGCATTGGCCCTGGAACGTCACGTCGAGAACCTGGTGTTTGTAGCCGATTTCGGAAAACGACAGTGGAATCGGCGAGCCGCTGTAGCGAATGCGCTCTTCGCCATTGACCTTTTGCGGCTTGTGCAAATGGCCGAGGGCAACATAGGCGACACTTCTGTCGAACAGTTTGGCCGGTAACGCCTCGGCATTGCCGATGATCAGGCTGCGCTCGGAGTCTTCCGACACCGAGCCCCCGGCCATGTGCGCGTGGCTGATGGCGATCAGCGCCTGGCCTTTTTTGCGCTTGGCGTTGGCGGCGGCGATCAGCCCTTCATGCACCTGGCCGATACCGTGCAGGTAATCGTCACCCAGGTGTGCCCCCGTGACTTCCGCCGGGCGCAGGAAGGGCAGGGCCAGGCACCAGGCGGCGACCTTGCCCTTGGCATCCGGCAGCGGGATCAGCAGGCGTTCGGCGTCCAGCTGGCCGTCATCCAGCCACAGCACGCGGCCGAGCGCGTGGGTACGCAGGCGACGCATCAACGGCGCGGGCAGTTCGATCCGCGAGCCGGAATCGTGGTTGCCGGCGATCATCACGATGGTCAGTTTCGGGTTTTGTTCATGGGCGCTGATGATGAAGTCATACAGCCGTTCCTGCGCCTTGAGCGGCGGGTTGACCGTGTCGAAGATATCGCCGGCGATGAGCAGCGCATCCGGCTGATGGTCCTTTAATTGGACCAACAGCCATTTGAGGAAACAGGCGTGTTCGAAGTCGCGTTCCTGGCCATGAAGGTTTTGGCCCAGGTGCCAGTCGGAGGTATGAAACAGACGCAAGGCGAACTCCGTGGAAAGGATGAAAAGGAGGGGAGTTTACCTGTAAAAGCACACCTGGTGCCTGTGGGTGACACAGATCCAATGTGGGAGCGGGCTTGCTCGCGAAAGCGGTGTGTCAGTCAGTGCATTTTTACCTGGCACACCGCTTTCGCGAGCAAGCCCGCTCCCACAGGGGTTACGCGTGCAGACAGTCCAGCGCTCGGTCGGCCAGGGCTCTGGCACTGTTGATCAGGTGCTCGGTGGCGCCCGCCATATGGCGCTGATCACTGCTTAGCGTTTGGGTGGTGCCCGCAGCGGTCGCGGCTGCGCAACGCAGCAGGTCGCAGATCTGGGCGAGGGCGTCTTCGAAGCTGAGGTCGTGGTGCACGGTGAAGGTGGGCGGTGGGCTGGGGACGATTTTGTTCATGAATGGATCTCCTGACAAAGTTGGGAGCCATTCTTTTGGCGATCTCACTCGACAAAAGGTGGCAGCTATGTGCGGGGTGAGATTACCGGGCAGGAGCAACCGGTCGGACCGAAGTCCGCCCGCACACAGCCGCCATAAAGCATGTTGCTCGCGGTTGTGGCGCTTGGCTTCCTGTTCACAGGATCTCACCCCTGATCGCTGATGTGCAGCGACGGAGCGAAGGCTAGCCAGTGGAGTGAGCAGGCGCAAGGCCGTGGGATTGTCTAGGAAACTTCCTGCAAATTAAAGCGATATGGATTGCTGGCCTTTGACAATGCATGTCAACCGAACGATGGAGATCAAGTGTGGGAGCGGGCTTGCCCGCGAATGCGGTGTATCAGTCGATGTATCTTTATCTGACACACCGTATTCGCGGGCAAGCCCGCTCCCACATTTTTGATGTGTGTGGTGTCAGGGAGGTTGCGGTTACTTGGGGTAGAGCGGCGGCAAACTCGTGGTATCCGTCGCCGGGTCTTGTTCACGCTCAGCCACCGGAATGGCCTTGACTGCACGCCACAAGTCTTCGCCCAGCCAGAAATGCCCACTCTCGCTGTACAGCGCACCATTCAACCCATCCAGCGCATCCGACAGCGGCACGAACCGCGCCGCCATATCGGCCAGCGTTTCCGGCTGCTGGCGAGCCCAGGCGTCGAGGGCCTGGCGGGTGGCCTGCGGGTCATTGGCCTGGGTGGCACGCTTGAGGTCGTCGAGCAGGGTGCGTGGGCTTGGGCCGGTTTGCGCGGCGCGTTGCACAGCGGGTTGGCGACGCGCGCGCCACCAGAGGCCAAATCCCAGCAATGTGGTGCAGGCGAGGATTAATGTGCTCAGTTGCCACAGCCACAGGCGTTCATCATCCGGCGCGGTGATCACCGTTGGCGTGGCGGGGGTATCCACGGCCAGGCTCGGGTTGATGGCAACCTGCAGAGTGCGGGCCGGCAAGCTGCTGCGCTCAAGGTGGTCTTCGTGGGTGTTCCACCACACCACGTCCACGGCAGGCAGCTCCAGGGCGCCGGCGCGGTTGGGCACCAGGGCTTCGCGGTCTTCACGGCTGCCGATCAGGCCGCGGTCATTGGTCTGGTTGCCGAGCACCGGTTGGTCCGGGTAGCGGCGCAAGCCGCTGATGTCGGTGCTGGGCAGGGCCGGCAGTTGCGCGCTGGACAGGCCCTCGGCCTTGACCGTGAGGCTGCGGGTCAGCGAATCGCCGACCTGCACGTGCTCAGGCTCCGGGTTCCAGTTTTCGCTCAGGGTCAGGCTGCGCGCCGGCAACCAGGGCGTATCCGCCGGGTACAGCGCGGGTTTGGGTTTGACCACCAGGGGCAACTCCGCAGAGCTGACGTGGATCAGCTTGCCGGGCTTGGTGCCCTGCAGGGTGTTTTCCTGGGCCGGGCGCGACTCCACCAGCGTCGCGCTGAAGGTCTGTGCCGGGATCGCCAGGGTGCCGCTGTGCTGCGGGTAAATCGCGTAGCGGGTTTCGATCACGCCATGGCGGATGCTGTTGATCACCTTCTCGTAGGTGCGCGACTCGCCCAACTGCTCCACGCGTGCATCGGCAATCTGCAAAGGCGTGAGGCTGCTGTCGTCATACAGCGACACCGAGTGGTACACGCGCACCGTCAACAGTGCCTGGGCCTGCACGTAGACGCTGGTCTGGTCGAGGTTGGCCTCGACAAACACCGGCGCCAGCTCGGCGGCGGTGTTCTGGCTGGCGGTCTCCATGACTTGCAGGCTGATCGGCTGGGTCTTGTACTCGCCCACCTGCAGGGGTGGGATGACCACCGTGCCGTTTTCCTTGGGCAGCAGGGTGATGATCCAGCGTGTGGTGGCGTGGTTATCGCCACCTAACGTGGTGAGCTGGTTGATCTGGCGGGTGCCGCTGACTTCGAACTGCGCATCCAGGGGCGCAAGGTCCGGCTTGCCGAACTGGGTGACATCGCTGGATTCCACCGTCAGTTCCACCGTTTCCCCGGAGTTGAGGCGGCTGCGGTCGACGCTGGCGGTCAGGTTCGCCGCCTGGGCGTGGCCTGCCGACAAGGCGAGCAGGAGCAGTAGGGTGGTGCGGCGGCTCATCGAGTCTTGTCCTGATGTTGTTGCTGTTCGTACCAGAATTTGCGGCGCAGCAGTTCGCCGGGGTTGTCCGGGATCTCTCGCAGCCATTGCTCCAGGGCCTGGCGGTGTTCACCGTCGAGGCTGGCATCATTGGGACGCAGCGGCGGGGTGGTGGTCTGTTCGTCGCCCAGCTCACTGCCCGGTACCTCATTGCCCGCGGTTTGCGGCGTGTTGCCCGTCTGGGTGTCGCCAGTGCCGGCTTCACCCTGGCCTTGTGACGACTGCTCGCCACCCGTGGCGTTTTGCCCAGTGGCGCCCGGTTGCGCAGTTTGGCCGGGTTGGGTGGTTTCGTCATCCTCGTTTTTTGCCGGTTTAGTGGGCTCAGGCTCGGCCTGTTCCTGCATCAGGGTTTCCACCAGCGCCTTGTTTTTCAGCGCCGGTTGCAGGTCGGGCTGGGCTTCGAGTGCTTGCTCGTAGGCGTCGATCGCCGCTTCCAATTCACCGGACTTGGCCAGGGCATTCCCACGATTGTAGTGGGAGTAGGCGTCATTGCCTTCGGCGAAACGCTTGATAGCCTCGGCATAGTTGCCGGCCTCGTACAGCGCCACGCCTTGCCACTGCGGGTCTTCAAAGTGTTCGGCGGCTTCGGCGGGACGTTTTTTCTTCAACAGATATTGGCCTTGCTGATCCGGACGCAGCCACAGGTCCTGCAGGCCGAAGGCGTAGCTGGGTTGCGGTGCAGTCAACAGCAACAGCGGCAGGCAGAACAACCAGCCGCGCCGGCCAGCGCAAGCGGCCAGCAGCAACAGCGGCAGGAGCAGCCAGTAACCCTGGTCGGCCCAGGTGTCGAGGTGCAGCAATTGGCCGTCGTTGCGCAAGGTTTGCGGTGGGTCCAGCACGCCGAGCTGGCGCAGGTCTTTGTCGTCCAGGCGCGCAGCGCGGTAGCGGCCGCCCATTTCGCTGGCGAAGGCCTTGAGGGTCGGGCTGTCCAGGCGTGGCACCAGGATCGCGCCTTGTTCGTCCTTGAGGAACTCGCCGCTTTCCTGGGTCACCGGCGTGCCCTCACGGCTGCCGATGCCAAGGATCGACAAGCTCGGCGCCTGGCCGCTTTGCAGCAGCAGGCGGATGCCCTGGCGTTCCTGTTTGGACAGCGAGGAACCGATCAGCAACAGGCGCCCCTGGCCGAGCCCGCCTTGCTTGAGCAGGCCAAGGGCTTTCTCGACAGCCAGGTCGGCACGGTGGCCAGCCTCGGGCATGATCGATGGGCGCAAGGCTTCCAGCAGGTTGCGGCTGGTGGCCAGGTCGTCCGACAGCGGCACCAGGGTGTGGGCACTGCCGGCATACACGACGATGGCGGTTTGCGCGTCGGTGCGCGCCTGCAACAGGTCATACAGCTTGCGGCGTGCCTGCTCCAGGCGATTGGGCGGGCTGTCGGTGGCGAGCATTTCCGGGGTCAGTTCCAGCAGCACTACCAACGGGTCGGATGGCTTCTGACTGGACTGCTCAACGCGCTGCCAACTGGGGCCGAGCAACGCCAGCACTGCCAGTAGCCAGGCAATGCCGAGCACCACCCACGGCGTTTTGCTCTCACGCCCGCTGCCACCGCTGAGCAGGTCGGCGTGGAAGGCCGGCGGCAGGATCATCTGCCAGCGCCCGGCACGCTTTTGCCGGTGCCACAGGTGCCACAGCAACCAGCCGAGCAACGGCAGCAGCAACAGCCACCAGGGACGGAACCAGTGCGGCCACAGGTCGATCATCGACGCCTCCGCAAACGCAGGCGCTTGAAGCGCTGGCGCCATTCCGGGTGTTGCTGCAGGAAAATCCCTTTGCTCGAGAGCCGGTTGAACAGCCGCTGCAAGGCGTTGTTCGGCCAGCGCTCCTGGATCACCAGCAGCATACTCAGCACCAACGCCAGGGCCAGCGGCGCGCTGTACAGCGCCAGGGCCGGGCGTGCCTGGGTGGGTTGTTGCTCGACGGGTTCGAGTTTGTCGAGCGTTGCCTTGATGGTTTGCAGTTCTTCGCCATCGCGGGCGCGGAAGTATTGGCCGCCAGTGGCTTCAGCGATGGCCTTGAGTGCAGGCTCGTCGAGGTCCAGGCTCGGGTTGACGCCGAGGATGCCCAGTGAGCCAGTTTGCTCGGGGTCGGCGCCGATGCCGATCGGGTAGATCTTCACGCCTTCTTCGGCAGCCAGGCGCGCCGCCGTGAGTGGGTCGATCTGCCCGGCATTGTTGGCGCCATCGGTGACGAGGATCAGCACGCGGCTCTGCGCCGGACGCTGGCGCAGGCGTTTGAGGGCCAGGCCGATGGCGTCGCCAATCGCGGTGTTCTTGCCGGCAATGCCGATGCGCGCTTCATCCAGCCAGGTGCGCACGGTGCGGCGGTCGAAGGTCAGCGGCGCTTGCAGGTAGGCCTGGCTGCCGAACAGGATCAAGCCGACGCGATCACCCTCGCGACCTTCGAGGAAATCGCCGAGCAGGTGTTTGACCAGGCTCAAGCGACTCACGTCTTCGTCTTGCCAGTTCATGTCAGGAAAATCCATGGAACCGGACACGTCTACCGCCACCAGCAAATCGCGGCCACTGGCGGCAATCGGCAGCGGCTCGCCGAGCCATTCCGGGCGCGCGGCGGCAGTCAACAGCAGTAACCACAGCACCACGAACGGCGCTTGCTGGCGCCAGCCCGGCAGGTTGACGCGCGCACGGCGACGGGCCAGGCCTTCGAGGTCGCTGAGGTAGCTGACTTTCAGGGCGGGCTCGCCGCTGTCGGCGGCCGGCAGCACCAGGCGCATCAGCCAGGGTAGAGGCAACAGGGCAAAGATCCACGGCCAGGCGAACTCAAACATGTTTGCGAATCCAGGTATCGACCGCTTGGGTCAGGCCGGCGATTGCCTTGTCGTCGAGTTTGCATTCGGGCTTGTAGGCGCCTTCCACCAGCACCATCCATCGCGTGAGGCCGGCGGCGGGGCAGCGGTTATCGAGGAAGGCCAGCCATTTGCGGCCGTTGAGGGTGTGGCTCTGGCTGTAGGGGTAGTCATTGCGGCACAGGCGCTTGAGCAGGCCATTGAGTTGCTGCAGCCAGGCACCGGCCGGGGCGCCGTCGTAGGGTTTGGGCATCAGCGCCAGTTCCGCCAGGGCGGCGATGCGCAGCGGGTCCAGCGGTTGTTCGGCGCGGGCGATGGGGCGACGGGTCGGCAGGAAACGCCGCAGCCACCACAGGCCCCACCCCAGCAACGGAATCACCAGCAGCAACAGCCACCAGCCCGGTGCAGGCGGCCAGAAACCGATGGCGGGCGGGGCGATCAGTGGCTGCAGTTGGTCAAGGCTGCTCATTGTTTTTTAACCGGGCGTTGCGGGTTGAGGTATTCGCGCAGTTGCTCGACCATTTCGCTCTGGGTGCTCAAGGGCATCAACAGTACGCGCAGTTTCTGCGCGAGCAGCTCCCAACGGGCAATGCGCGCTTCGGCCTGGGCCTTGTAGGCCTGGCGCAAATCGAAGTTGAGCGTGTCCAGTTCCAGCTGTGCGCCGCGCTCTGCGAAGCGCAGCAACCCGGCCGCGGGCAGGGCGTGGTCCAGTGGGTCGGAGATCGGCAACAGCAGCAGGTCGCAATGCCGCGACAGCAGGCTCAGCTGTTGCTCGGCACCTTCGGTCAGTGCGCGTTCATCGCAGATCACGATCACCAGGCTGCCGGGACGCAAGACTTCGCGGCCACGCCGCAGGGCCATGCCGAGGGCGTCGGCTTCGGGGCGGCTCTCGGTGCTCAGGCTCTGGTTGACGCGCACCAGGCGGTTGAGCAACTGCAGCAGGCTTTGCTTGCTGCGGCGCGGCTTAATTTCATAGTGCTCGTTGTCACCGAACACCAGCCCGCCGACGCGGTCGTTGTGCCCCAGCGCAGCCCAGCCGATCAGGCTGGCCGCCTGGGCCGCCAGCACCGACTTGAACATCTGCCCGGAGCCGAAAAACAGCCGGCAGCTTTGCTCCACCATGATGAAAATCGGGCGCTCGCGTTCTTCATGGAACAGCTTGGTATGCGGTTCCTGGGTGCGCGCCGTCACGCGCCAGTCGATGGTGCGCACGTCATCGCCAGCCTGGTACACGCGCACTTGGTCGAAGTCGACCCCGCGCCCGCGCAGCTTGGAGTGGTGCAGGCCGATCAGCGGGCTGCGCTGGCTCGGCGTGGAAAACAGCTGCACTTCGCGCACGCGATGGCGCATCTCGATCAGTTCGCTGAGCGTGATGCGAATCCCGTCGCCGGTGCTCATGGGTTTCAAGCGACGGCAACGACGTCAAGAATGCGTTGCACCACACGGTCCTGGTCAATGCCGGCGGCTTCGGCCTCGAACGACAGGATGATGCGGTGGCGCAGCACGTCGAACAGCACCGCCTGGATGTCTTCCGGGCTGACGAAGTCGCGACCGGCCAGCCAGGCATGCGCCCGCGCGCAGCGGTCGAGGGCGATAGAGCCGCGTGGGCTGGCGCCGTAGGCGATCCACTCGGCCATCTCCGGGTCGAACTTGGCCGGGGTGCGCGTAGCCATCACCAGCTGCACCAGGTATTCCTCCACGGCGTCTGCCATGTACAGGCCGAGGATTTCCTTGCGCGCGGCGAAGATCGCCTGCTGGCTGACGCGGCGTTCCGGTTTGGTTTCGCCGTTGAGCGCTTCGCCACGGGCTTGTTGCAGGATACGTCGCTCGACGGCGGCGTCGGGGAAGCCGATCTTGACGTGCATCAGGAAACGGTCGAGCTGGGCTTCTGGCAGCGGGTAGGTGCCTTCCTGCTCGATGGGGTTTTGCGTGGCCATCACCAGGAACAGTGGCGACAGGTCGTAGGTGCTACGCCCGACGCTGACCTGGCGCTCGGCCATGGCCTCCAGCAACGCCGATTGCACCTTGGCCGGCGCGCGGTTGATTTCGTCCGCCAGCACCAGGTTGTGGAAGATCGGCCCTTGTTGGAACACAAAGCTGCCGGTTTCCGGGCGATAGATCTCGGTACCGGTGATGTCGGCGGGCAACAGGTCAGGGGTGAACTGGATACGATGGAACTGCGCTTCAATGCCTTCGGCCAGCTCTTTGATGGCCTTGGTCTTGGCCAGGCCCGGTGCGCCTTCTACCAGCATATGGCCGTCGGCGAGCAGCGCGATCAGCAGGCGATCAATGAGTTTTTCCTGGCCGAGAATCTGCGTAGAAAGAAAGGTTCGCAGCGCAAGCAGCGCTTCACGATGTTCCATCGATGACGGTTCCTGGAGAGATGAGCCGGGGCGTCGTGAGAAATGCCAAGGCCTGGGGCGTCTACTTTAATGCATCGAGGGGGGCGGCGACTAACGGAGTAACGGGTATTTTTGGCAATACTTGTAGGATTTTTGTGTGTAACGCACAAACAGAGGCACGCGTACTTTCTGTTGCGAACACCGTTACTGTGGGAGCTGGCTTGCCTGCGATGGCATCGCCCTGGTCTGACTGATAGACCGAGTCGCCCGCATCGCAGGCAAGCCAGCTCCCACATTTTATCGTTGGTGCGGTTTAAATCCGGGTGAAGGTGCCGGTACCGTTGAGAATGTTCTGCAAGGTCTCTTCAACCTCGTCCAGGTCGGAGGCGGCCGTGGCGTGGGTGATCTCCAGCTGGTCCTTGCCGCCCAGGGCATCGGCATCACCTGCGGCCAGTTCAACCAGCAGGGTCGTGGCGCCCAGGGTGACTTTCAGCCCGTCGAGGGTCGACGGTTCGTAATCCCAGGTCAGTTCCACTTCGTCCTCATCCGGGTAGCGGGTCAGCATGAACATCTCGCCGTTCTTGCCGTGGCAGCAGAGCATCGCCATGTTGTCTTCTTCGTCATCGCACGGGGTGACCATCAGGGCGTCGGTTTTCAGCTGCAGCATGGGGAATCCTGTCTGGGGTAGGGCGTAATGCGGGCAATTGTGCCATTTCGGCGAATTTTGTGCTGCATCCTGTGTCAGACCCAGTGCATGACCTGACGGGCACTATCAGTCATTTCTGGTACTCGCGGGCGTTGAAATAGCAGGTTTCTTTGCCGGATATTGCGGGTTGCCCAAGTAGCAACCCAGTGCCTGCTTACCGATGACCGAATATGTCGCAGCGTCGCAAGCAGCGGGCTTCCCACACTCGTTAAGCTGCGCAACGGATGTGCCCTGTGCCGGGAACCTGACCTGCCCGTCGTACCGTCGCCTGGCAAGGCGTATGTCCAATGGAAGTTGTATGTGACCTGACTGTCTTGTCCAGCTTCACTCACCTGTCACCCTGATTCGCTAGTGTGCTTATATCAGTACCAGCGAACAGCGCTGACGGTCTCCCCGCAAGGGGATAACACGCGACGCTTTCATCAATAACAAGCCCAAGCGGAGTACCACAGATGGCGTTCTTCACCGCAGCCAGCAAGGCCGACTTCCAGCATCAACTGCAATCGGCACTGGCGCAGCACATCAGTGAACAGGCACTGCCACAAGTGGCGCTGTTCGCTGAGCAATTTTTCGGCATTATTTCCCTGGACGAACTGACCCAGCGTCGCCTTTCCGACCTGGCCGGTTGCACCCTGTCTGCCTGGCGCCTGCTTGAGCGCTTTGATCACACCCAACCGCAAGTGCGGGTCTACAACCCCGATTACGAACGTCATGGCTGGCAGTCGACCCACACCGCGGTCGAAGTGCTGCACCATGACCTGCCATTTTTGGTGGATTCGGTCCGTACCGAACTGAACCGCCGTGGCTACAGCATCCACACCCTGCAGACCACCGTGCTCAGCGTACGCCGTGGCGCCAAGGGCGAGCTGCTGGAAATCCTGCCCAAGGGCACCCAGGGCGAAGGTATCCAGCAAGAATCGCTGATGTACCTGGAAATCGACCGTTGCGCCAACGCCGCCGAACTGAACGTGCTGAGCAAAGAGCTGGAGCAGGTGCTGGGCGAAGTGCGCGTGGCGGTGGCTGATTTCGAACCGATGAAAGCCAAGGTCCAGGACCTGCTGGCCGGTATCGACGCCAGCCAGTTTGTCATCGACGGCGAAGAAAAAGCCGAGATCAAGAACTTCCTGGAATGGCTGGTGGGCAACCACTTCACCTTCCTCGGCTATGAAGAGTTCGTGGTACGTGACGAGGCAGACGGCGGTCATATTGAATATGACGCCGATTCCTTCCTCGGTCTGACCAAGCTGCTGCGCGCCGGCCTCACCGCCGACGACCTGCGCATCGAAGACTATGCCGTGGCTTACCTGCGTGAGCCGACCGTGCTGTCGTTTGCCAAGGCGGCGCACCCAAGCCGCGTGCACCGCCCAGCCTACCCGGACTATGTGTCGATCCGTGAGATCGACGCCGACGGCAAAGTCATCAAGGAACACCGTTTCATGGGCCTGTACACCTCCTCGGTGTATGGCGAAAGCGTGCGGGTCATTCCGTACATCCGCCGCAAGGTCGCGGAAATCGAACGCCGTTCCGGCTTCCAGCCCAAGGCTCACCTGGGCAAGGAGCTTGCCCAGGTCGTCGAAGTGCTGCCCCGTGACGATTTGTTCCAGACCCCGGTCGACGAACTGTTCAGCACCGTGATGTCGATCGTGCAGATCCAGGAACGCAACAAGATCCGCGTGTTCCTGCGCAAAGACCCGTACGGTCGTTTCTGCTACTGCCTGGCCTACGTGCCGCGCGACATCTACTCCACCGAAGTACGCCAGAAGATCCAGCAAGTGTTGATGGATCGCCTGAAGGCCTCGGACTGCGAATTCTGGACCTTCTTCTCCGAATCCGTGCTGGCCCGTGTACAGCTGATCCTGCGGGTTGACCCGAAGAACCGCCTGGACATCGACCCGCTGCAGCTGGAAAAAGAAGTGGTGCAGGCCTGCCGCAGCTGGCAGGACGACTACTCCAGCCTCGTCGTCGAAAGCTTCGGCGAAGCCCACGGCACCAACGTGCTGGCCGACTTCCCGAAAGGCTTCCCGGCCGGTTACCGCGAGCGTTTCGCCGCGCATTCGGCCGTGGTCGACATGCAGCACCTGCTGAGCCTCACCGAAGCCAACCCGCTGGTGATGAGCTTCTATCAGCCGCTGGGCCAGGTCTCCGGCCAACGCGAGCTGCATTGCAAGCTCTACCACGCTGACACCCCGCTGGCGCTGTCCGACGTGTTGCCGATCCTGGAAAACCTCGGCCTGCGTGTGCTGGGCGAGTTCCCGTACCGCCTGCGTCACGCCAATGGCCGTGAGTTCTGGATCCATGACTTCGCGTTCATCGCCGCCGAAGGCGTGAACCTGGATATCCAGCAGCTCAACGACACCCTGCAAGACGCATTTGTGCACATCGTGCACGGCGACGCCGAGAACGATGCGTTCAACCGCCTGGTACTGACTGCCGGCCTGCCGTGGCGCGACGTTGCGCTGCTGCGTGCCTACGCCCGTTACCTGAAGCAGATCCGCCTGGGCTTCGACCTGGGTTACATCGCCAGCACCCTGAACAACCACACCGACATCGCCCGCGAGTTGACCCGGTTGTTCAAGACGCGCTTCTACCTGGCGCGCAAGCTCACCAGTGAAGACCTGGAAGACAAGCAGCAACGCCTGGAACAAGCGATTCTCACGGCCCTGGACGATGTTCAGGTGCTCAACGAAGACCGCATCCTGCGTCGCTACCTGGACCTGATCAAGGCCACCCTGCGCACCAACTTCTACCAGACCGACGCCAACGGCCAGAACAAGTCGTACTTCAGCTTCAAGTTCAACCCGCATGCGATCCCTGAACTGCCCAAGCCTGTGCCGAAGTTTGAAATCTTTGTGTACTCGCCACGCGTCGAAGGCGTGCACTTGCGTTTCGGCAACGTCGCGCGTGGTGGCCTGCGCTGGTCCGACCGTGAAGAAGACTTCCGTACCGAAGTGCTTGGCCTGGTAAAAGCCCAGCAAGTGAAAAACTCGGTCATCGTGCCCGTGGGTGCGAAGGGCGGCTTCCTGCCGCGTCGTCTGCCATTGGGCGGCAGCCGGGACGAGATCGCGGCCGAGGGCATCGCCTGCTACCGCATCTTCATTTCCGGCCTGTTGGATATCACCGACAACCTGAAAGACGGCGCCCTGGTGCCGCCGGCCAACGTCGTGCGCCATGACGACGATGACCCGTACCTGGTGGTAGCAGCGGACAAGGGCACTGCGACCTTCTCCGACATCGCCAACGGCATCGCCATCGACTACGGCTTCTGGCTGGGCGATGCATTCGCTTCCGGTGGTTCCGCCGGTTACGATCACAAGAAAATGGGCATCACCGCCAAGGGCGCGTGGGTCGGTGTGCAGCGTCACTTCCGTGAGCGCGGCATCAACGTGCAGGAAGACAGCATCACCGTGGTGGGCGTCGGCGACATGGCCGGTGACGTGTTCGGTAACGGCCTGTTGATGTCCGACAAGCTGCAGCTGGTCGCGGCCTTCAACCACCTGCATATCTTCATCGATCCAAACCCCAACCCGGCCACCAGCTTCGTCGAGCGCCAGCGCATGTTCGAGCTGCCACGTTCGGCCTGGACCGACTACGACACCAGCATCATGTCCGAAGGCGGCGGTATCTTCTCGCGCAGCGCGAAGAGCATTGCCATCTCGCCACAGATGAAAGAACGCTTCGATATCTCCGCCGACAAGCTGACCCCGACCGAGCTGCTGAACGCCTTGCTCAAGGCACCGGTGGACCTGTTGTGGAACGGCGGTATTGGCACTTACGTCAAGGCCAGCACTGAAAGCCACGCCGATGTGGGCGACAAGGCCAACGACGCACTGCGCGTCAACGGTAACGAGTTGCGCTGCAAGGTGGTGGGCGAGGGCGGTAACCTCGGCATGACCCAGCTGGGTCGTGTCGAATTCGGCCTCAATGGCGGCGGTTCCAACACCGACTTCATCGACAACGCCGGTGGCGTGGATTGCTCCGACCACGAAGTGAACATCAAGATCCTGCTCAACGAAGTGGTGCAGGCCGGTGACATGACCGACAAGCAACGCAACCAGTTGCTGGCGAGCATGACCGACGAAGTCGGCCACCTGGTGTTGGGCAACAACTACAAGCAGACCCAGGCCCTGTCCCTGGCTGCGCGCCGTGCCTACGAGCGTGCCGCCGAGTACAAGCGCCTGATGAGCGACCTGGAAGGCCGTGGCAAGCTGGACCGCGCCATCGAGTACCTGCCGACCGAGGAGCAGCTCACCGAGCGCGCCGCGAATGGCAAGGGTCTGACCCGTCCGGAGCTGTCGGTGCTGATCTCGTACAGCAAGATCGACCTCAAGGAAGCGCTGCTCAAGTCGCTGGTACCGGATGACGAGTACCTGACCCGTGACATGGAGACCGCGTTCCCGCCGAGCCTGGTGGCCAAGTTCTCCGAGGCCATGCGTCGTCACCGCCTGAAGCGCGAAATCGTCAGCACCCAGATCGCCAACGACCTGGTCAACCACATGGGCATCACCTTCGTGCAGCGACTCAAAGAGTCGACCGGCATGAGCCCCGCGAACGTGGCGGGCGCCTATGTGATCGTGCGCGACATCTTCCACCTCCCGCACTGGTTCCGTCAGATCGAAGCCCTGGACCACCAGGTCTCCGCTGACGTGCAATTGCAGTTGATGGACGAGCTGATGCGCCTGGGTCGTCGTGCCACGCGCTGGTTCCTGCGCAGCCGTCGCAACGAGCAGGACGCTGGCCGTGACACCGCACACTTCGGTCCGCACCTGGCCGCCTTGGGCCTCAAGCTCGACGAACTGCTGGAAGGCCCGACCCGCGAAGGCTGGCAGACCCGCTACCAGGCCTACACCGAAGCCGGCGTGCCGGAGCTGTTGGCGCGCATGGTTGCAGGCACTACCCACCTGTACACCTTGCTGCCGATCATCGAAGCCGCTGACGTCACCGGGCATGACGCCGCCGAAGTGGCCAAGGCCTACTTCGCCGTCGGCAGCGCCCTGGACCTGCCGTGGTACCTGCAGCAGATCAGCGACCTGCCAGTGGCCAACAACTGGCAGGCCCAGGCCCGCGAAGCCTTCCGCGACGACGTGGACTGGCAGCAACGCGCGATTACCATCTCCGTGCTGCAAATGGCCGACGCGCCACAAGACATGGAAGCCCGCGTGGCCCTGTGGCTTGAGCAGCACAAGGACATGGCCGAGCGTTGGGTGGCGATGATGGTGGAAATCCGTGCTGCGGTCGGCACGGACTACGCCATGTACGCGGTGGCCAACCGCGAGCTGCTGGACCTGGCGTTGAGTGGACAGTCGGTGCTGCAACCGGCGTAATCCCTCGGTAAAACAAAAGCCCCCGCATCGTGAGATGCGGGGGCTTTTTGTTGGAACGCTATTTATCAAACACTGAACGGCACGTTTTGACCTGCATTCACTTAGGTGCAGTGGTGTTTTACTAGTCTGCTTTCCAGATGATCCAAGTGCTGCATCATGAGGTTCACCGCGGTCGTTGAGTCACGCCGCTCCACCGCCTCCACAATCGCCACATGCTCCTGCCACGCGCAATACGTGCAGGCTTTCGCTTCGTATTGGGCAATGATCAACGACGTCAGCGGCACCAGGCTGTTGAGGAACTGTGCCAGGGGAGCATTGCCCGCCATGGCGGCCAGTTGCAGATGAAATTCCCCGGACAGGCGAATCGCCGGCCCACGCTGATCTCGCTCGATACAGTCGCGCTCGCGGGCAATCAGCTCGCGCAATTGACGTATTTGCAGGGGTGTTGCCTGGGCACAGGCCAACTGCACCACGGTGACTTCGGTCATCCTGCGCGCTTCCAGAATCTGCCGGGCCTGCTGTGCATCCGGCGCTGCCACCTGGGCGCGCTGGTTGGGGCGCAGGATGATCACTTGCTGATGGGACAGCTTGGCCAGCACCCGCCGGATCACGCTGCGGCTCACGCCGAAGGTTTCGCCCAGGCCTTCTTCGGTAAAACGGCTGGAGGGCGCAATGCGTTGCTCGAGAATGGCGTCGAACAGCCGCGGGTAGATGTCATCCACCGAAGGCTTCCTGCCGGCGACCAGGCGCAGGGCAGGGAGTATGGGGTCGCGTTGCAGCGCGTGAGCGGTCATGGCCAGTCTCCAGTCATTCAACTACCCAGATGGTCATCCGGAATGTTCAAGCGAATCCCCATGCGCAGGCCTTCCTGAAGAATGTGCCGACGCATCTCGGCACTGGCCAGGGCACTGTTCTTGTTGCGGATGGCGCGCACCACGGCTTCGTTTTCCTGCAGGCGCTCGGCCAGGTGTTCTGGCGAGTTGCGCAGTACCTGGGCGCTTTGCTTGAGGGCGTTGCTGGTCTGTTGCACCACGTTCTGGAAGATCGGGTTGGAGGTGAGGGCGAACAGTTCTTCGTGGAAACCGATGTAGGCATTCATGCCCGCTTCGGCATCACCGGCGTCGAGGGCTTCGCGCATGTCCATCAGGGTCAGGCGCAGTTGGCCGACTTCCTTGCTGCTGATGGACTGGGCTACCAGGCCGACAATGAAGGGTTCGAGGGTGTAGCGCAGTTGCAGGATATCTTCCAGGCTGGCGTCGGCCACGGCGTCACTGGACTGTGGCTCGCTGACGCTGGTCTCCAATACGACCACGCCTTTGCCGGGCATGGAGCGCACCAGGCCAAGCGTCTCGAGCACAATCACCGCTTCACGCAGGCTGGGCCGGCTGATGCCCATCTGTTCGGCCAGTTCGCGTTGGCCGGGGAGCATTTCGCCACGGCGCCACTGACCCCGCGCCAAGGCGGCGCGCAGTTTTTCGACGACTGAATTGACGACGGTTGAGGTGCTGATCACGTCTACCTCTCCTTTATGTTGCGAATACATTAGCGAGCATGGCGACTCTTAACTGTGGGAGCGGGCTTGCTCGCGAATGCGGTTATTCAGTCAATACATCTGTGACTGACCCAGCGCTTTCGCGAGCAAGCCCACTCCCATATTTGAACGGTGTCGCTCATGAAATCGGTCAGAACTCTTGGTGCGCGGGCAATACCGGTTTCTTGGCCTGGAAGGCATACCCTTGCTGGCCGTCGAGCACCTTGTTGGCACGCTGGATATCGATATCTTTCTCCCAGCGCGCAATGGCCACGGTTGCCACACAGTTGCCGATCAGGTTAGTCAATGCACGACCGATGCCCATGAACCAATCCACCGCCAGCACCAGCACCAGGCCCACCACCGGGATCGCCGGAATCGCCGTGAGCGTCGCCGCCAGAATCACCAGGGCCGAGCCGGGTATGCCGTGGGCGCCTTTGGAGGTGATCAGCGATACCAGCAGGATGGTCATCAGATCAGTCATCGACAGCGGCGTGCCGGTGGCGTTGGCGATAAACACGATGGCCAGGGTCAGGTAGATGGAGAACCCGTCGAGGTTGAACGAATACCCCGTTGGGATCACCAGACCCACGGTGGAGCTGCCGATGCCCAGATGTTCAAGTTTACGCATGATCTGTGGCAGCACGGCGTCGGAGGAGGCGGTGCCCATCACGATCAGCAGCTCTTCACGCAGGTATTTGAGCAAAGGCAGCATGCGCAGGCCCGACAGACGCATTACCAGGCCGAGGATCAGGCCGACGAAGGCAAAGCAGGTCAGGTAGAACAATCCCACCAGGCTGCCCAGGTGTTGCAGGGAATCCAGGCCATAGGTGCTGGTTGTAAACGCAATCGCGCCGAACACACCGATGGGAGCGAGGCGCACGATCATGCCCATGATGCGGAAGATCACATGGCTCAGTTCATTGATCAGCCGCGAGATGCCCGAGGCGGCTTCGCCCACCAGGTTCAACGCACTGCCGAACAGTACCGAGAACAGCAACACCTGCAACACGTTATTGTCGGCAAAGGCGCCGATCACCGAGTTGGGGATCAAGTCCATGAGGAACTGGCTGGTGCCACGGATGTGCTGGCCCTTGTCGGCCAGTTCATTCAGGCCCGCCGACGACAACTGCTCAAGGTGGATATTGGCGCCTTGGCCGATACCGGTGCTGAAAGCCATGACCAGGCCGATCACCAGCGCGACGGTGGTCAGGACCTCAAAGTAGATCACCGACTTGAGGCCGATACGCCCGACTTTCTTCAAGTCGCCGGCGCCGGAAATGCCACTGACCACCACGCAGAATACG
Source organism: Pseudomonas pergaminensis (assembly GCF_024112395.2). NCBI lineage: Bacteria > Pseudomonadati > Pseudomonadota > Gammaproteobacteria > Pseudomonadales > Pseudomonadaceae > Pseudomonas > Pseudomonas pergaminensis. The sequence continues at coordinate 3,697,194 of NZ_CP078013.2, read as the reverse complement.
ATCAGGCCGATCAGCATCTTGATCAGCTTGATAAAGCCGTCACCCAGGGGTTTGAGTTGCGAGGAGAATTCGGGAAGGGCCAGGCCGCAGATTATGCCGAGCATCAGGCCAATCACGACTTGCAGGAAAATCGAACGCGAGCACCATCTGAGCATGGGAGGGATCTCTATTCGGTGCCCTGGTGGTTCCAGGGCTTAATTGTTGTGGTCATACCGGTAAGTCCAGTGCGGGGCCAGTCTACGCCCGGTATTTTTGAAATCACAAGCAATTATTTGACGGTTGGCAGGTCCCGGTCTGACCAGTTGGTCGGTAAAGGCGATGCTTGAGCGGTTGGCGGGTTGGAATTTTTTTCGCTTATCATCCGCCGCTCGGCACATGAGGTGATGGATGGACGTACCAGGACTGACCACTGACGACAGCGGGCACACCCACTGCACTTGGCGCACGGCGGCGCCGGAATACCCGCGTTATCACGACGCGGAGTGGGGCGTGCCGGTGGCGGACGATATCCAGCTGTACGAGAAGATCTGCCTGGAGGGCTTTCAGGCCGGCATGGCCTGGATCACCATTTTGCGTAAGCGCGAGCAGTTCCGCGCGGCGTTCGACGGGTTTGATTTTCGCCGGGTGGCGCAGTATGGCGACGCGCAGATCGAGCGGCTGATGCGGGACCCGGGCATCGTGCGCAATCGGGCCAAGATCGTCTCCACCATCAACAATGCGCGCCGGGCGTGTGAGTTGGTGGATGAGACCGGTTCGCTGGCGCGCTGGTTGTGGGCGTTTGAGCCAGGTGATGAGGAGCGTCCGGCTGTGGTGGACCTGGCTTATTGGACGGGGAATCCAACGTCACCGGCGTCGGTGCGGTTGTCCAAAGCGTTGAAGAAGCGTGGTTGGACGTTTGTGGGGCCGACCACGATGTATGCATTGATGCAGGCGATGGGGATGGTCAATGATCACCTTGAAGGGTGTGCCTGTCGTGAGCGGGTTGAGCAGTTGCGCCGTCAGTTCAAGCGTCCCTGAATGACTGACCCTACGTGGCTGGACCTGTAGGAGCTGGCCTGGCAGCCGACCACCGTCTAACGGTGCCCGCGATTCAAATGTGGGAGTTGGCTTGCCGGCGATGGCGGTTTGTCATTCAGCGAAAGGGTTGAATGTTAATCCCCTATCACCGGCAAGCTTGGCCTATAGGGTTTTATTGTTTAGGCAGGGGCGTGAGCACTTGCGCCTTGTCATCCAGGACGATCACCACCAGCAACTTGGCCGGTTTGGTCTGGCTGGCATTGCTCGATTCGAAGTGCCGCGAACCTGCCGGTTCGTAGAACGATTCACCGACCTTGTAGGTTTTTGCTTTCTCATCATTCACCCGCGAGGTGATCGCGCCTTCCAGCACGTAGGCCACGGCGGTGCCGGTGTGGCTGTGGGGTACGGTGGCCTGGCCGGGGGCATAGTCGACGGTGAGCATGATGGTTTTCTTGCCGGGGACGTTGGTCAAGGCATGTTCTTGCAGCACCTTGATCGATTCCTGGTTGTACACCGGTTCGTGGGCAAAGGCACTGAGGGAGGCGAGCATCAGCGAGGCGGCGAGCAGTCGTTTCATGGCGAGGTTTCCGAGTAGTTCGAGACCGCTTCACCCTACGCCGCCGTGCCTGGGTAACCAATGACCAATCCCGGCAAAGAGCAGGAGACCAATGCCTCAGTGGTCGAAATCCAGGCGGCGTGCCAGGTGTTCGCCGGTCAATTCGATAAACCCTTGCAGGGCCGGCAACCGGAAGTGCGCAACGAGCTGTTCGGCACTGGTCCAACGGCCGCTGACGGTCCAGAGGTCGGGGTCCAGCGGGTCGCGTTGCACGGCGTAGTCCAGGCAGCCAGGGGTGGTGCGCACGGCATTGGCTATCTGCTGCAGGCGCTCGCCCAGTTCACTTGAGCGCCCGGCCGCCGCACGGACATGGACAGTGTTGCAGGCACAGGCTGGCATGACGAGGGTCTCCGAGGTCGGGTGTCAGTGCACAGGCTAGTGCCTGGGAGTGACAGGACCAATGACCAATCGGCTGGAAAATCCACTAGCCAATCTGCTGCAGGATATCGCGGACCTTGTCCAACGCCGGGTCGATATCGAGGGTCTCGATGGCGCCGAAGCCGATGATCAAGCCTGGGCGGACCGGCGCATCGTGAAAGAACACGTCCAGAGGGTACAAGCCCACTTCCACCCGGCGCGCCAGTTCCATGAGCAACGGGATGTTCACCGGTACTTTGCACAGCGCGGCCATGTGAAACCCGGCCACGGTTGGCACCGCTTCGAACCATGGCGACAGGTCACCTGCCAAGCGCTGCAGGATGCGTTCACGGCGCCCGGCGTAGACCGTGTGGCAGCGGCGGATATGTTTGAGCAGGTAGCCCTCGCTGATGAACTTGGCCAAGGCCCATTGCGGCAGCGTCGAGCTGTGCTGGTCGGTGAGTTGCTTGGCCTTGAGCACTGCGCCATAAATGGCCGGCGGCAGCACCGCATAGCCCAGGCGCAACTCGGGCAGCAAGGTTTTCGAGAAGGTGCCGACGTAGGTGACCACGCCGCGGGTGTCCATGCTTTGCAGCGAGTCGGTGGGCCGGCCCTCGTAGCGGAATTCGCTGTCGTAGTCGTCCTCGATGATGATCGCGCCCAGCTCAAACGCCCGGGCCAGCAAGGCTTGGCGGCGTGGCACGCTCATGGGCATGCCGAGTGGGAATTGGTGGGAAGGCGTCACGTAGATCAGCTGTGTACCGTCGGGAATCAGGTCCACTCGAATGCCGTGTTCATCCACTGGCACGCTCGCGACGCTGGCGCCCATCGCCATGAACAATTGGCGCGCGGGGCTGTAACCGGGGTCTTCCATGGCGACGATGCTGCCCGGTTCCAGTACCACACGGGCGATCAGGTCCAGCGCCTGCTGCGCGCCGTTGGTGACCACGATGTCGCTGTCACGGCAGTTGACCCCGCGCGAAAACGCGATATGCCCGGCGATGGCACTGCGCAGTGCCGGCAGGCCTTCGGGCTGACTGTAGAAGCCACTGTTCTGGGCGATGCGCCGCAGGGCGTCCTGGGTACAGCGTCGCCATTCATCCTGGGGGAACTGGTTGCGGCTGGTGGCGCCGCCGATAAATTCATAGCGCAGCGTGCTGTCGCGGGTGGGATGACGCATGGGCGAGGGCAGTGATTGCCACTTCGCCAGATTGGCGGCGCAGGCCAGGTCGGTGGCGGTTTGCAGGCGTTCGGTCTGTGGCGCACGGGCGTTGACGAAGGTGCCGCGACCGGTCTTGCCGATCAGCAATCCCTCGTAGGTCAGGGTGGCATAGGTGTCCGACACGGTCTTGCGCGACACACCCAGTTGCTCGGCGAGCAGGCGGCTGGGCGGCAGTTGCGCACCGGCGGCCAGGCGCCCGGAGCCAATGGCTTCACGTAACTGTTGGTACAACTGTTCGGCCAGATCCTTACGGCCGTTGATCACAACGTGCAGTTCCATGTCTTATTCCGAGCGTTTACTTTGCGCCAAGCGTACGCGCGTGCGCGGCTGGCTCAAAATGGTCTCTGCATAAACCGGCCGATTGGCTATAGGGCGTGTGCCCTGTGGGTTCTAGGCTGGACTGTCATTGAACCTACCGCCAGAGAGCAACCCCCATGGAACCCCGCCTGGATTACTACACCGCCTCACCGCTGGCGCTCAAAGGCATGCTGATGCTGGAGGCGACGACCTTCGGCTTGTCCATCGAAAAGCCTTTGCTGGAATTGATCAAGATCCGTGTCTCGCAGCTCAACCACTGTGGTTTCTGTACGGACATGCACTCGATGGCGGCACGTCAGCGCGGCGAGACCGAGCGACGTTTGTTCGCGTTATGCGTCTGGCGGGATTCGCCATTCTTCACGGCGCGGGAAAAGGCCGCGTTGGCCTGGAGCGAATCGGTCGCGACACTGCCGACCTCGGTGGTGTCGGATGAACTGTTCGCCGCCGTGCGGGTGGAGTTCAGCGAGCAGGAACTGGTAGACCTGACCATGGCGGTGTCCAGCATCAGTGGCTGGAACCGCCTGGCGGTCAGTTTTAGACAGCAGCCGCCGAATGCCTGATCAGGACAGGAAACCACCGTCCACGTTCAGCGACACACCGGTGGTGTAGCTCGACGCATCGCTGGCCAGGAACAGCACCGCGCCGGCCATTTCGCTCGGGTCGGCCACGCGCTTGAGCGGGATTTGCGCCAGGGCCATTTTCAGGATCGCGTCATTCTTCACCAGCGCCGAGGCGAACTTGGTGTCGGTCAAGCCAGGCAGCAGGGCGTTGCAACGAATGCCGAACGCCGCGCATTCCTTGGCGAATACCTTGGTCATGTTGATCACGGCGGCCTTGGTCACCGAGTAGATGCCCTGGAATACACCGGGGGAGATCCCGTTGATCGACGCGACGTTGATGATGCTGCCGCCACCGTTCTCGCGCATCAGCTTGCCGGCTTCCACGGACATGAAGAAATAGCCCCGGATGTTCACATCAACGGTCTTCTGGAACGCACCGAGGTCGGTGTCCAGCACGTTGCAGAACTGCGGGTTGGTCGCCGCGTTGTTGACCAGGATATCCAGGCGTCCGAACTGCTCGCGGATACCGGCGAATACCTGGGTAATCTGCTCCATTTCACCGATATGGCAGGCCACGGCAGTCGCTTTGCCGCCGTCGGCGATGATCGCGTCGGCCACGTGCTGGCAGCCTTCCAGCTTGCGACTGGAGACGATCACATGAGCGCCTTGCTGGGCCAGCAACTTGGCGATGGCTTCGCCGATGCCACGGCTGGCGCCGGAGACAAAAGCGATCTTGCCGTCGAGGTCGAACAGGTTGGTCTTGGACATAGCGGTTCCTTGTTGTAGGCGATCAGAGCGCGGATTTGCTGATGACGTTCAGGCTCATCTGCTCCAGCAGCGTGTTCATGTGGATGAACTGCGCAAAGCGTTTGTCCTGGGTCTGGCCATGGAAGAAGCGGTAATAGATCTGCTGCACAATGCCGGCCAGGCGGAACAGGCCGTAGGTGTAGTAGAAGTCGAAGTTGTCGATCTGGATGCCCGAGCGCTCGGCGTAGTAGTCGACGAATTCACGGCGGGTGAGCATGCCCGGCGCGTTGCTCGGCTGGCGGCGCATCAGTTGCACTGGCGCGGGGTCGGCCGCTTCTATCCAATAGGCGAGGGTGTTGCCCAGGTCCATCAGCGGGTCGCCGAGGGTGGTCAGCTCCCAGTCCAGCACGCCGATGATCTGCATCGGGTTGTGCGGGTCGAGGATTACGTTATCGAAGCGGTAGTCGTTGTGCACGATGCTCGACGTCGGATGGTCGGCGGGCATCTTGTCATTGAGCCAGGCACGTACGGCATCCCAGCGCGGGGCGTCGGGGGTCAGGGCTTTTTCGTAGCGGTCGCTCCAGCCACGGATCTGGCGTTCCACGTAGCCTTCGGGTTTGCCCAGGTCCGCCAGGCCGCAGGCGCTGTAGTCCACCTGGTGCAGTTCCACGAACTTATCGATGAAGCTTTTGCACAACGCCTCGGTCTTGCTCGCGTCCAGGCCCAGTTCGGCCGGCAGGTCGGAGCGCAGGATGATGCCGTTGACGCGCTCCATCACGTAGAACTCGGCGCCGATCACCGACTCATCCGTGCAATGCACATAGGCCTTGGGGCAATACGGGAAGCCGTCTTTGAGCTGATTGAGAATGCGGTATTCGCGACCCATGTCATGGGCGGACTTGGCCTTGTGGCCGAAAGGTGGGCGACGTAGCACGAATTCCTGGCCCGGGTATTCCAGCAGATAGGTCAGGTTGGACGCGCCACCGGGAAACTGGCTGATCGTGGGCGTGCCGGTCAGGCCCGGGATATGGGCCTTGAGGTAGGGATCGATCAGGCTGGCATCAAGTTCTTCGCCAGGGCGAATCTGGGTGGATTGGTCGTTCAGCGCCATGCTTATCCCTTCTGCTTATTCTAAAGGCCTCGGACTATTTCCTAATCTAATGCGCGCAGCCGCCCAGCGACAAGGTCGGGGCGGCTTAATAGGTTAGCGTGTTGGGCGATAATCAGCGTGCCTGATCGGTCATTTAGTGGGCGGGGGCAATGCGACCGGCGTGAGGACTGGGCGGCCGGCGAAGTATTCCACCAGGTTGTCGGCCACGCGCTGCACGGTGTCGTGGGCGGCTTCCGGCGACAGGCCGGCAACATGGGAGGTCAGCACGGTGTTGCTGAGCGTCTTGAGAGCGTCGGGCACCTTCGGCTCGTCATCGAACACATCCAGCGCCGCGCCCCCGATGCGGCGCTGCTCCAGGGCGGCCACCAGATCGGCGGTGACTACCACGCTGCCACGGCCGATGTTCACCAGGTAGCCATTGGGCCCCAGGGCATCCAGGGCGTGGCGATCGATCAGGTGACGGGTGCTGGCGCCGCCGGGTGTGGCCAGGATCAGGAAGTCCGAGGTGCGCGCCAGTTCCACCGCAGTTGCGCAGTAGGTGTAGTCCACATCATCGCGTGGCTGGCGGTTGTGGTAACTCACCTCCATGCCGAAGCCCAGGGACGCGCGCTTGGCGATTTCCAGGCCGACGGCACCCAGCCCGAGGATGCCCAGTTGCTTGCCGCCCAGGGACGGACGCATCACTTTCGGCCATTCGCTGCGGCGCACGGCGGCGTCGGTCTGCGGGATGCCGCGCACCAGCGCCAGCAGCAACGCCATGGCGTGATCGGCCACCGACGGCGCATTCACCCCGGCGCCGTTGGTGACCACGATCCCGCGATTGCTGGCGGCCTGCAGGTCGACGTGCTCGTAGCCGGCACCAATCACGCAGATGATCTCCAGCAGGGGCAGCGCGGCGATTTCCTCGGCGTACAAACCCAGCGGGCCACGGGTCAGCACCGCCTTGATCTGGCTGCCATGGGCCTTGATCGCTTCAGCGCGTTCGGCCGGTGTCGGCGCGAGGATCACATGAAAGTCATTGCTCTCGATGATGGGCAGGTATTCGTTGATGGTTTCAACCAGGACCAGAACAGTAGCGGTCATCGGAAGGCTCTTCCTGAAGGGTTTGAGGGGAGGAGTATGCCGTATTTGATCGCTCAAAAGCGGATCTCGTCGGCGCTTGTGAGCTTCACAAACGCTCCGGACAGGGTCGCATTGTGATGCTCGATAATTGCCTTGGCCTTCAGCGTCGGTGTGTCCATGCAGGTATGGCCGTCTTCTGGCAGTACCACGGAAAAACCCAGTTCCACGGCGACCCGGCAGGTGGTGTCGATGCAGAACTGGGTTTTCATGCCGGCGATCACCAACTCCTTGACCTGCGCCGCTCTCAACTGCTGCTCCAGCTCCGTGCCGAGGAAGCAGCTGGGGCGGGTCTTGTTGAACAGGCGGTCGCGCGATTCGTCCACCTGCAGCGCAGGCCACAGCTGCCAGAGCGGGCTACCGGCTTCAATCGGCGAACCTGCCGGTCCGGTGTGGCGTGCCACGAAGATCGGGGCGCCGGCAGCGCGCGCGCGTCCGATCAGATGGTTGAGTGTGGCGAGTACGCGTTCGCGCTCGAAGGGCTTTTCCGGGCCATCGTACAGGCCGTTTTGCATGTCAATGATCAGCAGGGCGTCAGCCATGGTGTTGCTCCTTGTGATTGCCAGCGGGCGGAGCAATAAAAAGGCCCCGTCCATTGCTGGCGGGGCCTTGGGTTGAATCTGTGAAGTGTCTAGCTCATGCACCCACAGCCACCGCGCGACCCGCCGTAAGCGGTCGTGGTGGTGGTACGGGTGAGGGCGAGCTGGATAAAGTTCATGGCCCGATCATGCTGGGACGGGCGAAGGGCTGTCAACGGGCAAAAGGGCATTTCGTGCAGCCACCAGGAATTCATCCGACAGGCTATTGCCCCGTGTCGCACGCGCCAGGGTTACTGCGCCGACCATCATCGCGTATTGGGCCAGCAGGGTTTGACGATCTCCGTCCTCCAGCTGCGCGAAGATCTCCAGCGACTTTTCCACCCCGTCTATAAAGGTGTGCTGCAAAGCCGTCTCGGCGGGTTCATGGCACATGTCCGGGGCAAAGGCCGACACTGGGCAGCCGTCACCGGGATTGTCACGGTGGGAGGCGGTCAAATAAGGCCCCAGCACCGCCTGGCGGGCGGCCTGTTGGTCTTCGCTGCGGTCGATCTTGGCCTGCCAGCCCAGGTTCGCGACCTCGAACGCCTGTTGGCAGGCCTCGGTGGCCAGGGCTTCCTTGGAGGCGAAATGCCCGTAAAAACCACCGTGGGTCAGGCCGGCGGCGGCCATCACGTCCGACAAGCTGATACCGTGCAGTCCGCGTTCGCGGAACAGATGCGTGGCGGCCTCGACGATGATTTCGCGGTTGAGTTCAGCTTGTTTGCGGGAAACGCGAGGCATGGCGAGGCTCTCTGGATAACGGTGGGCGCTGGGCTCAAACTACAGGTTTGAGCGCGATTCTAAAATAGATTTGTGCGGGAATGTATATTCGACATTCCGCCGCATGCCGCGAAACCCGCTGTGTACAGGTGCCCCTGCGTGCCTGTAACGCACCACCGTTCCTCAGCTAAGTCTTTGCTTATTCAGAAGAATCCCGGACAATCCGGCCCCTTCTATGGTCGGGGCGCTGCCTGTCAGGTTTTTCTGACTCGTCCCGGCCGTGTAAATGCGGAGATCCGACCGGATGAATGATCAGGCCAATAGCGTCGACGAACGCTATGCAACGACACCTGCAACCCTCACGAGCTGGAGCCGCCAGGACACCACCTGGATGCTTGGCCTGTTCGGCACCGCCATTGGCGCCGGCACGCTGTTCTTGCCGATCAACGCGGGCCTGGGAGGCTTCTGGCCACTGGTGATCCTCGCGCTGCTGGCATTCCCGATGACGTTCTTTGCTCACCGTGGCCTGACCCGCTTCGTTTTGTCCGGCCGTGAAGGCTCCGACATTACCGACGTAGTGGAAGAACACTTCGGCATCACGGCCGGTGCGCTGATCACGCTGCTGTACTTCTTTGCAATCTTCCCGATCCTGCTGATCTACAGCGTGGCGTTGACCAACACGGTCGGCAGCTTCATGGAGCACCAGTTGCACATCATGCCGCCGCCACGGGCGATCCTGTCGTTCGTGCTGATCCTCGGCCTGCTGGCCGTGGTGCGTTGCGGTGAGCAAGTGATCGTCAAGGCCATGAGCCTGATGGTGTATCCGTTTATCGTCGCCTTGCTGTTCCTGGCGGTGTACCTGATCCCGCACTGGAACGGCGGCATCCTCAGCACCGCCAGCGTGGTGCCGGCGCCGTCCGCGCTGCTCAATACCCTGTGGCTGGCGATTCCGGTGATGGTGTTCTCGTTCAACCATTCGCCGATCATCTCGGCCTTTGCGGTTGACCAGAAGCGCCAGTACGGGATCCACGCTGATGAGCGCAGCTCGCAGATCCTCTCCCGCGCGCACCTGTTGATGGTGGCGATGGTGCTGTTCTTTGTGTTCAGTTGCGTGCTGACCCTGTCGCCGGCGCAGTTGGCCGAAGCGAAGGCGCAGAACCTGTCGATCCTGTCGTACCTGGCCAACCACTTCAATAACCCGACCATCGAGTTTGCAGCGCCGTTGATCGCGTTTGTGGCGATTGCCAAGTCGTTCCTGGGGCATTACATCGGCGCGAGTGAAGGTCTCAAGGGGCTGGTGCTGAAGACTGGTCGTCGCCCGAGTGCCAAGCGTCTGGACCGCATGACGGCCGCGTTCATGCTGGTGGTGTGCTGGATCGTTGCGACGTTGAACCCAAGCATTCTCGGGATGATTGAGGCGCTGGGTGGTCCGATCATTGCTTCGATCCTGTTTCTGATGCCGATGTATGCCATCCGTAAGGTGCCGGCTATGGCCAAGTACCGTGGGCAGGCGTCCAATGTGTTTGTCACGGCGGTGGGGTTGGTGGCGATCAGTGCGGTGGTTTATTCGTTTTTTGCTTGAGGCTGTTTGGGAGCTGGCTTGACTGCGATAGCTGTGTTCCGGTGTGTATATCCGTTGCTGCGGTAACGGCGGCTTATGGTTCCGCTCTTACAGCGGGTCACTTTTGGAAGAGCGCCAAAAGTAACCAAAAACGCTTCGCCCCAACACTCGGCACCTCGCTTAGGCTCGGTGTGCCCTCACTCCGGCTTGAATCCGTGGGCCGCCGTCATGGGCCATCCTTGGCCCAGGACGGCTAACCCGGCGTCCTGCCGGGTTACCCACGGATTCAAGCCTGCGTTCGGCCAGCGTGTTTGACGGGGCGCCGAAGATCAAAAGCAAAAGCGCGGCGGCCTGGTGGCCGACCGGCTTCTGGAAGCTGGTCTCGGTCCAAATGTGGGAGCGGGCTTGCTCGCGAAAGCGGTGGATCAGTTAGATATGTAATTGCTGACGCACCGCTTTCGCGAGCAAGCCCGCTCCCACAATTTAGATCTCCTACATCAGGCAGATATCAAACGGCTCTGGCTCTGGCTCTGTTTTTGATTTTGATCTTAGGCGGCCCCCCAAATCACTGTCGGATTACGGGCATACCGAGCCTAGGCGAGGTACCGAGTGTTGGGCAAGAGCCCTTTGGTTACTTTGGGCTGGGCCGGCATTCCGGCTCTTTTCCAAAGTGACCCGCCGTAAGGGCGGAACCAATACCAGCCGTTACCCAAATAACGGATATGTACCCGGTCTCACCCATATCCCAGGCATAAAAAAACGCCGCGTACCTCACGATACGCGGCGCCTCTTCACATCAACACTTTAGGCTTGAATCACCGGAATGTTGGCGCTAGCTGCGATCTTGCGGAACTCAGCAATCTGGTCGAAGTTCAGGTAGCGATAAACGTCACTGGCCATGGTGTCCAGTTTCGCCGCGTAGCCCATGTACTCTTCGACGGTCGGCAGGCGACCCAGGGTAGAAGCCACTGCCGCCAGCTCGGCCGAAGCCAGGTAGACGTTAGCGCCGTCACCCAGACGGTTCGGGAAGTTACGGGTCGACGTCGATACCACGGTCGAATTCGGCTCTACACGTGCCTGGTTACCCATGCACAGCGAGCAGCCCGGCATTTCCATGCGCGCGCCAGCCTTGCCGTAGATGCCGTAGTAGCCTTCCTCGGTCAACTGGTGAGCGTCCATCTTGGTCGGCGGCGACAGCCACAGACGGGTTGGCAGCTGACCTTTGACCTGCTCCAGCAGCTTACCGGCAGCGCGGAAGTGACCGATGTTGGTCATGCACGAACCGATGAACACTTCGTCGATCTTCTCGCCAGCAACGCTCGACAGCAGACGGGCATCGTCCGGGTCGTTCGGTGCGCAGAGGATCGGCTCGTTGATCTCGGCCAGGTCGATCTCGATGATTTCAGCGTATTCCGCGTCGGCATCGGCTTCCATCAGCTCAGGGTTCTTGACCCAGGCTTCCATCGCTTGGGCGCGACGTTCCAGGGTGCGAGGGTCACCGTAGCCTTCGCCGATCATCCAGCGCAGCAGGGTGATGTTGGAGTTCAGGTACTCGGTGATCGACTCTTTCGACAGCTTGATGGTGCAACCGGCAGCCGAACGTTCAGCCGAGGCGTCGGACAGCTCGAAAGCCTGTTCCAGCGTCAGGTCGTTCAGGCCTTCGATTTCCAGGATGCGGCCGGAGAAGGCGTTCTTCTTGCCTTTCTTCTCTACGGTCAGCAGACCCGATTGGATCGCGTAGTAAGGAATGGCATGAACCAGGTCACGCAGGGTGATGCCAGGTTTCATCTTGCCTTTGAAGCGCACCAGGATCGATTCCGGCATGTCCAATGGCATGACGCCAGTGGCTGCGGCGAACGCGACCAGACCGGAACCGGCCGGGAACGAGATGCCCATCGGGAAACGGGTGTGGGAGTCACCACCGGTGCCGACGGTGTCCGGCAGCAGCATGCGGTTCAGCCAGCTGTGGATGATGCCGTCGCCTGGACGCAGCGAAACACCGCCGCGAGTCATGATGAAGTCAGGCAGGGTGTGGTGGGTGGTCACGTCGATCGGCTTTGGATAGGCCGCGGTGTGGCAGAACGACTGCATGACCAGATCGGTCGAGAAGCCCAGGCACGCCAAGTCTTTCAGTTCATCACGGGTCATCGGACCGGTGGTGTCCTGGGAACCGACGGTGGTCATCTTCGGTTCGCAGTAGGTGCCAGGACGAACGCCTTTGCCTTCTGGCAGACCGCAGGCCTTGCCGACCATTTTCTGTGCCAGGGTGAAGCCTTTGCCGGTGTCGACAGGCGCTTCTGGCAGCTTGAACAGGTCGGTTGGGCCCAGGCCCAGTTCGGCACGCGCCTTGTCGGTCAGGCCACGGCCGATGATCAGCGGGATACGGCCGCCGGCGCGGACTTCGTCCAACAGCACCGGGGTCTTCATTTCGAAGGTGGTGATGACTTCGTCGGTACCGTGCTTGCAGACTTTGCCTGCGTGCGGGTACAGGTCGATCACGTCGCCCATGTTCATGTTGCTGACGTCGAACTCGATTGGCAGTGCGCCCGCATCTTCCATGGTGTTGTAGAAGATTGGAGCGATCTTGCTGCCGAAGCAGAAGCCGCCAGCGCGCTTGTTCGGCACGTAAGGCACGTCGTCGCCGAAGAACCACAGCACGGAGTTGGTCGCCGATTTACGCGAGGAACCGGTACCGACCACGTCACCGACGTAGGCGATCGGGAACCCTTGGCCGCGCATTTCTTCGATCTGCTTCATCGGGCCGGTCTTGCCTTGCTCGTCCGGCACGATGCCTTCACGGGCCATTTTCAGCATGGCCAGGGCGTGCAACGGGATGTCTGGACGGGACCAGGCGTCAGGCGCAGGGGACAGGTCGTCGGTGTTGGTTTCGCCAGTGACCTTGAAGACGCGCAGGCTGATCTTGTCGGCCAGGGTAGGGCGGTTGCGGAACCACTCGCCGTCAGCCCAGGACTGGATCACGGCTTTGGCGTGCTCGTTGCCGTTACGGGCTTTTTCAGCCACGTCGTGGAACGCATCGAACATCAGCAGGGTGTGCTTGAGTTGGGCAGCGGCGACAGGTGCCAGTGTGGCGTCGTCCAGCAGCTCGACCAGGGTCACGATGTTGTAGCCGCCTTGCATGGTGCCAAGCAGTTCAACGGCGCGTTTCTTGTCGATCAGGGGGGAAGTGGCTTCGCCCTTGGCCAGGGCAGACAGGAAACCGGCCTTGACGTAGGCAGCTTCGTCAACGCCTGGTGGAATGCGGTTGGTGATCAGGTCAACGAGGAATTCTTCTTCGCCAGCCGGAGGATTTTTCAGCAGCTCGACCAGGCCTGCGGTTTGTTCGGCGTTAAGCGGCTGGGGAACAATACCCAGGGCTGCACGCTCTTCGATATGTTTGCGGTAGGCTTCAAGCACAGTTATTACCCTCATCAGTGGTCCCACGGGACGCTCATCCAGAAATGAACGGCACGCATGCGCTCGGGGGCTTTTTGGGCCGCAAAGCCAGCGCTGCCGGCATTCCTCACAGAAGCTGCTTTCAAAGTTTTACGCCTGCAGAACGGAGCTGATGAGGGTTGGCGAGGGCATTGACCTACCGAGTCATTGACCATCGCCAACACCGTTCTGAAGGAACGACTGTGCTCGTGACGCTTTGAAAACAGCTTCCAGCGGATTATTGGCGCCTTACAAGGCCGGATGATTCTACGGCAAAAAATTTCTAAAGGTAAGTTGCCTCGCCAAGTTTGCAGGGTGATGAAGGTTAGACAAAGGGCTAACATGGCGCATTGTTTCGCTGATTTGCGTGCCGTTGCCCATGTCCAACCAAACCATCAAGACCCCCTGCGTCGGCCTGTGCTCCACGGTCTATGGCGATCTCGTGTGCCGTGGCTGCAAGCGTTTCCACCATGAAGTGATCCAGTGGAATGGCTATAACGAAGAGGAAAAACGTGCGGTCTGGCTGCGCTTGGAGCAGCTGTTGGTGCAGGTAATGGCCGGCAAACTGGAGGTTTTCGACCCCAAGACCCTGCGCGGCCAGCTGGAACAGCGCAAGATCCGCTTCGTGCCGCACCAGTCCGAGTACTGCTGGGCCTACCAGTTGATCGCTCGTGGGGCACGGGTGATCAACAACTTGGAGGCCTACGGCATGGTGTTGCTTCCGGAGTTCCGCGACTGGCCCTTGCCGGACTTGCGCGATGCCATTGATCGGGAGTTCTTTATCCTGTCCGAGGCGCATTACCAGCGTTATATCGCGCCAAGCTTCCTCAAGGATGCGTTTACAGGCTAAAAACACACATCCAAATGTGGGAGCGGGCTTGCTCGCGAATGCGGTCTATCAGTTACATCATCAATTACTGAACCACCGCATTCGCGAGCAAGCCCGCTCCCACAGGAGATCTTCATTGCCGCAAGGTTTGCTATCAGGGCTTGGTAGCCAGTTCTTCCAAGTGATCTATCAGCGTCTGTGGCTTTAGCACCAGCACGTCACTCTCCACGGCATCCAGTATCACCTCCGCCGTATTGCCGATCAGCGCCCCGGAAATCCCGGTGCGCGCGACGGTGCCGATGATCGTCACCGCCGCTTGCCATTTATGCGCCGCGAAGGGGATCAGCACGTCCGCCGGGCCTTCCTCGATATGCAGGTGCGAGTCGTCCACATCGAACTCGGCCTGGAACGCCTTGCATTGCTCGCGATAGCGCGCCTCGATGGTTTCCTTGAGCTGGAACGTCGGGTCCGCTGCCGACAACATCGGCGACGGATGGGCGCTGATCACGTGCAACTGCGCCTTGGCCAGGCTGGCGATATCAAAGCCATGGTCAATGATCGAATTGTGCAGGGAGCGGTGCTCGCCATCGGTGTTGCCCACATCGATCGCCGCGAGGATCACGCCGCCCATCCACGGCGTCGCCGTCTTCACCAGCAGCACTGCCGTCGGGCAGTAGCGCAGCAATTTCCAGTCGGCGGGCGTGAGCAGGGCTTTTTTCAGCGGACTGTCTGGAAAGTGCTGTTTGATCACCAGCCCACAGCCTTCGGCTTGCTGCACGTCGATTATGGTTTCATGCAGGCTGTCATTCCACGCCTGCTCGGTGCTGACGCTGTAGCCGTCTTCCTGCAAGCCCGACTTCAGCAGGGCCAGCAGCGCCGAGTGCTCGTGCTTCTTGTCGCAGACCAGCAAATGCAGGTGCGCGCCGGTGACCCCGGCGATCAGCTTGGCACGCTTGAGGGCCAGGCTTTCCGAATGCTCGGGCTCAATGACCACCAGGATGCTGCGGATGGCTTGCATGGTCGGGATCTCCAAAAAGGGTGGGCCTGGAACAACTATAGTTGCTGGCTGGCGCACGTCATGTTGATGCACATCAAGGCCGGTGGCTGGTGGTCTGCGGCGGGGTCGGTATAATCGCCGGCCTTTTGTGATCCTTTTGCCCGTGAGCCCGATGAACCTGCCAGAAATCCACGAATTCCTCGGTTGCCGCACCCCTGACGCCTGGGTCCAGGCCGCGCTGGCCGATCAGGACACCCTGCTGATCGACCACAAGAACTGCGAATTCAAAGCCGCCAGCACCGCCTTGAGCCTGATCGCCAAGTACCACGGCCATGTCGACCTGATCAACATGATGTCGCGCCTGGCCCGCGAAGAGCTGGTGCACCATGAACAGGTCATGCGCCTGATGAAAAAGCGCAAAGTCGAACTGCGCCAACTGCACGCCGGGCGTTATGCCTCCGGTTTGCGCAAAGTGGTGCGCAGCCACGAGCCGGTGAAGCTGGTGGACACCCTGGTGGTCGGCGCCTTTATCGAAGCGCGCAGTTGCGAGCGTTTCGAAGCGCTGGTGCCGCATTTGGACGAAGAACTTGGCAAGTTTTACTTTGGCCTGCTGAAAAGCGAGGCCCGGCACTTCCAGGGCTACCTGAAGTTGGCGTACCAGTACGGTGACGCCAAGGACATCGCCCAGGTGATCGAGCGGGTGAGGGCGGCGGAGCAGGAACTGATCGAGTCACCCGACATCGAGTTCCGCTTTCACAGTGGCGTGCCAGCCTGAGGCGACGGCCACGCCTAGCAACGCGGTGATTCCGGCCAGCAGCAGGATCACCGACTGCGTGCCCAACGGCGCCGCCAGCAGCGCAACTGCCAGGCCTGCCAAGGGTTGCGGCAGGTTGTTGAGCAGGGTGATCACGCCCACGGTCTTGCCAAAGTCCTGCACGGGGATCACGCGCTGACGGGTGCTGCGCAGGTAGACGTTGAACATCTTGTCAAAGCCGGTGACCAGCAGGAAACCCACAGCGTACAACCACACGCCGGGGCTGGCCGCCATGATCACTGCACCCACGCCGATCATCGAATACGACACGCCGCCCAGCACCTTCAAGGGCAGGCCCGCCCGCGCCAGGTAAAACAGAATCCCGATCGTCACCAGTGCGCCGGCTGCCTGCAGCAGGGCGTAGGTGTCCTTGTCCTGTGCAAACTGGCCGGTCACCATCGCCGCAGACGTGGCCAGCGTGACGCCGATGATCAGGTTCACGCCCACAGCCAAGGTAATGACCCGTTTCAACTCCGGCAGGCTGCGGATATGGCCAATAGCAACCTTCAGCGGACGCAGCCAGATATCCCGGTGCTGCTCGAAGGTCTCCAGGCTGACCGTGCTGGAGCGTTGCCATATCCGCATCGCCAGGTCGGCCAGTAAGAACAGCACGGCCACCCCCAGCACTACCCAGTGCCAGGCCCATACTTCAAGCATCAACGCCGCCACCAGGGGCCCCAGCACCAGCCCGCTCTGGTCGGCGATCTGTGAATAGGAGAGGGTCTTGGCATAGCTGTACTGCTCGAAGATATGCGGCATCAGCACTTCCCGCGCCATGATGCCCTGGGTCGTCAGCACCCCGCACAGGGCCGACAGCAGCACGATCCAGTGGATACCGTCAAACACGCCATACAAGGCGACCGCCAGTACACACGCCAGCGCGCGGTAAACCTGGCTGATATGCAGGATGCGCACCGGCGCGAACTTGTCGCACAACGCGCCGCACACCGGGAACGCCAGGTAGCGGGGCAGCGACTCGACAAAGAACGCCAGCCCGGCCCACGCAACGCTCTGGGTGGTTTGGAATACGATCAACGGCACGATAAACAGCAGAATCTGGTCCGCCAGCCGCGACAGGAACAGCGAAACAAAAAACGCCAGGTAATCCTTGCGCATACAACTCCCTGTACATGGCGTTAAAGATTGCAGGTTATTTGTTAAAAACTCTTAAAAGCATGAAGCTTCGTCGGCCGGTGCTGGCCAGCTACTTTAGTTGCCCAGCTTGCCACCTATAATGCCCGCTCTTCAATCCGCGTCTGCACACTGAGAACTTATGGAAAACCTGGGACTGGGCAAGGTGTTGCTCGTTGAGGACGACGAAAAACTGGCGGGGCTGATTGCGCACTTCCTGTCGCAGCATGGTTTCGAGGTGCGCGTGGAGCATCGGGGCGACGAAGCCCTGGCCGCGTTCCTGGACTTCAAGCCGAAGATCGTCGTGCTCGACCTGATGCTGCCCGGCCAGAGCGGCCTGCATGTGTGCCGAGGGATTCGCGCAGTGTCCGACACGCCGATCGTGATCCTTACGGCCAAGGAAGACGACCTGGACCATATCCTCGGCCTGGAGTCCGGGGCCGACGACTATGTGATCAAGCCGATCAAGCCGCCGGTTCTGCTGGCCCGCCTGCGCGCCCTGCAACGGCGCCAGGCACCGGAGCCGACCGTGCGCGGGTCGTTGGCCTTCGGGCGGCTGGCCATCGATCGCAGTTGCCGGGTGGTCAGCCTGGGGGAGGACACCATCGACCTCACCACCATGGAGTTTGAATTGCTGTGGCTGCTGGCGAGCAACTCGGGGACGATCCTGTCCCGCGATGACATCCTCAACCGCATGCGCGGCATCGCTTTCGATGGGCTCAACCGCAGCGTCGATGTGTACATCAGCAAGCTGCGCGGCAAACTCAACGACAACCCCCGCGAGCCGGTGTGCATCAAGACCATATGGGGCAGGGGCTACCTGTTCAACCCATTCGCGTGGGAGGCATAGATGCTGCGGCTCTATATCCGCCTGTACATCATCCTGGCGCTGGGCCTGGCGGGAGCGATCTGGCTGGTCAACTACACCTTCGATGAGTTACTGCCCGAAGCCAATGAAACCTATAACCGCGAAGCCTTGCGCGGGCCGGCCTATGGTTTGGTCGAGCAGTTGCGGCCCTTGCTGGGTGACGCCCGTCAGGCACGCCTGGCCGAGCTGCAACCCCATTACGGCCTGCACCTCAAGCTGGTGCAGCGCGATGAACTTGCGCTTGATCAGCGTGAGCAACAGTTGCTGGCGGCCGGGCAGTTGGTGGTGCGGGGCGACTTCATGGAGTTTATCGCCAATATCGATGGCGGCCCGCAACTGCTTAATATCAAGCTGCCCGAAGAACCCAAATGGCTGTACCTGTGGGCCTACAGCCTGCTGGGGCTGAGCCTGGCGATCGTGCTGTATTTCTGGGTGCGCCCGCATTGGCGCGACCTGGAGCATATTCGCCTGGCGGCGCAACGGTTCGGTGACAACGACCTGAGTTCGCGCATCCTGCTGCCACGCCGCTCCACCGTGCGCGAACTGGCCGGGCACTTCAACCAGATGGCCGAGCGCATCGAAAGCCTGATCGCCAACCAGCGCGAACTCACCAACGCCGTGTCCCACGAACTGCGCACGCCGATTGCGCGGCTGTCGTTCGAGCTCGACCAACTCAAGCAACAAACCGACCCGCGTCAGCGCGGCGAATTGATCGCCGACATGTACGCCGACCTGGGTGAGCTGGAAGAAATGGTGTCCGAACTGCTCACCTACGCCAGCCTGGAGCGCGGCGCCACCCAGGTCACCCGCGAGCGCATCGAGGCCCACAGCTGGCTCGACAGTGTGATTGGCAGCGTGGCCCTGGAGGCCGAGGCGGCGGGTATCCAGCTGTCGTTGCGCACGTGCGAGGTGGATTTTATCCAGATCGAACCGCGCTTTATGGCACGTGCGGTGATCAACCTGTTGCGCAATGCTATTCGCTATGCCGACCGCCGCGTCGAAGTGTCGTTGGTCAAGTTTGGCAGTGGCTATGAAGTGCGGGTGTGTGACGACGGGCCGGGTGTGCCGGAGGAAGGCCGTGCGAAGATCTTCCAGCCCTTTATGCGTTTGGACGCTAGCCGTGATCGTCGCACGGGTGGCTTTGGGCTGGGTTTGGCGTTGGTGCAGCGGGTGTCGCAGTGGCATGGCGGCCAGGTGCAGGTGCTGGATTCGGAATGGGGTGGGGCGTCGTTTCGGATGACTTGGGCGTATGCCGAGTCACTGTAGGCGCTGGCTTGCTGCGATGGCGGCCTGACTGCCGATCACTCTCTAACTGTTGCCCCGCGATTCAAAATGTGGGGGCTGGCTTGCCTGCGAAGGCGGCCTGACTGCCGACCACGCTCTAACTGTAGCCCCGCGATCTAAAAATGTGGGAGCTAGCTTGCCTGCGAAGGCGGCCCGACTGCCGACCACAATCTAACTATCACCCCGCAATCGAAATGTGGGAGCTGGCTTGCCTGCGAAGGCGGCCTAACAGCCGACCACAAACTAACTGTCGCCCCGCGATCCAAATGTGGGAGCTGGCTTGCCTGCGAAGGCGGCCTGACAGCCGACCACAAACTAACTGTCGCCCCGCGATCCAAATGTGGGAGCTGGCTTGCCTGCGAAGGCGACCTGACAACCGACCTGGATGCTGGATCTGATCGGGTACATATCCGTTATTTAGGTAAAGGCTTCTATTGGTTCCGCCCTTACGGCGGCTCACTTTGGAAAAGCCCCAAAGTAAGCAAAGGGCTCTTGCCCCAACACTCGGCACCTCGCCTAGGCTCGGTGTGCCCGTAATCCGACAGTGATTTGGGGGGCCGCCGCCACGCGCCATCCATGGCGCGGGGCGGCTAAACCGGCATCCCTGCCGGTTTACCCCCCAAATCCCTGTCGAATTCCGGCCAGCGTGTTTGACGGGGCGCCTAAGATCAAAAGCAAGAGCAAGAGCAAGAGCAAGAGCAAGAGCAAGAGCAAGAGCAAGAGCAAGAGCAAGAGCAAGAGCAAGAGCGGCTCGCTTCGCATCGTGGGTACCGGTGGGTACTCGGTTTTGTAGGTGCTGGCAAGCCAGCACCTACAGTGTTTGATTGGGTTACCCGGTCAGAAGGTGTATTCCAAAACGCCCATCACTGAGGTCTGCAACCGTCGCTCCACAATGGGGCTCTTGCCGGCTTCGTCCGCCAGGTATTGTACGTCCAGCAAGGTCGAGAACTGGGTGTGTTCGCTGATGGGCAGGCTCCACGACAGGTTCAGGCCGTTGCTGATGTTGCCGGCGCCAGCCTTGTAGGCTTTGAAGCGGCTGCGGGCGGCTTGGCCGGTGGTGACGCCGTACCAGGTCTGCAGGTAGTCGCGGTCGCCAAAATGGCTGCTGAGGCTGGCATCCACGGAGCCGTAGCGGCCTTCGTAAAGGTTCGTGCCCAGGCTCAGTTCCAAATGGGTGAACGCCTTGCCACTGTCTTTGTGGTCATCTTCCTTGAGTGCATGTTCCAGGGTGGCGCCGACAATTGCGCTGCCGAGGTTGTAGCTGGCACTCACGCCCACTTGCGGGCGTGACTTGATTTCGCCCATGCCCTTGAGGCGCTTGGAGCCGGCGTGCATTGACTCGTTCTTGTCCTTGCGTGAGGCGCTGGCGCCGACGTAGGCACTGAAGCTCAAGGCATTGCCTTCGTAGCCCCAGCCCAGGCCTTTGTCGGTGTCGAGGAAGATTCCCCAGGGGCTGACGACGGCCCCGCCGAAAATGGGCGCGGTCATGCGTTCGTCGCTGCCGCTGTAGCGTGGCAGGTTGGCCACGCCGGCCTTGAGGGTGTAGGTCCAGTCCTCGGCCAGCACTGGGTTGGCGCCTGCGAGCAAGCACAGTGAGGTGATGGACAGGCAGAGGTGTTTGGAGGGCATCAGGGTTTTCATGGGGGTTAGAAACTCAGGGGTGGATGGGTGCGTTTGAAGGAGTAGCCCGAGGCGCTCAGGCCGTTGACTTGGCGGCTGACGGTGTCGCCCAGGCCATAGCCGTTGCCGGCGAGTACGGCGTGGGCGTTGTCCACGGGCAGCAGGATGTAGTCGGTCAGCGGTTCGTCATGCAGTTGGCCGCGGATCACCAGGAAGCCGTCTTCCAGGCGCACGCTGATGCCGCTCAACGGCGCGTCGGGTTCATGGGTGTTGAGCACTTGGTAAGTGCCGACGGTGTCGGCCCAGGCCATGGGCAGCGGCGGTGGCTGGATGCGTTCACCGATGGCGATGCGCTGCCCGTGGCTGCGCGCGGTGAGCATCTGCCGGCCTTGCACGGTGATCACGTCGAGTTGTATGCGGCCGAGCTCACCGAGGTCCTTGAGCCAGAAACCCAGGACCTTTTTTTGCGCACGCAGCCAGCCGTGATCGTCACGCAGCAGCTCGAAGTCATAGCCGGCGAGTTCGCCGTGCAGCCGATTGGCGTCATCGCGAATGCGGAACACGCCCCAGGCAGTCGCGTAGAACCCGGCCAGGCGCTGGCGGTCGATGGCAGCCGGCACCTGGCGCAACTTGAGCCCATGGCGGGGCGCCTGGCAGTCGTCGCTGCACACGGGCTCGCCGGTGTGGGCCTGGAGCATCAGGCGCAGGGTGTCGGTGGCCAGTGTGGCGACCAGGTCTTCGGCATTGCTGTCGTTGGCCATGATGATCACCGCCAGTTGCTGGTCGGGCAGCAGGGTCAGTTGTGCGGCAAAGTCATCGCCGCCGCCGCTGTGCTGGTAGGTGCGAATCCCAGGGCCGATCGGCTCGTCACCGCACGGCGCCAGGAACCACGCCAGGCCGATCTGGCAATCGAAGTCGAGGGCGTTGCCGGTGTTCTGCTGGGTGAACATTTCATCGATGGAACGACGGGCCATCACCCGATCGCCCTTGTACAGGCCTTCGCCGAACAGCATCTGCACGTAATGGCTGAGGTCCTTGGGGCTGGCCCACGCGCCACCGGCGGCCAGGTCGCGCACCTGTGCATCGGTGCTGGCGATGCCCTCCTGATAGCCCTGGGCGCGATAGCCTACTTGCGCGGCGGTGCCGACAAAACTCGTGTGGTGCATCTCCAGTGGCTTGAGCAAACTGTGTTGCAGCTGGGTTTCAAAGTCCTTGCCACTGCTGCGCTCGATGGCTGCGCCCACCAGCGCATAACCCAGGTTGGAATACGCCACCTGCGTGCCAGGCGGTGTGCTCAGCCAAACGCCGGACACGCGCATGGGCATCTGCCCCATGGCGAAGCTGTTGCGCAGGTCGCGCAGGTGTTCACTGGGCAAGCCGGATTGATGGCTGAGCAGGCGCCGCAAGGTGATGTCACGGTCAGCGGCCTGCTGGTCGGTGTGGAAGCGCGAGCGCACATAGAACTCGCGCAAGGTCTGCTGGATTGGGGCATCCAGTGCCAGCCGCTGCTGTTCAACCAGTTGCAGGGCAGCGCTGGCGGTGAGCAGCTTGGAGATCGCACCGGCACGGAAGGCGGTGTTCGGCGTTACCGGCAGGCCCAGAGCTTTGTCGGCCATGCCGAACCCACGGGCCCAGATCAACTCCTGGCCGTTGACCAGGGCAATCGACAAACCGGGCACATTGGCCTGGGCCATGTCGCGGGGAATCCGGGTTTGCAGGTAGCGGATGATCGCGCTGTAGTCGCCCTTGGGGATCGGCGGCGGGGCGGGGGGTTGCCCGTGGCAGCCAAGGCTGCCCAACAGGCAACCGAGCAACGGAATACCGCGCAATGTGCGAAGCATGAAGAGCACCCGGCAGGTGGTTTGGATGCTCGAATGCTAGGGGCGCAACGCCCAGCGGTCTTTGGCAGCTTTGTCGAGAAACTGTCAAAGACTGTTAACGGGTCAGGCCGTTACGTTCATGCCATTGGGCGATCGACTCTTCAGGGTACTCCTCGAACTGCAGGTCACCCTTGCGCACCGTGACCTCCACCCACGGCGCCTTCGACCCCAGCATCAGGTGCGTATGCTCCGGCGGCACCGGCAACGGCGTGTCGATGGCCGAGGCAAACGGGTGGATCAACTCCGGCCACTCCGGGCTGAACAACCACAAGGCGCTGCCGCATTGCGAACAGAAGTGCCGTTCGGCAGTGCTTGCATGGGCACGGCTGGCGCCTTCGGGCTTGAGCCTGGCGTGGTAGATCGAAATGAGTTTGCGCCCGCGCACCTTCAGGCTTTGGGTATCGCCGGCGAGGTTGATCGCATAACCGCCACCGCCCTGGGTCTTGCGACAGATCGAGCAGTAGCAACGCTGGTACGGGTAGGGGTGGGCGCTGTCGAGGCTGAACGTCACGGCGCCGCAATGGCAGGAACCTTCAAGCTGCATGGGCTGACTCCTTTGGTAAGGTGACTGATCAGCTTAGGCGCTTTGCGGCATCAACGTGGCGATCAACGCACGAATGGTGCCGGGCAACGCCTCCAGCTCCCGCACCAGGATGCTGCGTTCGCGAATCGCCCAGGGTTCATCGAGCTTGACCGCGACCAATTGCATGGTGCGACTGTGGCGCACAGCGGCGGACTCCGGAATGATGCCAATGCCCACGCCGGCCTCGACCATCCGGCAAATCGCCTCGAAGCTCGAGACCTGGATACGCAGAGACAAATGCTTGCCCAGCCGCTCGACGTGTTCGCGCAAGAAGCTCAGCAAGGTGCTGCCTTCATGCAGGCCGATATGCTGGTAGGCGAGGGTCTGTTCCAGGGTCACCGAGGCTTGCTCCGCCAGCGGGTGGCCGACCGGCACCATCAACACCAATTCATCCGTGCTGAAATGCAGCACCTGCAAACCCGCCGCTTCCACAGGCCCGGCAATAATGCCCATGTCGCTGGTGCCATCGAGCACGCCGCGTACGATGTCGCGGGACAGGCGCTCCTGCAGGTCGACGGTCACGCCGGGCCGTTGCGACAGGAACCCCGCCAGCACTTCGGGCAAGAATTCGGTGACCGCTGTGGTGTTGGCGAAGATGCGGATGTGCCCGGCCGAGTCCACGCCGTACTGGGTGAATTCGCTCTTGAGGTAGTCGACCTGGCGCATGATCAGCCGCGCATGGTGCAGCAAGCGCTCGCCGGCCGGGGTGATTTCCACGCCACGGCTGTCGCGGTACAGCAGGCGCGTGTCGAGCTGGCCTTCGAGGGCCTTGATTCGCGCACTGGCGGCGGCCGGCGAGAGGAACGCGCGCTTGGCGCCCTGGGTCAGGCTGGGGGATTCGGCGATATGGATAAACAGGCGCAGGTCGGCCAGATCGAAGTGCATGCAAGACTCCCAGACGTTCTTAAGACCTGTGGGAGCCGGCTTGCCGGCGATAGCGGTCATCTTGCAACACCGCTATCGCGGGCAACCCAGCTCCAGGGAATAGGGTTGTAATAGAGGACGGCGTTCAGCATAACCGAACGCTGGTTTATTGAAATGCAAATTCTCAGAACGTGCACGCGCTTGCATGATCCGGGGCAGACACTCACTGCCCGAGGACCTGCACCCGATGAGCGCCACCGATTGGATCGGCCGAAGCGAGACCGCCCACGACCACCTCAGCCATAACCTGCTCAAACGCATCGCTGCCACCTTCGGCGAGGCAGTGCCCGCGGATGGCGCGGCTATACCGCCGCTGTGGCAGTGGTGTTTCTTCCAGGACCCGCTGCCGGAAGCCGCCCTGGGCACCGACGGTCACCCGGCCCGTGGCGGCTTCCTGCCGCCGGCCGACAACCGCAATCGCATGTGGGCCGGCGGGCGTATTGAGTTCATTCATGCGCTGCGTGCCGGTGAGGCGGCAACCCGCGTGTCGACCATTACCCAAGTGGAAGAAAAGACCGGGCGCACCGGCTCGCTGCTGTTCGTCACCGTGCGCCACGACTACTCCCAGGATGGCCGCCTGGCGATCCGTGAAGAACAGGACATCGTCTACCGCGAACCCACACCGCCCAAGCCAGGCAGTGGTGAGGCGCTGGAGCCGGGCGAATGGCGAGAAACGGTGGAGCCCACGTCAACCCTGCTGTTTCGCTACAGCGCCGTGACTTTCAACGGTCACCGCATTCACTACGACTACCCCTATGTGACCGGCACCGAAGGCTATTCAGGCCTGGTGGTGCACGGCCCGCTGATCGCCACTCTGA
This sequence comes from Pseudomonas pergaminensis, assembly GCF_024112395.2. Classification (NCBI taxonomy): domain Bacteria; kingdom Pseudomonadati; phylum Pseudomonadota; class Gammaproteobacteria; order Pseudomonadales; family Pseudomonadaceae; genus Pseudomonas; species Pseudomonas pergaminensis. Next base: position 3,672,088 of record NZ_CP078013.2, on the reverse strand, counting down.
GCCTGCGCGCATTTTGCCGTGCCCACCCCGACGCCACCTTGCGCCGTTTCGCCTACCGCGGCGTGCGCCCGTTGATTGCGCCGCAACCCTTTGAATTGGGCGGCCGCGTGACGGAAGACGGCGTGGCACAACTGTGGGCCGGCAACGCCGATGGCCTGGCGCAGCAAGCCCACGTGCATTTCGAATAATCCAAGAACAACAGGCGGAGAGCCGTTACATGAACCCCAATGACAATGAAGAACTCAATGCCATCCGCGAAGGCGTGCGCGCCTTGTGCGCAGAATTCGATGCAGCCTACTGGCGCAAGATCGATGAAGAGAAAGGCTTTCCCGAAGCCTTCGTCAAGGCGCTGACTGACGCCGGCTGGCTGTCGGCGATGATCCCCGAAGCGTACGGCGGCTCCGGCCTGGGCCTGGCCGAGGCCTCGGTGATCCTCGAAGAAGTGAACCGTTGCGGTGGCAACTCCGGCACCGTGCATGGCCAGATGTACAACATGTTCACTTTGCTGCGCCATGGCAGCGAAGCGCAGAAAAGCTTCTACCTGCCCAAGCTCGCCAGCGGCGAATTGCGCCTGCAGTCCATGGGCGTGACCGAGCCCACCACCGGCACCGACACCACCAAGATCAAGACCACCGCGATCAAACGTGGCGACAAATACGTGATCAACGGCCAGAAAGTCTGGATCTCGCGGGTGCAGCATTCCGACTTGATGATCCTGCTGGCGCGCACCACGCCACTGGCCGAGGTGAAAAAAAAGTCCGAAGGCATGTCGATTTTCCTGGTGGACCTGCGCGAAGCCATCGGCAACGGCCTGACCGTGCAGCCCATCGCCAACATGGTCAACCACGAGACCAACGAGCTGTTCTTCGACAACCTGGAGTTGCCGTTGGACAGCCTGATCGGCGAGGAAGGCAAGGGCTTCAAATATATCCTCGATGGCCTCAACGCCGAACGCACGCTGATCGCCGCCGAATGCATCGGCGACGGTCGCTGGTTCATTGAAAAGGCCAGCGCCTATGCCCGCGACCGCGTGGTGTTTGGCCGACCCATCGGACAGAACCAGGGCGTGCAGTTCCCGATTGCCGAAGCACATATCGAGATCGAGGCGGCGGACCTGATGCGCTGGCGCGCCTGCGAGGAATACGACAGCGGCAAGAATGCCGGCGCGAGCGCGAACATGGCCAAATACCTGGCCGCCAAGGCGTCCTGGGAGGCGGCCAATGCCTGCCTGCAAACCCACGGCGGCTTCGGGTTTGCCTGTGAATATGACGTGGAGCGCAAATTCCGCGAGACGCGCCTGTACCAAGTGGCGCCGATCTCCACCAACCTGATCCTGTCCTACGTGGCCGAGCATTTGCTCGAACTGCCACGCAGCTTCTGAGGGCGCGACCATGAGCCATACCCAAGCCTTGTGTCGGTTCCTTGCCGAGTTGAACGACACGCAACTGCCTGAAGAGGTGCTGGCGCGCACCGAAGACCTGTATCTGGATTGGCTGGCGTCGGCGCTGGCGAGCCAAAGCGCGCACCCGATTCCATTGTTCGAACGCTATGCACAGAAGATGGGCCCGAGCAGCGGCCCAGCGCAGGTGATCGTCAATGGCGCCAGCACCAGCGCGTATTTTGCCGCGCTGGTCAACGGCGCTTCGTCCCACTTGGTGGAGCAGGATGACCTGCACAACAGCTCCGTATTGCACCCGGCGACCGTGGTGTTTCCAGCGGCGCTGGCGGCGGCTCAGGACCTCGGCAGATCCGGTCGCGATTTGCTGCTGGCTTCGGTGGCCGGCTATGAGGCCGGTATCCGTATCGGCGAATTCATGGGCCGCTCCCACTACCGCATCTTTCACACCACCGCGACCGTTGGCACGTTGGCGGCGGCGGTTGCCGTGGGCAAGTTGCTGGATTTCAACGAAGAGCAGTTCATCAACCTGCTCGGCAGCGCCGGCACCCAGGCCGCCGGGCTGTGGGAGTTCTTGCGCGACGCCGCCGACTCCAAGCAACTGCACACGGCCAAGGCTGCAGCAGATGGTTTGCTCGCCGCTTACCTGACGGCGGATGGGCTGACCGGCGCGCGCAATATCCTTGAAGGCGACCAGGGCTTGGCGGCAGGCATGTCCAGTGATGCCGAGCCGAGCCGGTTGTCTGCCGACCTCGGCAGCCGCTGGGCGCTGCTGGAAACCTCATTCAAGTTCCACGCTTCGTGCCGCCACACCCATCCTGCCGCCGATGCGTTGTTGGATCTGATGCAACGCGAAGGCCTTGCCGCTGCCGACATCGCCCAGGTGGAAACGCGCGTGCACCAGGGCGCCATCGATGTGCTGGGGCGGGTGACCGTGCCGACCAGTGTGCACCAGGCCAAATTTTCCATGGGCACGGTGCTGGGCCTGATCGCTGTGCATGGCAAGGCCGGGCTCACGGAATTTCATGAGCAGGCACTGACCGACCCGGCCGTCTCGCGCTTTCGCGACAAGGTCAGCATGACCCTCGACCCCGACGTCGACCGCGCCTACCCACAACGCTGGCTTGGCCGCGTCACCGTCACCACCCTCGATGGCCGCACGCTGCACGGCGCCATCGACGAGCCCAAGGGCGATCCGGGCAACACCCTGAGCCGCGAAGAATTGGCGGATAAATTCCAGCGTCTCACCCGGTTCAGCGGCGCACGCACCTCGGCCCAGGCCGAAGGATTGATCGAAAAGGTCTGGGACTTGCGCAACGCCGCGTCCATGGCCGGCTGGCTTTAAGGAACTGTCATGACTCATCAACGACCGTTGGACGGCATCACCGTTGTCAGCCTGGAACACGCGATTGCCGCGCCATTCTGCACCCGTCAGTTGGCGGACCTGGGCGCCCGAGTGATCAAGGTCGAGCGCCCGGGTGCCGGCGACTTTGCCCGTGGCTACGACGAGCGCGTGCGCGGCCTTGCTTCGCATTTCGTGTGGACCAACCGCTCCAAGGAAAGCCTCACGCTTGACCTCAAGCAAGACGCGGCGGGCGATATTCTCGACACCCTGCTGGCGGACGCCGATGTGCTGGTGCAGAACCTGGCGCCGGGTGCCGCGGCCCGCATGGGCCTGTCGTTCGAGGCGTTGCATGCGCGCTTTCCGCGCCTGATCGTTTGCGATATCTCCGGTTACGGCGAAGGCGGGCCCTACGAGAAAAAGAAGGCCTACGACCTGCTGATCCAGAGCGAGGGCGGTTTTCTCTCGGTGACCGGCGGCCCCGGCGAAGACCAGATGGCCAAGGCCGGTTGTTCCATCGCCGACATCTCGGCGGGCATGTACGCCTACAGCGGCATCCTCTCGGCGCTGCTGTTGCGTGGCAAGACGGGCAAGGGCAGCCGCATCGACGTGAGCATGCTGGAAAGCCTGGTGGAGTGGATGGGCTACCCGATGTACTACGCGTTCGACGGCGCCCCCCAGCCACCGCGTGCCGGGGCTGCGCATTCGACGATTTATCCCTATGGGCCGTTTCCCACCGGCGACGGCGGCACGGTGATGCTGGGCCTGCAAAACGAGCGCGAGTGGGCGGCATTCTGCGACAAGGTGCTGCTCACGCCGGCATTGGCGACGGATGAGCGTTTCTCCGCCAACTTCAAACGCTCGGCCAACCGCGAGGTGCTGCGCCAGATCATCGTCGACAGCTTTGCCCAGCTTGACGCCGAAGCGGTGATCCAGCGCCTGGAGGACGCACAGATCGCCAGTGCGCGTGTCAACGATATGCAAGGCGTGTGGGACCACCCGCAACTCAAGGCCCGCGACAGCTGGCGCGAAGTCGATAGCCCGGCGGGGCCGTTGCCGTCACTGCTGCCACCGGCCCGCAATGCCGCCTTTACCCCGCGCATGGACGCCGTGCCCGCGTTGGGGCAGCACAGCCAAGCCATTCTCGACCGTCTCGGCTTCAGCGCCGAAGCCATCGAGAACCTGAAAACCCGCGGCGTTATCTGACCCCGCACCCCGTTGTAGGAACCGGCTTGCCGGCGATGGCGGCCTTGAGCATGCACTGATTTCAAGGGCCTCATCGCTGGCAAGCCAGCTCCTGCATCGGGTGTGACAATAAGGAATTGTGTGATGCCAAACCCTCTTGTGCGCTCTGCGCTGTTTGTGCCCGGTAGCCGACCGGAGCGATTCTCCAAAGCCTTGGCCAGTGGCGCCGACGCAGTGATCGTGGATTTTGAAGACGCGGTTGAAGAACCGCTCAAGCGCCAGGCGCGGGACAACCTTGGGGCGTTCCTGACGGCCAACCCCAGCGCCCAGGTGTGGGTGCGCATCAATGCGCCGGAGCATGCCGAGCATTTCGCGGATGTGGCGTTCTGCAAAGCCCACTCGAACGTAGCGGGGGTATTGCTGCCCAAGGTCGAGAGCGCGGCCCAGGTCGCGTTGGTGGCGGCTAGTGGCAAAGTGATCTGGCCGATCATCGAGAGCGCGCGCGGCTTGTTGGCCGTGGCCGAAATCGCCCAGGCGCCGCAGGTGCAGCGCCTGTCGTTCGGTGGGCTGGACCTGGCGCTGGACCTGAACCTGAGCAGCAACTCCCCGGCCGCCCAGTTCGCCCTGGACCAGGCACGCCTGGCGCTGATCGTGCATTCCCGCGCGGCGGGCCTGGTCGCACCCTTGGACGGCGTACACCCGGCCATCGACGACCCCGAGGGCCTGCGCCGTTCGATCCGGCATGCCTATGAAATGGGCTTTGCGGGGGCCCTGTGTATCCATCCCAAGCAGGTGGCGGTGATCCATGAAGCGCTGGCACCGAGCGCTGCGGACCTGGCCTGGGCCCAACGCGTGGTAGACGCCGGCGCCCATGGGGCAGGGGCCTACCAGATCGATGGGCAGATGGTGGATGCGCCGGTGTTGCTGCGCGCACAGCGGCTGTTGGCCGCCTCTATCTAGCTGGAGAAACCGAATAAAGAATGTGGGAGCGGGCTTGCTCGCGAATGCGGTCTATCAGGTACCTATAAATTGACTGACGCTCCGCATTCGCGAGCAAGCCCGCTCCCACATTGGATCGCTGTTGTAGCTCAGATTGGCGTTCGTCCAGACCGAACGCAGGTATCAAAAAATCGAAATTCACTACACGCGCGACATCAGGCACCTTGCCCTACAACACAACAATAAGAAGGTGATTTTCCATGCTCAAGTTTTCACGGGCGCTGCTGTGCGCCGCCACCTTATTTGCCGCAGGCCTGGCCCAGGCGGCGGACCCGATTGTCATCAAGTTCGCCCACGTCGTCGCCGAAAACACCCCCAAGGGCCAGGGCGCGCTGCTGTTCAAAAAGCTCGCCGAGGAACGCCTGCCGGGCAAGGTCAAGGTCGAGGTGTACCCGAACTCGTCGCTGTTCGGCGACGGCAAGGAAATGGAAGCGCTGCTGCTGGGCGATGTGCAGATGCTGGCACCGTCCCTGGCCAAGTTCGAGCAATACACCAAGCAAGTGCAGATCTATGACCTGCCGTTCCTGTTCAACGACCTGGCCGCCGTCGACCGCTTCCAGGCCGCCCAGGGCAAAGACCTGCTGACGTCGATGCAGGACAAGAACATCCTTGGCCTGGCCTATTGGCACAACGGCCTCAAGCAACTCTCGTCGAACAAGGCACTGCATGAACCCAAGGACGCCCGTGGCCTGAAGTTCCGCGTGCAGGCTTCCAGCGTGCTCGAAGAGCAGTTCAAGGCGATCCGTGCCAACCCACGCAAGATGAGCTTTGCCGAGGTCTACCAAGGCCTGCAGACCGGCACCGTCAACGGCACCGAGAACACCTGGTCGAACTATGAAAGCCAGAAGGTCAACGAGGTGCAGAAGTACTTCACCGAGTCCAACCATGGCCTGATCGACTACATGGTGATCACTAACGCCAAGTTCTGGAACGGCCTGCCACCGGATATCCGCACCACCCTGGACCAGATCATGGTCGAGGTCACCGTCGAGGTGAACAAACAGGCCGAGGCGCTGAACCAGTCGGCCAAGCAGAAGATCGTCGACGCCAAGACCAGCGAAATCATCGAACTGACCCCGGAGCAACGCCAGCTGTGGCGCGAAGCCATGCGCCCGGTGTGGCAGAAGTTCGAGGGCGAAATCGGCGCTGACCTGATCAAGGCGGCAGACGCCTCCAACCAGTAATTGATTGCTGAAACAAACCCGACGCCTGTGGGAGCGGGCTTGCCCGCGATGGCACCACCTCGGTGTTCCTGAAAGACCGAGTTGCCCGCATCGCAGGCAAGCCAGCTCCCACATTGATCCGGTTTCGTCAGTGACTTGTTGTGAATACCCCCGTCCAGTTTCGCGAGGTTTTGCCATGCAAACGCTAAGGCGCGTCTGGGAGCACCTGGAGGAAGGTTTTATCGCCTTCCTGCTGGCCGCCATGACCCTGGTGACATTCGTCTACGTCATGCTCAACAACATCTACACGCTGTTCTTTGCCCTGGCCGACAAGTGGGCCTTCAGCAGCAACTTCTTCAATGCCCTGGGCGATCACACCATGACCTGGGCCCAGGACATGACCTGGAGCGTGGCGCTGACCAAGGCCATGTTCGGTTGGCTGATTTTCTTCGGTATTTCCTACGGTGTGCGCACCGCCGGCCACCTTGGCGTGGACGCACTGGTCAAGCTGACCAAGCGCCCGGTGCAGCGCGTGCTCGGCATGCTCGCGTGCCTGTGCTGCCTGGCCTACGCCGGGCTGTTCATGGTCGCCAGCTACAAGTGGGTGAGTGCGGTGATGGGCGCGCATATCGGCGCCGAAGACCTCGATCAGTACGGCGTTGATGTGGGCGATATCGTGATCATCGTGCCCATCGGTTTCGCCATGGTGTTTATCCGCTACCTGGAAATTTTCTACCGCATCTTTACCCACCGTCAGGTCGGGTTGGGGCTGGCCGACGAGGCCGGTGAGGCCAGCAAGTTGGCCGGCAGCCATGAGGAGCGTCACTGATGGCCGTGCTCTGTCTGTTTTTGCTGTTATTCGTGTTTATGTTCCTGGGCGTGCCCATCGCGATTTCCCTGGGCCTGTCCGGCGCGGTGTCGATCCTGATGTTCAGCCAGGACTCGGTGAGCTCCCTGGCGATCAAGCTGTTCGAGACCTCTGACGCCTACACCTTTTTGGCGATTCCGTTTTTCCTGCTGTCCGGCGCGTTCATGACCACCGGTGGCGTGGCGCAACGCCTGATCGACTTCGCCAACGCCTGTGTCGGGCATATTCGCGGTGGCCTGGCGATTGCGGCGGTGCTGGCGTGCATGCTGTTTGCGGCATTGTCGGGGTCGTCACCGGCGACGGTGGCGGCGGTGGGCTCGATTGCCGTGGCGGGCATGGTGCGTTCCGGTTACCCGAAAGAGTTCGGCGCCGGAATCATCTGTAACGCGGGTACGCTGGGCATCCTGATTCCGCCGTCGATTGTGATGGTGGTGTACTCGGCCGCGACGGAAACGTCGGTGGGCAAGCTGTTCATGGCCGGCGTGATTCCGGGCTTGCTGCTGGGGCTGATGTTGATGATCGCGATCTACATCGTCGCGCGCATCAAGAAGCTGCCGGCCCAGCCACGGGCGACCTTTCGCGAGTGGCTGACCTGCGCACGCCGCGCCTTCTGGGGCCTGTTATTGCTGGTGATCATCCTCGGCGGCATCTACAGCGGCATGTTCACCCCGACCGAAGCGGCAGCGGTGGCGGCGGTGTACTCGGCGTTTGTCGCGCTGTTCGTCTACAAGGACATGAAGCTGCGCGATTGCCCCAAGGTGCTGCTGGAGTCCGGGCGCCTGGCGATCATGCTGATGTTTATCATCGCCAACGCCATGCTCTTTGCCCATGTGCTGACCACCGAGCAGATCCCCCAGGAAATCACCGCGTGGGTGATCTCTGAAGGGCTGACGCCGATTGGTTTCCTGATCATGGTCAACGTGGTGCTGCTGGTGGCGGGGAGCTTCATGGAACCGTCCGCCATCGTGTTGATCCTGGCGCCGATCTTCTTCCCGATTGCGATGAAACTGGGCATCGATCCGATTCACCTGGGGATCGTGATGGTCGTGAACATGGAGATCGGCCTGGTGCATCCGCCAGTAGGATTGAACCTGTTCGTGACCTCGGCGGTGACCGGGTTGACGCTGGGGCAGACCATTCGGGCGGCGCTGCCGTGGCTGATGATTCTGTTGGTGTTCCTGATCATGGTCACCTACCTGCCGTTTATCTCTCTGGCGCTGCCGCACTGGCTCGGCATGTAGTTGCAACCCCGCAACACCCTGTGGGAGCCGGGCAAACCCGGCTCCCACATTTGATCTGTGCCTGTGCTTAGTGGTCCAACGCACTCAAGATCGCATGGGCCACTTTCACTCGTTCCGCGTTCGGGTAGTTCTTGTTGGCTAGAATCACCACGCCGATATCCTTGCTTGGCACGTACGCCACGTAGGCACCAAAGCCACGGGTCGAGCCGGTTTTGTTGTACAGCACGTTTGCCGGTTGCACCTGGGCTGGACTCAGCCACTTCACCTTGTGCGGCTCCATTGCCATTGGCGTGGAGTCGCCCTCTATCAGCGCTTGCAGCTTGATCGGGTAAGGGTAGTACTCCCAGCCCAGGCCCTGGGTCATACCGTTGACCTTGTAGTAACCGGTGTGTGTGGTAGCGATGGCCTGTTGCAGCGGCTTCTCCAGGGTTTGTGGGTGCATGTTCACTATCACGTAGTGCGCCAGGTCCTGAGTACTGGTCTTGATGCCGTAGGCCTCACTGTCCAGCGCGCCAGGGCCGACGCGGACAGGTTTGTGGTCCTTGTCATAGCCTTGGGCGTAGGCGCCGGCTTTGTCGGCAGGCACGCTGACGTAGGTGTTGTTCAGGCCCAACTTGGGCAGCAGGGTTTTTTCCATGGCCTTGTCGAACGGCTGGCCCAGGCTTTGTGCGCTGAGGTAGCCGAACAGACCAATGCTCGGGTTGGAGTAAAGACGCTGCTCACCCGGAGCGTAGGTGGGTTTCCAATGCTGAAAATAGCCGAGCATGGTGTTGGCACTGTCAGCGGCGTCCGGGAACTGCAATGGCAGGCCGCCGGGGGTGTAGGTGGCGAGTTGCAGCAGGCTGATGCGGTCAAAGGCGCTGCCCTTGAGTGCTGCAAGATGCTGGCTGGCCTTGTCCGAAAGCTTCAGCTTGTTATTGGCCTCGGCGTAGCCGCCCAGGGTGGCGGTAAAGGTTTTGCTGACCGAGCCGATCTCGAACAATGTGTCTTGGGTAACGGGTTGCTGGTTGTCCTTGTTGGCGATTCCGTAGTTAAAGTATTGCACCTTGCCTTTGTCTACGACGGCCACTGACAGGCCGGCGATGCCTTGCTGCTGCATCAGGGGCTCGACGCTACTGTCCACGACCTTGCGCAGGTCGGTGGCGGCCGTGCAGGTTCCGGAGCCGATAAAAAGGGCTGAAAACAGGAAATTTCGTACGCTGGTGTTCATGGTGACTCGCTTCCATGTAGAGGGTGCACTGACGATTTGAGCCTGCGCAGGCGTCGCAAATCTAGTGGGATTCACCGCCCTCGACAAACGATGATATCTTGCAGCTGCCATTAGAAAATCTAGGGTAGAGCATGCTGCGTTCACATTTGCCCCTCAATGCCCTGCGCGCATTCGAGGCTTCCGCCCGCCACCTGAGCTTTACCCGGGCGGCCATCGAGTTGTGCGTGACCCAGGCGGCGGTCAGCCACCAGGTGAAAAGCCTGGAGGCGCAACTTAATCTCACATTATTCAAGCGCCTGCCACGGGGCCTTATGCTGACGCGCGAAGGGGAAACCTTATTGCCGGTGTTGCGTGAGTCCTTCGACCGCATCGCCCATACGCTCGGCCAGTTTGAGGGGGGGCACTACCGCGAGGTCCTCACCGTGGGGGCGGTCGGCACCTTCGCGGTCGGCTGGTTGCTGCCGCGTCTGGCGGACTTCCAACGCCGTTATCCCTTTATCGACCTGCGCCTTTCCACCCACAACAACCGCGTCGACGTTGCCGCCGAGGGCCTGGACTATGCGATCCGCTTTGGCGCAGGTGCCTGGCACGGCACGGACGCCTGCGAACTGCTGGAGGCGCCGCTGACGGTGCTCTGCGTGCCACAACTCGCCGAGCAACTGCAGGCACCCGCCGACCTGTTGAAGCACACCTTGTTGCGCTCCTACCGCGCCGATGAGTGGAGCCTGTGGTTCCAGGCCGCCGGGTTGCCCGCCGATACCCTGGTGCCACGCAGCATCGTGTTCGATTCTTCGTTGGCGATGATGGAGGCAGCCTTGCAAGGCATGGGCGTAGCGTTGGCACCGGCGATGATGTTCTCGCGGCAACTGGAGAGCGACGTCATCCGCCAACCGTTCGATGTCGGCATTACCACCGGCAGCTACTGGCTGACCCGCCTGCAATCGCGGGCTGAGACCTCGGCGATGTTGGCATTCAAGGGCTGGTTGCGCGACACCGTCAATGCCTAGGCACCGGATAGGGCGGGTCGCAGAGGATTTTTTCATAGGTGCCCGGAAGCGGTGTAAGCAGCTCATATCGCTGTTCATCATATTGCACGCACAGCCAGAACTGACCGTAGGCGTCTAAATGGTCCACCTTCCATACCAGGTGACTCTCGACAAAAAACCGATAGAGATCTTGCTCCTTCGGGCACAACGGTATGACGGGCAAACGGGTGATTTTAATTCCGAAGTCAAGCCATGTAACAGACTCACCCAGCCTTTGGCAGGTTTCACAGGGCATTTTCAAGCGCTCCTTTTATAAAAACGTGGAGCATGAAGGCACTGGCTGGATGAGCAAGCAGACATTTGCGAAATGCATGTACGACCGAGCCGGTTGTGATCCAGTACCCGACCGGGCCGCACTCTGCCCTAGACGAGGTATTTGCGGAACCATCCCAGCGTCCTCTCCCACGCCAGATTCGCCGCCGCTTCGTCATAACGCGGCGTCGAATCATTATGGAAGCCGTGGTTGGCGCCCTTGTAGATATACGCTTCATAGGGAGTGCCGGCTGCCTTCAACGCTTTCTCGTAAGCCGGCCAGCCTTCATTGATCCGCGTGTCCAACTCACCGTAGTGCAGCATGATCGGCGCCTTGATTCGCGCCACATCCTTGGCCTCTGGCTGGCGCCCATAGAACGACACCGCTGCGCCCAGTTCCGGGTATGCCACGGCGGCCGCATTGGTCACGCCACCGCCGTAGCAGAAGCCGGTGATGCCGACTTTGCCGGTGCTGCTGTCGTGGTGCATCAGCCATTCGATGGCGGCGAAGAAGTCGTTCATCAGCTTGGTCGGGTCGACCTTCTGCTGCAGTTCCACGCCTTTTTCATCGTTGCCGGGGTAGCCGCCGACCGAGGTCAGGCCGTCGGGCGCCAGGGCGATGAAGCCGGCCTTGGCCAGGCGTCGGGCGACGTCTTCGATATAAGGGTTGAGGCCGCGGTTTTCGTGAACCACCACCACTGCGGGCAATTTGCCTGTGGCCTTGGCCGGGCGCACGAGATAGCCGCGCACGGTGCCGTTGCCTGTGGGCGAGGGGTAGGTGATGTAGTCGGCGACGATGTCCGGGTCGGTGAATTTCACCTGTTCGGCCAGCGCGTAGTTGGGGCTCAGCGCCGCCAGCAGGGCGGAGGCGGTGAGGCCACCAAAGGTGAACAGCGCCGCGCGGTCGAGAAATTCGCGGCGGTTGATCTTGCCGTGGGCGTAGCCGTCATAGAGTTCCAGCAGTTCGGGGGCAAAGTCTTTCGCGGTCAGACGAGTCATCGGTGCAGTCCTCGATTAGCGGTGGCAGTCAATGTAGACCAGGATCAGCCCTCACGGCCATGGGCGGCGGCGGCCAGTTGGCCGGTGTCGACACGCACGAAGATCGAATCACCCACTGCGGTGAGCACGTCACCGGCGTGTACCTCGCAGATCACGCGGGTCTTGCGCCCCACATCGCCCTCGACCCGTGCGCGCAGGGTGAGGGTGACGCCCATGGGCGTCGGCTTGATGAATTTGATGCCCAGGTTGCCGGTGACGCAGTCGATGCGCGGCAGGCTGCCGGGTTCGCGCTGTTCGGCGCGGTAGTGGTAGGCCATGGCGGTCCAGTTGGAATGGCAGTCCACCAACATGGCGATCAGGCCGCCGTAGACCAGGTCGGGCCAGCCGCTGTATTGGGCTTCGGGCAGGTGCTCGGCGACGAGGTGGATGCCGTCCGCGTCCCAACGGCTCTTGATATGCAAGCCGTGGGGGTTGCTGCCGCCGCAGCCGTAGCAAATGCCTTCCGGCGCGGTAATATCCTGGAGTGAAGGGGCGTGCATGCAGAGTCCTTATAGGTGCGTGTGCGACTACTCTGTTTAGCAGGACAGGCGCCGGATGGGAATAAATCCCTGGTGTCGCCCTGTGTCCTTACCTCTAGCGGAGCGCTGCATGAAACGACGAATGTCCCCGGTCGCGGTACTGGCCTTGATCCTTGCCTATGGCGCCAGCGCACAAGCGGTGGAGTACAAGGACGTCAACCGCACCGCCAGCCAGATCAGCTTTACCTACCAGCAATTGGGGCAGCGCGTATACGGCACCTTCAGCGACTTCGAGGGCACCTTGAACTTCGACACGCAGCAGCCGGAAGCCGGGCATGCGTTGCTCAAGATCCAGCTTGCCAGCATCGACGCCGGCAGCCCGGACGCCAACGACGAACTGCAGCGCGCGTCCTGGTTCGATACCGCGACCTACCCGGTGGGCGTGTACGAATCCACCGGCGTCAAGGCCCTGGGGGACAACCGCTACATGATCAGCGGCCACCTGACCATCAAGGGCACCACGCGCCCGGTGGACGTTGACGTGGTGCTCAAGGAACAGGGCGGCATTGGTGTGTTCGACGGTGAGTTCATCCTCAAGCGCGGCGATTTCAAGATAGGCGAGGGCGAGTGGGCCGGCAACAGCGTGGTGTCCAATGACATCAACATCAAGTTCAAGATGGTCGCTCCGCAGCGTTAACGGGCGAACTTCTTTGCGCCGGCCACGCAGCCGATCACCGCGACCGTCACCAGCACCATGCCCAGGCTGACCTGCTCATGCAGCAGGCCTGCCGCCAGCGCCAGGCCGAAAAACGGTTGCAGCAACTGCAACTGGCCGACGGCGGCGATGCCACCCTGGGCCAGGCCGCGGTACCAGAACACGAAGCCGATGAGCATGCTGAACAGCGACACATAGCCTAGGCTCAGCCAGGCTGGCAGGCTGATGCCGGTGAAGGTTCTCGGCGCCAGCACCAGGCTCAAGGGCAGCACCACGGGAAGCGACACCACCAGCGCCCAACAGATCACCTGCCAGCCGCCGAGGCTGCGCGACAGCTTGGCGCCTTCGGCATAACCCAGGCCGCAGGCCAATACCGCCAGCAGCATCAGCACGTCGCCGGCCGGCGCGGCGCTCAGGCCCTGGGCGAAGGCATAACCCATCACCAGCGCGCTGCCGAGCACCGAGAACAGCCAGAACACCGGGCGCGGGCGTTCGCCGCCGCGCAGCACGCCAAAGACCGCAGTGGCCAGTGGCAGCAAGCCGATAAACACAATGGAGTGGGCCGAGGTCACGTATTGCAGCGCCAGGGCGGTGAGCAGCGGGAAGCCGATCACCACGCCAAGGGCGACGACCGCCAGCGACATCCACTGAGGGCGTGCGGGGCGTTTCTCCTTGAACAGCCACAGCAGCACTCCCCCCAAAACGGCCGCGATGGCGGCGCGGATCATGGTCAGGAACACCGGGTCGAATTCCATCACCGCCAGGCGCGTGGCCGGCAATGAGCCGCTGAAAATCACCACGCCGATAAAGCCGTTGATCCAGCCTTGGGTGCCAGTGTCCAGGGTGTTGAGGCGAGAGGTACGTTCCATGAGGGTGTGCCCGAAGAAAGAGGGGGGTTGCATGCGAGCCATCCTAGGGGCGAGCATTAAGACAATCAAAAAATTGTCATGGATACATCCCTATGCCCCGCGCCCGCTATAAATCCCTGGTCGACCGGTTCGCCGCAGACATCCGCAGCGGAAAGATGCCGCCCGGTACGCGCCTGCCGACTCACCGCCAGTTGGCTGCCGAACAGGGTCTGGCGCTGGTCACTGCCAGTCGGGTCTATACCGAGTTGGAGGCCATGGGGCTGGTCAGTGGTGAGACCGGGCGTGGCACCTTTGTGCGCGAAATCTCGCTGCCACCGGGGCAGGGCAGTGGGCAGATGACGGTGGCTGCGGGGATGCTCGACCTCAACTTCAATTACCCCTCGTTGCCGGGCCAGGCAGACCTGTTGCGCACGGCGTTGCGCCAGTTAGCGTTATCCGGCGACCTCGAAGCCCTGCTGCGTTACCAGCCCCATGCCGGGCGCCAGCATGAGCGTGCTGCATTCGCACGGCATTTGCTCAGCCGAGGATTGAGCGTGGAGGCCGACCAGGTGCTGCTGGTCAGCGGCGCCCAACACGGCTTGGCGGTCACTCTGATGGCGTTGCTCAAGCCCGGGGATGTGATCGCGGTGGATGCGCTGACCTACTCGGGCTTCAAGGTACTGGCCGAAACCCTGCACCTGGAAATTGTCGCGATCCCGGTGACGCCGACCGGCCCGGACCTGGAAGCCTTGCAAAACCTTTGTCGCAAGCGCCCGGTGCGCGCCGTATACAGCATGCCGACCCTGCACAATCCCCTCGGTTGGGTGATGGATCTGACCCAACGCGAACGGCTGGTGTCCATCGCCCGTCAGCACAATCTGGTGATCATTGAAGACGCGGCTTACGCGTTCCTCGTTGAAGACCCACCGCCCCCGGTGGCGACGCTGGCGCCGGAGCGCACGGTGTATGTGGGTGGGCTGTCAAAAAGCGTGGCGACGGGCCTACGCGTGGGGTTTGTCGCGGCGCCGATGGAATCGGTAAAGACGCTGGAGCGGACCATCATGGCCACCACCTGGAATGTACCCGGCGTGATGAGCGCCATGGCGGTGGCATGGCTGGAGGATGGCACCGTGGCACAGCTTGAGGCGCAAAAGCGCGAGGACGCCCAGGCACGCCAGGCTTTGGCCGCTCAGGTGTTCAAAGGGCTGACCACCATCAGCCATCCCTCGTCGTATTTTCTATGGCTGCCGTTGGCGGAAGACGCCCGGGCCGATCAGGTCGCCATGACCTTGCAGCGCGACAATATTTCAGTGTCCACCGCCGAGCCGTTTGCCGTCTCGGGACATGTCCCGCATGCGTTGCGGTTGGCCTTGGGTTCGGTGACCATGCCGGCGCTGCATGAGGCATTGGTGAAAGTGCGCAAGGTGGTGGCGTGGTGAGCCGGTTTCAGCGGCTCACCGCTGGGCATCAGTACTTGTAAGCCTGACGCCCGATCAGCAGCCATTTGCCTTTCTGCTTCTGCCACACCTGGAAGTTGTCGATATCCGTCGGCACTTCGACACCGCTGTTCACCGCCAGGGCGTGGAAGTGGTTGCGCACCAGTGCGGTGTCGCCTTGCAGGGTGATGGTCTGGTTTTGCATTTCCAGGGTCTTGAACGCGCTGGTGTGGGTTTCCAGGTCAGCGATGAATTGATCTTTGTTCTGCACCTTGCCGCTGGAGTGGCCGTAGGTGAGCTTGTCGGCGGTCAGCGCGTGAAGCTGCTTGAGGTCCAGGTGAAGCATGGCTTGGGTCAGTTGGTCGACCGCTTGGGCCACATCCTTTTCGGCAGGGGCAGGCGCGGCTGCGACATAACCGGTGAACAGGCACAGAAAACCGATCAGCACTTTGACGTTTTGCATGGGTGTTTCCTTATTGTTGTTGGGGGCTGGCACGACAGCTTAAGTCGTCGTACAACCATGCAATATTTCGAGTGGGGAAGGAAAGTGAAATTTCGAAATATGTTGAAAAGATTAGGCTTTAAGGCGTTATAAAGCACACGAAAACTTATACGATGTCTCAACACGTCGATCTAATCATGCCTCGCTTCCTGTGCAAGTAGCACATCGCTATGCTACTGCCGAAACCTGACACTGCCCGAGAGACAAAATGGATTTTGACTGGCACAGCGACACGCTCACCCGCGCCACTCCGGTAACCCCACACTACAAAAACACTCAAAACGTCCGCCGCTTCATGCGTGAACACTGCGGCCCAGGGTTCAAATTCGACCGGCCGTTCATGGCCTGGATCCGCAACGAGGTGCCCAAGACCCTGGGCGACGTGGTGGACGAGTGGCAACGCCGAAACGAGGATTCACGCCCATGACACCCGACGAAAAATACCAGGCCGCCCAGCAACGTCTCGGCTATCAGCTGGATGAATTCAAAGTCGGTGGCAACTACACGCCACTGGTCCGGGACGCCAACCACCTGTACATCAGCGGCCAGATTCCCCGGGTCGGCGATGCCATCGTGCTGCCGGGCAAGGTCGGAGACACCTTGACCTTGGCCCAGGCGCAAATCGCCGCCGGGATCAGTGCATTGCGCTGCCTGGGTTTGCTCAAGCAGGCCTTGGGTTCGCTGGACCAGGTCAAGGCAATCCTGCGCATCACCGTGTATGTGCGCAGTGCCGAGGATTTTGACCAGCAGAGTGAAGTGGCCAACGGCGCGTCGGACTTGCTGCACGAAATTCTCGGCGCTGCCGGAGTGCATACGCGCACCTCGATTGGCGTGATGCAGTTGCCGAAATCGGCGGCGGTGGAGATCGATATGATTGCGGTGGCGCACGGTTGAGCCATCGATGATTACTCAAGGCATGGCGGTACTGAGTTTCGCGGGTTCTTGCAGGGCTATCTGGAGCAACATGTCACGCCGTTGCGTGCGGCACTGGGCAGTGGCGTGGCCTTCGCGGCCTGCCATGGGTTCCTGGCCTTGAGTGTGACTCAGCTGGGCTGGCCAGTGTTGCTGTTTACCTTGATCGAAGGGTTGGCGTGCGCGCTGGTGCGCATGCGCTACGGGGTGTTGGCGGCGACATTGACCCATGGCGCGGCAATCCTGTTGATTACCGTGCCCCACATCGCCTGATCTGAAACACAGGCGAAAATGTGGGAGCGGGCTTGCTCGCGAAAGCGGTGGATCAGTCAGCCTATTTGTGGCTGAAGGACCGTATTCGCGAGCAAGCCCGCTCCCACATGTTTGACCGCGTTTAGTCAGCTGTCAGCGGGGGTGTACGCGGTGGAACCAGGCGTTTGCTGCCGGTGGCTTCATAGGCAGAAGCAAAGCGCAGCAATGCCGAATCGTCATACGCCCGTCCGGCAAACGTCAGCCCCACCGGCATGCCGATGTCGGCCATCACGCCCATCGGCACGGTGACGGTCGGTACGCCCAGGTGGCGGATGGCGAGGTTGCCGTTGGCGACCCACACGCCGTTGCTCCAGGCGATGTCAGCCGACGCTTCATTCACGTCAGCATCCGCCGGGCCTACGTCAGCCACGGTCGGGAACAGCACGGCGTCGAGACCGAGCGTGTCCATCCAGTCTTCCAGGTCGATGCGGCGGGTCTGTTCCAAACCGCGCAGGCCATCGGGGACCGTGCTGATCTCGTTCCACGGGGTAATGCCGCGTTCGGCCATGCGCACGTATTCGTCCATGCCCGCGGCCAGGTCGTCCTCACGGTTGGGCAGGGTGCCGGGATCGTGGGGGAAGATTTTCGGGCCGTCCACATCCGCCAGGCGGTTGAGGGCCGGGTCATTGTTGGCACGCAGGAAGTCATCAAAGGCCCAGGCCGACAGTTCCCACAGTTCATCGTGCAGGAATTCCTTGGACACCAGTCCACGGGTGAACACGGTGGGTGCGCCAGGGCGGTCGCCTTCGCAGTTGGACACCAGTGGGAAGTCCACGTCGATGACTTCGGCACCGGCCGCAACCAACGCTTGGCGTGCGTCTTCCCACAGGTCGATCACGCTGGCGCGGGTGTTGATCTTCTGCCCGGTCGGGCCGCCAATGCCCGGCTTTTCGCTGGTGCCGGCGTCGGGGTCGGCATTGATGTACATGCGCGGCACGCCAAAGCGCTTGCCGGCGAGGGATTCGGAACTCACGGCCAGTTCAGCGTAGGACGCCGGGCGAACCGAGGCGACGCTCGGGATCGGCACCCAGGGCTGCAGGCGCCACAGGTCGCCACGGGTGTCCGGGTCTTCGGCCACCACCACGTCGAGGATTTCCAGCAGGTCGGCCATGGTGCGGGCGTAAGGCACGACCACGTCCATGGTCGGTGTGAGCGGCCAGTTGCCGCGCACCGAAATTACCCCGCGAGACGGAGTGTAGGCGCACAGGCCATTGTTGGACGCCGGGCCACGGCCGCTCGACCAGGTTTCTTCGGCCAGGCCAAACGCTGCAAAGCTCGCTGCCGTGGCGGTGCCGGCACCGTTGGACGAGCCCGAGGCAAAGGGCGCGGTTAGGTAATCGGCGTTATACGGGCTTTCCGCGCGGCCATACACACCACGCTGCATGCCGCCATTGGCCATCGGCGGCATATTGGTCTTGCCCAGGCAGATGGCGCCACCGGCGCGCAGGCGCTCGATGGTGAACGCATCGCGTTGGGCGACCAGGTTGGCAAATGCCGGGCTGCCGGAGGCGGCGGTCAGGCCCTTGACCAGGTAGCTGTCTTTGGCGGTGTAGGGAATGCCATCCAAGGGCCCCAAGGTTTCGCCTTTGGCCCGACGCGCATCGGACGCCTCGGCTTCCTTCAGGGCTTCGGGGTTGCGCACCACGACGGCGTTCAAGGCGGTGGCGGTCTGCGGGCCGTCATAGGCCTCGATTCGCGCCAGGTAGGCCTGGACCAGTTCAACGGCCGTGGTCTGGCCGCATTCAAGCGCAGCGCGCAACTGGGCAATGGAGACTTCGGTAACTTGCATCACGTTTTTTTCGCCGCCTTCAAGTGGGGGTATGGCGGCAGTCTACGTACAGATATTTCACAAAACCAGCGCCGCATAACTCGCGTAGGCGCCACGCATCACCTGCCAGGTGGCCTCGTCGGCGGGAATCAGATGTTCGATCCGCAGGGAGGTGAGGGTGATGTCCTGGGGCATGCCGAAGGTGGTGAAGGTGGACAGAAAACTCAGCTCGCCATGGCTGGAGCGAATGCGCGTCAGCACCAGCGGCGGCAACTGTTCAGGCGGTTCGGTGCTGGCCGGTGTGGGCAAGCTCGCCAGCAATGTAGCCAAGCCAGGATTGTCCAGCGCCTCACGGGTGGCGCGCTGCCAGGCCAGGGTGCGGATCTCCTCGGCATTGATCAAGTGATCGCCCAGGCCGCCGGGCTGCAGCAGCGTGGTCAGCAGGTTCACGCCGTCGGCGGCATCCGGCGCTATGCCCACCAGTGCGAACAGCACGCCGGTGCTGGCATTCGCCGCTAGCACTTCCCATTGGCTGCCCAACAGGATCGCCGGGGCTGGATTGTTGGTGTGCAATACATGGCTGACCGCTTCGCGGATCGCGGCCATGGCGGGGGAGGCGAGCGGCGTGGCGCTGTAGCGCGGCGCGTATCCAGCGGCGAGGAACACCTGGTTGCAGCGATCTAGCGGTGCTTCGAGCGCTGTCAGCAGGTTATGCAAGGTCCCTGGGCTCGGCTTGGCCCGGCTGGTTTCAATGCAACTGAGGTGACGCTGGGAAACGCCAGTGATCAAGGCCAGGTCGAGCTGGCTCAGCTTGGCGTGCCTGCGCAGTTGGCGCAGGTGTTCGCCGGCGGTAGCAGGGGTGTCCATGGCGGGATCATGACCTCCGAGGTCATTGCGAGGGCCCGAACCCTATCACTAACGTGGGCCTTTATCACCTCAAGGACGCGACCATGAAAAGACCCTATGTTGCCCTGGCTGGTTTGCTCGGGTTTTCGCTGTACACCCTGGCGACGATGCTCACGGCTGAGCAGTCGCTGCTGGCCTTTGGACAGGAACTGCTGTCACGGCCGGACACCGCGCAAGTGGTGATCGACCTGTACCTGATGGCGGTGCTGGCGTGCGTGTGGATGTACCGGGACACGCAGCGTCGCGGTCGGTCGGTGGCGTCAGTGGTGCGGTATTTTTTGCTCACGGCGGTGTTTGTGTCGGTGGGGCCGTTGCTTTATCTGGTGGTGCGGGGTGGCGCAGATGAGTGAGCTTCTGCAGGTCTACGCACTGTGCGTGCTGTTGCTGTGCCTGAAGATGTTTGCGATTTCCTGTTATCAGGGAGGCTTTCGGCTACGGGCGCGGGCGTTTACTAATCGGGAGGATGCCGCGTTCTTCAGCTGCGCCGCGCAGGCAGAGGAACTGCCGCAGGTGGTGAGGGCGGGCAAGGCGTGGGCGAATGACCTGGAGAATATTCCGCTGTTTTTTGTGATGGGCGGGTTGTGTGTGGTGTTGGGCACGCCCAGCGGGGTGACTGCCGGGCTGTTCGGCGGTTTTACCTTGTCGCGCGTGGCGCATACGCTGCTGTATTTGGGCGGATGGCAGCCTTGGCGCACGCTTGCCTATGCGGCTGGTACGGTGTGTCTGTTCGGGTTGGGTGGGTTGGTAGCGGGCGGTTTGCTCTGACGTAATTGTCGGCGCCGGCTGAGGGGTAGGCCTTCAGGGCATAGGTATCTATACAGTTCTGAGTACGGCGCTGGACCTGTGGCGAGGGAGCTTGCTCCCGCCAGCGCTCGTATGGACGACCACAATCTAACTGTCACCCCGCAATCCAAATGTGGGAGCTGGCTTGCCTGCGAAGGCGGCCTGACAGCCGACCTGGATGTTGGATCTGATCGGGTACATATCCGTTATTTAGGTAAAGGCTTCTATTGGTTCCGCCCTTACGGCGGCTCACTTTGGAAAAGCCCCAAAGTAAGCAAAGGGCTCTTGCCCCAACACTCGGCACCTCGCCTAGGCTCGGTGTGCCCGTAATCCGACAGGTATTTGGGGGGCCGCCGCCACGCGCCATCCATGGCGCGGGGCGGCTAAACCGGCATCCCTGCCGGTTTACCCCCCAAATCCCTGTCGAATTCCGGCCAGCGTGTTTGATGGGGCGCCTAAGATCAAAAGCGAGATCAAAAGCCAGATCAAGATCAAGATCAAGATCAAGAGCGGCTCGCTTCGCATCGTGGGTACGCGGTGGGTACGCGGTTTTGTAGGCGCTGGCTTGCTGGCGATGGCGTCGACTCGGTCTGCCTGATGGACCGTCACCAGGAACTATTTGGCGAGCTGTGCGTTGGAGTCGGTGAGGACTGGGCGTGCGTGGCGGTCAGTTACGACCTTTAACCGTAGGAGCTTGAACCCGTGCGGTCGACAAGGCGGATGCTATCCCGCCCACCCCGCTTGGACTCATACAGCGTGGTATCGCCTTGCTCAATCAACGCCGCCAGGCTTGGCGGCGGTTGATCGAACAGGTTGGCGCCGATGCTCAGGGTCACCGGCGCCGGCGTGTTGAAGGTTTGCGAGGCCAGTTGGTGAAACTGGTCGCGCAGGCTGCTGCCCAGTTCGACGATCTGTTCGGTGGAGGCCGGGTTGAGCAGGATCACGAATTCATCCCCGCCCAGGCGTGCCGCCAGCGCGCCGTGGGGCACCACGCCGCGGATCATCTCGCTCAAGGCGATCAGCAAACGGTCGCCGGCGGTATGGCCGTGGAGGTCGTTGACCGATTTGAAGTTGTCGATGTCGATCAGCAGCAGCGCACCCGGTTGCGCCGGCGACACTTGGGCCAGCAGGCGCGGTGCGCGCAGGTCGAGGGCGCGGCGGTTGTACAGCGCGGTCAGTGGGTCGCGGGCGGCAAGGCGGGCGATCTGTTGTTCGCGGCGGTAGCGTTCGGAGCCGGTCATCGACAATGCAATCAGCATGATCGCCATGGCGCCTTCCACCAGGGAGACCTGAATGATCTCGCCCTTGAAGGCGGCGAGGTCGATCAAGGTGCCGGGGACCAGCACCGACAGTGCCTTGGCCACATAGAACGCCCCGTGGATCAGCAGTACATAGCGCAACTGCACCGCGCCGATGCTCAAGGATTTGCCGTGGGGCCGTAGCAGGAAGCTGGCGCGCAAGGTCGGCAATGCCACCAGCAGCGACTGTACGCCCAGCATGGCTTTGGACCACGGCAGATCGGCCGGCAGCGCCAACATGCCCAGCCAGACCACCAACATCAGCAGCCACAGCGGCGACAGGCGCACTTGGGTGAACCGCGCCACGCCGAGCAAAAACAGAAAGTGCGCGGTCACCAGCAAGCCATTGGCGAACCAGATGCCAATCATCAAGAAGCCATTGAGGCGCAGCAGCGCGAGGGTGGAGCCGACGGTGATGGTGGCGAAGCCGGCGCTCCAGTACAGCAGCGAAGGTTCGCGCACACTGCGCCATTCAACGGCCAGATACAGGGCGGCAGCGGCTGCCAGGGCAACGGTGAGTGCCAAAATCGTAGGAGGGTCGAGCGTCATTTCTTGCCGGGTCTGCCTGGTGTGCGTTTAGAACCGGGATTGTAAGCGCACACGCAGGTTTTTCAGAGCTTTCATCGTGATGGCACACGGCCAGGCGATGATCGGCAGGTCAGGCGCCCTTGGTCGTGGGCAGCAAGACCGTGAGGATGCCCACCAGCGGCAGGAACGAACACAGCTTGTAGACGTACTCGATACCGTGGGTATCAGCGAGCAAACCGAGCAACGCCGCACCAATCCCGCTGAACCCGAACATCAGGCCGAAGAAGATCCCGGCGATCATGCCCACGTTACCCGGCACCAGTTCCTGGGCATACACCACGATGGCCGAGAAGGCCGACGCGATGATAAAGCCGATCACCACGCTCAACACCGCCGTCCAGAACAGGTCGACGTAGGGCAGGGCCAGGGTGAACGGCGCGGCACCGAGGATTGAGAACCAGATGACTTTCTTACGGCCGATCTTGTCGCCGATCGGGCCGCCGGCGAAGGTGCCGACGGCCACGGCGCCGAGGAACAGGAACAGGTACATCTGGGAGCTTGCGACCGACAGCTGGAATTTCTCGATCAGGTAGAACGTGAAGTAGCTGGTCAGGCTGGTCATGTACCAGTATTTGGAGAACACCAGCACGGCCAGCACCACCAGGGCGAAGGTCACGCGGCCCTTGGACAAGCCGTGGGTGGCTTTGCCGCCTTGCTTGAGCTTGAACAGGTTGAGGTGGTTGCGGTACCAGCGGCTCAAACCGTAAAGCACCAAGATGGCGAACACTGCAAACAACCCGAACCAGGCGATATTGCCCTGGCCGTAAGGAATGATGATCGCGGCCGCCAGCAACGGGCCGAAAGCACTGCCGGTGTTGCCGCCGACCTGGAAGGTGGATTGCGCCAGGCCGTAGCGACCGCCGGACGCCAGGCGCGCAACGCGGGAGGTTTCCGGGTGGAAGGTCGACGAGCCGACGCCCACCAGGCCTGCTGCGAGCAGAATCGCTGGGAACGTGCCGACAAACGCCAGCATCAGAATGCCGATCAAGGTGCAGACCATGCCCGCCGGCAGCAGCCAGGGTTTCGGGTGGCGATCGGTGTGGTAGCCGATCCACGGCTGCAGCAGGGATGCGGTCAGCTGGAACGTCAGGGTGATCAGGCCTACCTGGGTAAACGACAGGCCGTAGTTGGCCTTGAGCATTGGGTAGATCGACGGCAGCACAGCCTGGATCAGGTCATTGATCAAATGCGCCAGGGCGCAGGCGCCGAGAACACGCATGACCAAAGGGCTGGCTTGGGGTGTGGTGGTTGCAGCGGCGGGTGACGCGGTGAGGGTCGACATGCAGGCATTCCATACAAGGCAGCTAATCAGAGGCGGCAACTTCTTAAGGTCGCCATCCATTACAAAATGATTCGGCGTTCATGCTAGATTCGTCAGGAATGCCTGTCTCGCGTAATTCGGGCGACAACCATCGCAAAAAGGGCGAAATGATTAAACCACTCAATGAATTCTTGCAGGAAATCAACGAAGGCGCTTGGGCGGTCATCAGTTCTGCCACCGACTACCCGGAAAACTGGGTGATCCCCGAACACAGCCACGAGAAACACCAACTGCTCTACGCCATCGAAGGCGTGATGGTGGTGTACTCGGCGCTTAACCAACGGACGGTGCCGCCCAATCGCGGAATCTGGATGCCCGCCGGCCAAGTGCATTCCCTGCGCTGTGTGGGCACGCTGAAAATGCGCAGCGTATTCGTGCGCCCGGATCGCTTCCCGAACATGCCCGGCGAGCCGAAGACGGTCAGCATCTCACCTTTGTTGAGCGAGCTGATCAAGGCGTCGGTCAGCCTCAAGCCACCGTATGCCGAGGACTCGCGGGATGCGCGGATCATGCACCTGATCCTCGACGAACTCGCCATCCTGCCGGCCTTGCCACTGTCCTTGCCCCAGCCCGCCGACCCGCGCCTGCAGCGCATTTGCCTCGCGTTGCAGGAAGAGCCCGGCGACGCCTCCACTGTCGCCCACTGGAGTGAGCGCCTGAACCTGGATCAGAAAACCATCCAGCGCCTGTTCCGCAAGGAAACCGGCATGACCTTCGGCCAGTGGCGCCAGCAGGCGCGGCTGCTGCTGGCATTGGAGAGGATTGCGGTGGGCGAGAAGGTGATCGATATCGCCCTGGAACTGGGCTATGAAAGCCCCAGTGCGTTTACCAGCATGTTCAAGAAACAGTTCGGCAAGACGCCGAGTCATTTCTTCAGGTAGAGCCGGTCAGCCGCGCGTTATGAGTGCACCAGGCCGGCGTGCACGTCCAACAGGCTGTTGAACGCCTCGAGGTCCAGCGGGTGGCTGAGAAAGTAGCCCTGGCCTTCCTCACAGTCCACCGCCTTGAGCATTGCCAGGTGTTCAGCCGTCTCAATGCCCTCGGCCGTGACGGTCAACGACAACGCGCGCCCCAGGCCGACGATGGCCTGGATGATGGCCTTGTCGTCTTCACTTTGCTCAAGCCGGCTCAGGAACGTGCGATCAATCTTGAGGCCGTCGAACGGGAATTCGCGCAGATAGCTCAGGGAGGAATAGCCGGTGCCGAAGTCATCCATGGCGATGCGAATGCCCAGGTGCTTCAGGGTGTGCATGATTGCCAGTGCGCCGACGGCATCTTCGAGCATCACGCTTTCGGTGATTTCCAGTTCCACCCGCGTGGGGTGGATGCCGGCGCTGTCCAGGGCTCGCCGTATACGCTCCACCAGGTCGCCGCGCTTGAATTCCGTGGGTGAGAGGTTTACCGACACAAACAAGTGATCCGGCCAGGCGGCGGCACAGGCACAGGCGGTTTTCAGTACCCAGTCGCTCAGCGAGAGTATCAACCCCGACTCCTCGGCAATCGCGATGAAGGTGTCCGGTGCAATCAGGCCACGGTCCGGATGCTGCCAGCGAACCAGTGCTTCGGCACCCACCATCTGCCCATCGGCGATGCGGTAGCGCGGTTGGAAGTGCAGGCGCAGTTCCCCGTGCTTGATCGCATAGCGCAGGTCACTTTCCAGACGGCGACGCTCAATGATGCGGGCATTCATTTCCCCTGAATAAAAACGCCAGGTATTGCGACCGGCAGATTTGGCCTCGTACAGCGCAATATCGGCATAACGCAGCAACTCGGTGACCTCGCTGGCGTCGTTGGGCGCGAGGGCAATGCCGATGCTGGCGCTGATGAACACTTCCTGTTCGTCGATGCGGATGGCCTGTTCGATCGAATCGATCAACCGCCTGCACAGCGCCTCGACTTCCCCCTGGGTGCCTGCCTCGGTGAGAATCAACACAAACTCGTCACCGCCCACTCGAGCGACCAGATCCCCATGGCGCACACAGGCCGCCAGGCGGCCTGAGACGGCGTTGAGCACGCGGTCGCCAGCGGCGTGCCCGAGGAGGTCATTGACCGGCTTGAAGCGGTCCAGGTCCAGGCTGAGCATGACTAACGGTCGCCCCGACGTGGCCAGCGCCTTCAACTTGCCGCCGAGGAACGCTTGCAGGCGCGTGCGATTGGGCAACCCGGTGAGAGCGTCGTGTTGGGACAGGAACTCGATGCGCCGCCGGGCTTCGACCTCTTCGGTCACGTCGGTTGCCGTGCCTCGAAACCCGCCGCAGGGCATCTGCCGCGCAGACAGGCGCGTGGTGCGTTCCTGTCTGTCGGCATCGCGATAGCGGCATTGCACGCTGATATCGGGACGTCGGCCTGGCATGCTCAGCCATTGAGACAGCAGGCCGCCGTCGGTCTCCAGCAGGTCGTTCATCGTGGCGCCGATCCAGGTTTGCCGGGCCAGTCCGGTGACGTTTTCGAAGCGCTCCGACAGGTAAGTAAAACGCCAACCGGCATCGATTTCCCACACCCAGTCGGAGCTGGCCTCCACCACATCGCGAAAGCGTGCTTCGCTGGTGGCCAGGGCATTCTGGCTGTTTTGCAGCGACGAGTGGCTGGCATCAAGGGCCAGCGCGGCGGCGGTGGTGCGCCGCGAAATGACCCAGCTCATCACGCACACCAGCAGCGCAGCCAGGCCCAGCAGCGGCAGGCCTACGCCCATCAGGCGCAAGCCTGGACGAGCCGGCTCCCAGTGGAGGCTGCCGGCCGAGCCGTTGTCGCCGAGGGGGAAGAGCAAGGTCTTGCCGATTTCATCGGCGGTGGCGACGTGCAGTTTGTCCACGCCGAATTCATCGCCGATCACCGCCAGTTTGGCGCTGTCGAGAATGTCGATAAAGATCAGCACCGACGCTGTCCGGCCGTCGGGCAACACCGTGGGGTCGGTACCGGGGGTGATGGCGGCGGCAGCTACCAGTGCAGGGCTGCCGTGCACGTTGATAAAGGCCGTGGCGGGTGTCTCATTGTCTGCGCCCGCGCGAGCCTGCTCAAGAATCTCGGTGATGGGGCCACCGAGCCACTGGTTGAGTTCGACGGTCTGTAACTGGCCGTCAACGACGGCATACACCGTGCGGTCGGCGTCGTCGACCACGAACAGGCCTTGAAAGCCGAAATCATCGAACAGCGTGGCGCCGATGTTGCCACGGACAAAGGCCCAATCAGCGTCTACCGTCATATGCAAATGCTTGTAGGCGTCACTCCAGAAGGCGTAGTCCTTGACCGTCACCCGCAGGGACTTTTCCAGCGACTGCACGGCTTTGCGGGTATAGAACGCGCTTTCAACCTGCTCGGAGCGGTCCAGTTCATGGGCCAGATAGACCAACGAGTAGGCCGCGGCGGCAAACACCACAGCCAGCAAGGCCATGAACCTGAAGAGTGAGGTGCGCGCCAGCGACAGACTGGTGCGATCGGAAAGCGAGCGGACGATAGGGGCGAGAGCGTTCGGCATAGTTTCCCGCAGGGAGTCGCTGCTGGTCAGGGGTGTCCCTTGTTATCGGCAGCTCTGGCAAAACAATTAGACCGCCGGGGAGGGGGGCTGCTGGCGCGCGTTGCCAACCACGTCAATAGGGCCGCGACGCTCAGCACCGCAGCACTCAACTCGAATGTCGCCTGATACCCGCTCAGGTCGAACATCAGGCCGCCCACGATAGCGCCGGAAGCGATCGCCAGTTGGATGATCGCCACCATCAAGCCACCCCCTGTCTCGGCGTCGTCGGGCAGGGTTTTTGACAGCCAGGTCCACCAACCCACGGGGGCGGCGGTGGCGACCAGGCCCCAGAGCCCCAGTAATAGCGTGGTTATCACTGTGGAACTGCCAAACACGACCAGCGCCAGCGCAATCCCGGCCATCACCAGCGGAATAATGCCCAGCGTCAGAAACAGGCTTTTTTTCAGGAAGCGCTCAATCACCAACGTCCCCGCAAAACCAGCCAATCCCAGCACCAGCAAGATCAACGGCAGTCCGGACGCACTTACCTGGGTGACGGCCTCCAGAAACGGCCGCAGGTAGGTGAACAACATAAACTGGCCCATGAAAAACACACTCACCGCCAGCATGCCCAAGGCCACCGGCGTGCGTTTCATCAAGTGCAGCAGGCTGGTGTTTTTGGCGACGCCTTGAGCCTTGATTGAAGGCAGGCTGATCATCAACCAGGCCGCTGCCAACGTCGCGACGGGGACGACGCAAAAGAACGCCCCGCGCCAGCCGATCAAGCCGCCGACAAAACTGCCCAATGGCGCGGCGATCACCGTCGCCAAAGCGTTGCCACCATTGACGATCGCCAGCGCACGCGGCACCTGGGGCTCAGGCACCAGGCGCATGGCCGTGGCGGCCGACAATGACCAAAAGCCGCCGATGGCCACGCCGATTAACGCACGGCCAAGCATGAACACCGGGTAATTCGGTGCCAGCGCCACCACAGTGCCAGAAACGATCATCAGCACGGTCAAGGCCAGCAAGAGGCGCTTGCGCTCGACCCGCGCCGCTACGCCTGCGATCAGCAGGCTGGTAAGCAACGCAAACAGACCAGACACCGAAATGCCCTGGCCGGCTTGCCCCTCGGTAATCTGCAAGTCGGCCGCCAGGGGCGTGAGCAGGCTTACGGGCATGAACTCGGACGCCACCAGGGCAAAGGCGGCCAGGGACATCGCGAGCACAGCGCCCCAGTTTTTCGGGGTGTCGGAGATCACTTCAAGTTGCTCCTGAAAAAGCTGGTCAGCTTGTCGAACGGGATCAGGCTGACTCGGTCGTACAGGTCCACATGGCCGGCATCCGGGATGATCACCAGTTCCTTGGGCTCGGCAGCACGCTGGTAGGCGTCCTCGCTGAACTCAAGTGAATGGGCATTGGCACCGGCAATCAACAGCAGTGGTCGTGGGGAAAGCGTCTCGATGTCGTTGAACGGGTAGAAATTTATGAACTTAACGTTGCTGGTCATCGTCGGCCGTGTGGTGTTTTGCGGCGAGGCACCCGCCGGGGTGAACGCACCACGCGGCGTGCGATAGAAGTCGTAGAACTCATCGCCCACTGCATCGCCGGTCAGGGCCTGAGGCGTGCCGCCGGTGTAGACGGTGTTGCCACCCTGGAACTCCACATAACGCTGGTTGGCGGCTTGCAGCATTACTTGCTGGCGCTGCGCCAAGGTCACGCCGCGTTTAAGGCCGTTACGGTTGGCTGCGCCCATGTCGTACATACTCACCGTAGCGATGGCTTTGAGGCGCGGGTCGATCTTTGCCGCTGCGATGGCAAAGCTGCCGCTGCCGCAGATGCCAATCACGCCGATGCGCTCGCGGTCGACCATCGGGCGGGTGCCGAGGTAATCCACGGCGGCGCTGAACGCTTCACTGTAAAGATCGGGCAACACGGCATTGCGCGGCTCGCCAGCGCTTGCGCCCCAGAACGACAAGTCCAAGGAAAGGGTGACAAAGCCCTGCTCGGCCATTTTGGTGGCATACAGATTCGCGCTCTGTTCTTTGACGGCGCCCATCGGGTGGCCCACGATGATTGCCGCATTTTTTGAAGAGGGGGCAAGGTGCTTGGGCACAAACAAGTTGCCTGCAACCGTCATGCCATATTGATTGTTGAAGGTGACTTTTTCGACGGTCACCCGCTCGCTTTGGTAGAAGTTGTTAGCACCATTGGACATATCGGCTCCCAGTGTCGACATTGAGGTCACCAGCAAACTCAGGGTGAGCAAGAGGCTTTTCATCGGGGGTTCCTCGAGAAGGTTGGTCCGCGCATTTTCCCGAGTGAGAGCAGGGTTCTGTAGTGCGTTTGACTGGAATACTTGCCTGATCCTCTGAGTCTTGTAGTTTGCCGGGGACGGCCATGGGCGCGACGGGGTAAAGTCCGAAGAAGAGAGGAAAGAGCCTGTAATGACCACTCATCAAACATCCTTGAATGCGCTGATCCAGGCCATCGGCTCGCGCGTGCACGCGCCCGGTGACTACCCCATGCCGATTCCGGGCCTGGGTTTTTATCATCGTGATCAGCCTGCAACTCCCGTCGTGTGCATGGTGGAACCGTGCATCGTGCTGGTTGCCCAGGGTGAAAAGCAGTTGTGGGTCGGTGGCGAGGGCTACCCGTATGACACGTCACGCTTCCTGGTGACCTCCCTGGACATTCCCGCCAACTCCGAAGTGCTGGCGGCCAGCCCAGAGCAACCGTGCCTGGGGCTCACTTTCAAGCTGGACTTGCGCATATTGGCCGAGCTGATCGCCCAGAGTGAGCTACCGCCAACGCGGGAGCGGGCAGTGTTGAAGGGCGTGGGTATTGGCACGGTGACCGAGGGCATGCTGGCATCGTTTGCGCGCCTGGTGGCGCTGCTCGACGAGCCTGAAGCCATCCCGGTGCTAGCGCCTTTGATTCAGCGCGAAATCCATTACCGGCTACTGAAAAGCGACCAGGCGAACCGATTGCGCCAGATCTGCTCCGTCGACGGCCAGGGGTATCGGATTGCCAAGGCCATCGATTGGCTGAAGCTCAACTACACCACGGCATTGCGCGTGGAGGAGTTGGCCGCGCGCGTGCAAATGAGCGCAGCGACGTTTCACCACCACTTTCGCCAACTGACGGCGATGAGCCCGTTGCAGTATCAGAAGTGGCTGCGCCTTAACGAGGCGCGGCGCTTGATGTTGAACGAGCATCAGGACGTGTCCAGCGCGGCTTTCAAGGTGGGCTATGAAAGCCCCTCTCAGTTCAGTCGCGAATACGGCCGGTTGTTTGGGGTGCCACCCAAACGTGATATCACGGCGCTGCGTGGCAGGACCGAGGTCAATGATCGGACGTCAAATTAGCAAAGAATATGCACCCAATCAGCCGCGCAAACAGGCTCAGGGTTTCCGGCAGGTTGGGGTCCTCGAATAGCATCGCCCGAGAGTCCAGCGCACACAGAGCGCCAAACAGCCGACCGTCGGGCAAGAAGATCGGCGCGCCGGCATAGCTCTCAATGGCGAATTGCTTGACCACCGGGCGGGCGGCGAAGCGGCCGTTCTGGCTGATCTGCGGGATGAACAGGGTTTGCGGGTTGATGCAGAATTCGCTGCACAAGGTGGTTTCCAGATCGAGCACATCGTCGACATGGAGGCCCATGTCCACGGTGTCGTGCACCGAGCAGACTACCCATTCCAGGTCGGTGAATTTGGCGATGCCGGCAAAGCGCATCCCCGTCAGGCGGGTGACCAGTTGCAGGATGCTGGTGGTAGCTTCTATTTCGGCGATGGCAGCGCGTTCATCGGCGCTGAGCAAGGACTGTGAGGCGGTGACGCTTGGAACCATGAGGACACTCCAGTAGCGGGGTGGCCTGGGCCACCCCGCGCTTTCAGGCGTTAGTTGATGCGCGGATGCTGCTCGACGAGATTCTTACGCTTGGCTTCCAATTCGGCAATCTCGGCATCGATGTCTTCGATCTTCTGCTCGATATTGTCGTGATGCTCCTGCAGCAGTTCCTTGGCTTCTTCCATGTCCGAAGCGGCCGGCGCTGCGCCACGCAGTGGCTTGTTGGCAGTTTCCTTCATGGTCAGGCCGGTGACCAGGCCGACCACGGCAAACACCATCAGGTAGTAGGCGGGCATGTACAGATCATTGGTGCTTTCCACCAACCAGGCTACGGCGGTCGGGGTCACGCCAGCAATCAGCACCGACACGTTGAACGCACTGGCCAACGCGCTGTAGCGCAGGTGAGTCGGGA
This sequence comes from Pseudomonas pergaminensis, assembly GCF_024112395.2. Taxonomy (NCBI): domain Bacteria; kingdom Pseudomonadati; phylum Pseudomonadota; class Gammaproteobacteria; order Pseudomonadales; family Pseudomonadaceae; genus Pseudomonas; species Pseudomonas pergaminensis. The sequence goes on along the minus strand of NZ_CP078013.2, from coordinate 3,640,765 downwards.
ACATTGCGGGCAGCGTCGAAGCCATCACGCCGATGAAGAAGTTGAGGATCACGGCGAGGATCAGCAAGCCCGCGAAGATCAGGCCGATCTTGCCGCTGGTGATCAACATGAACGCCGGGATGGACAGGAACAACAGGCCGATACTGCCGGCGATGATGAAGGGCTTGCGGCCGATCTTGTCACTGATGAAACCAATGAACGGCTGCACGAACAGCATGCCGACCATGATCGCGATGATGATCAGCACGCCGCTGTTTTCTTTGTAGTGCAGGTTGTGCGACAGGTAGCTCGGCATGTAGGTGAGCAACATGTAGTACGTCACGTTGGTCGCCGCCACGATGCCGATGCAGGTCAGCAGGCTGCGCCAGTGCTTGGTCGCCACTTCCTTGAACGAGACTTTGGGGCCGTGGGTCAGGCCTTCGCGGTCGCCTTGCTCCATTTTGTCCATGTGCTGCTGGAAGGCTGGGGTCTCTTCCAGCGCATGACGCAGGTACAGGCCGATAATGCCCAGGGGCAGGGCAAGGAAGAACGGCAGGCGCCAGCCCCATGACTCAAAGTCAGCTTCGCCCAATATGCTTGAGATCAGCACGACAACGCCGGCGCCCAGCACGAAACCGGCGATCGATCCGAAGTCCAGCCAACTGCCGAGGAAGCCACGCTTGCGGTCCGGGGCATACTCGGCGACGAAGATCGAGGCGCCGGTGTATTCACCACCCACCGAGAAACCCTGGGCCATTTTGCACAGCAACAGCAAAATCGGCGCCCAGATACCGATGGAGGCGTAGGAGGGGATCAGGCCGATGGCAAAGGTGCTCAGGGACATGATCACGATGGTCGCGGCGAGGACCTTTTGCCGTCCGTATTTATCGCCCAGGGCGCCGAAGAACAGGCCACCCAGGGGACGGATCAGGAACGGCACCGAGAACGTGCCGAGTGCAGCGATCATTTGTACGCTGGGCGAGGCGTCGGGGAAGAACACCTTGCCGAGCACATAGGCGACGAAACCGTAGACGCCAAAGTCGAACCATTCCATGGCATTACCCAGTGCGGCGGCGGTGATCGCCTTGCGCACTTTGGTGTCGTCGACGATGGTGATGTCTTTCAATCCGATGGGCTTGACGCTTTTCTTACGTAATTTCATGCGGGACACTCTAAAGCAGAACAGGGGAGGTGCCATCGTTGCGATGGCACCGCTCTGTCAGTTCAGATACAAGCGGACATGAAATAATTCACCACTTTTTGCGTTTTTTTGCACATGCATTGAACTTCACAGGTTTACCCAGGAGAAAACCGAATGCCCGCTGCTGCCTCGCGACTGACCTACCGTCGCCCACAACCCGGTGACGTGCAGCGATTGTTCGCGATCTACGGCGATCCGCAGACCAACCTGTTCAACCCCGCCGGCCCCATGGCCAGCCTGGAGGGTGCACAACGCCTGCTCGATCACTGGCTCAAACAGTGGGCTACCCAAGGCTACGGCTGGTGGGCGATTGCACGCGTCGAAGCGCCGGATCACATCATCGGCTTTGGTGGAATCGCGCCGATGGACTACCTGACCGAAAGACGCATCAACCTGGGTTATCGGTTTGCGGTGCAAGCCTGGGGGCAGGGCTACGCCACCGAGTTGGGCCGTGATGCATTGAAGCTGGCCTTCGAAACACTTGGCTTGCCCGAAGTGTTCGGGTTGGTACGGCCGGATCACGCGGCATCCATCCGCGTGCTGGAAAAGATCGGCATGCAGCCTTTCGGTACCCTCGATGATGTGCCGGGCCAGGCACCCAGCCTGGTACTACGCGTTCGTCATCCTACAACTGCTTTTGCCTGACATTTCACATACCCGAGCAATACCTCGATAAACGGCAATCTTTCAGATTGACAGCGTTCAGGCGTCCCGATATAAAAGTCGCAGTTGTACGACGACATATGACGTTACATGTGTCCTACCTAACAAAAATAAAAAGTGATGCCATGAACTTGAACGAGCCCATCAACGCTCACCGCGTTGGCCAAGCTGTAGGCAACTATCGCTGGACCATCTGCGCGATGCTGTTCTTCGCGACTACCGTCAACTATCTCGACCGCCAGGTGCTCAGTCTCTTGGCCCCTCAGTTGTCCACGCAATTTGGCTGGAGTAACACCGATTACGCCAATATCGCGGCGGTGTTCCAGTTTGTCTACGCGATCTCCATGCTGTTCGCCGGGCGCTTTGTCGACAAGATCGGCACCAAGGCGGCTTATGTGGTGGCGATTGGTATCTGGTCCACGGGCGCCGTCATGCATGCGTTCTCGGTGCCGATGGGCGAGGGCATCGCCGCCATCAGCGGGGCGATAGGCCTGGCGGTGATCCCGGTGTCGATTGCCGGCTTCATGCTATCCCGCGCGGTATTGGCGATTGGCGAGGCGGGTAACTTCCCGATTGCGATCAAGGCCACCGCCGAGTACTTCCCCAAGAAAGAACGCTCCTTGGCCACGGGTATCTTCAACTCCGGCGCCAACGTGGGCGCGATCCTGGCACCGATCTGCGTGCCGTTGATCGCGGGGCTCTGGGGCTGGGAAGCGGCGTTTATCGTGATTGGTGCGTTGGGTTTTGTGTGGGTCGCGGTGTGGATTGCACTCTACAAGAAGCCCGATGAGCAAAAACGCCTGTCGCCCGCCGAACTGGCGTACATCCGCAGCGACCAGACCGTGGAGCCCTTCACCCCGGCAGCGGCGGGCGCGGTGCAGAAGAAAGTCTCGTGGTTCAAGTTGCTCACCTATCGCCAGACCTGGGCCTTTGCCTTCGGTAAGTTCATGACCGACGGTGTGTGGTGGTTCTTCCTGTTCTGGCTGCCCACCTATCTGTCGGCGCAATACGGCATGAAAGGCGCCGATATCGTGATGCCGCTGGCGGTGCTGTACAGCATGACCATGGTCGGCAGTATCGGCGGCGGCTGGTTCCCGAGCTACTTCATGGCACGCGGTGATGCGCCCTACGATGGCCGTATGAAAGCCATGTTGGTGATCGCGCTGTTCCCGCTGGTGGTGTTGCTGGCGCAGCCATTGGGCTATATCAGCTTCTGGGTGCCGGTATTGCTGATTGGCGTGGGCGCCTCGGCGCACCAGGCGTGGTCATGCAACATCTTCACCACGGTGTCGGACATGTTCCCGCAGAAAACCGTGGCCTCGGTGGTCGGTATCGGCGGCATGGCCGGCGGCCTGGGTGGCGTGGTCATGACCAAGATCGGCGGTTGGGTGTTCGACTACTACAAGTCCGTCGGCGACATTCACACCGGCTACATGATCATGTTCGCCATCTGCGCACTGGCCTACCTGGTGGCCTGGAGCGTGATGAAGACGCTGGTGCCGCGTCACAAGGAAATCACTGACCTGTAAGGTCTTATGTCCCGCGCCGCAACGGCGCGGGAACACTTTAAAGCGTGAGCGCCCAGGTCTGGCTGACCAGGGATTTGCCGAAGCTGTCTATCGTTTCTTCCTCGACCAACGCGAACCCGGCCTTCTGATACAGCTTGCGCGCATCGCCGAGGATGTCCACCGTCCACAGTTGCATGCGTTGGTAGCCGACCTGCCGGGCAAAGCGCACACACTCATCCACCAGCCGTTGGCCGATGCCCATGCCGCGCGCACTGGCGTCCACGTAGAGCATGCGCAGTTGGGCTGTGGTTTCGCCGTGGCGGATAACGAACACCGAACCCACCACTTCGCCGTCCTTTTCCGCGATCCAGCAACGCTCGCAGGTTGGATCAAACGCCCTCAGGTACTTGGCAACCGTCTCCGCTACCAATGCTTCGAACTCCCAGTTCCAACCATATTCACGGGCATACAACGCGGTCTGTTGTTGCACCACCACGCCCATGTCGCCGGGTTGGGGATCGCGTAGCAGATAGCTGGGCGCCGTGCCTTGCAGCAGGGCCTGGATGCGCTTCATGGCTTCGGTGAGCTGGCGTTGCTGGGGTTCGGGCAGGCTGTTGAGCAGGGTGATGACTTCGTTCTGGGTTTGCTGCTCCAGAGGTGCCAGCACGTCGCGGCCGTGGTCGGTGAGGTGCAGTTGCACCGCGCGGGCGTCGGTGGCGGAGCGGACTTTCTGGATCAGGCCCTTCTTTTCGAAACCACTGGTCAATCGGCTCAGGTAACCCGCGTCGAGGCTGAGCATTTGGCACAGGTCGGCGCTGGTGAGATCACCACGAGTAGACAATTCGTACATCACGCGGATTTCGGTGAGCGAATAGTCGCTCTGCAGCAGGTGTTCCTGCAGCACGCCGATCTGGTGGGTGTAGAAGCGATTGAAGCCGCGCACGATGCCGGCGCGTTCGACAAGCAGGGGAGTGGACATGCTGAAATGCTCGAATGGTTGCCTGAAGCAATTATATTGTTGCTTCAGGCAACCATGTCAAACAGTTTGCTTAGCGGTTGCGCGTCACCCGCCAGACGGTATTGGCCAGGTCATCAGCAATGATCAGTGCGCCTTTGGGGTCCACCGTCACCCCCACGGGGCGCCCACGGGTCTTGCCATCGTCACCGCGAAAGCCGGTGGCGAAGTCGATAGGCTCACCGGACGGCTTGCCATTGCTGAAGGGCACGAAGATCACCTTGTAGCCCACCGGGTTGTCACGGTTCCAACTGCCGTGCTCGCCGACAAACACACCATCGGCAAACTTCTCGCCCATTTGCGGGATGGAAAAGTCCACGCCGAGTGCCGCCACGTGGGAACCCAGGCTGTAATCCGGCTTGATCGCGGCGGCGACCTTGGCCGGGTTCTGCGGCTGTGCACGCGGGTCGACGTTCTGGCCCCAATAGCTGTAGGGCCAGCCATAGAAGGCACCTTCACGCACCGAGGTGAGGTAGTCCGGTACCAGGTCCGGGCCCAGTTCGTCGCGTTCGTTGACCACCGTCCACAGTTGTCCGGTGTCCGGCTGGATGGTCAGTGCCGTCGGGTTGCGCAGGCCGGTGGCGTAAGGCTTGTGCGCGCCGGTGGTGGCGTCGATCTGCCAGACCATCGCGCGGTCGATCTCCACTTCCATGCCGCGTTCAGTGACGTTGCTGTTGGAGCCGATGCCCACGTAGAGCTGGCTGCCGTCAGCGCTTACGGCCAGGGATTTGGTCCAGTGATGGTTGATTTGCGCCGGCAGGTCGGTGACTTTGCTCGGCGGGCCGCTGGCCTTGGTCTGGCCGTCGGCGTAGTCGAAGCTCACCAGCGCATCCTGATTGGCCACGTAGAGCTTGCCGTTGGCAAACGCCAGGCCGTACGGCGCGTTGAGGTTGTCGGCAAACACCGTCTTGAGTTCGTAGGTGCCGTCGCCATCGGCGTCACGCAGCAAGGTCAGGCGGTTGCCACCCTTGACCTTGGTGTTGCCTTCGGCCTTGATCAGGCTGGCGATCACGTCCTTGGGCTTGAGCTTGGCCGCACTGCCGCCACGGCCTTCAGCGACGAGGATGTCGCCGTTGGGCAGCACCAGGGTCTGGCGCGGTATGGCCAGGTCGGTGGCGATAGCGGTCACGCTGTAGCCTTCCGGGACCTTGGGTTTTTGCTCGCCCCACGGCACTGGTTCGGCAATCTTCATGCTCGGCAGCAGGCTGCTTTGCTGCTCCGGCAGTTTGGGGTCAGGGCCGCGGGCCTGGGTCTTGTCGCCTTCGCCACCGCAGGCGGTCAGCAACAGGGCGGCGCTCAACAGGGTCAGGGTGCTGGACGTTTTCATTTGGCATCTCCCGAACGCAGGTCAGACAGGCCGATCCACGCAGCCACCAGTGCCAGCAGCGTAACGATCACCGACAGCACCAGGCCGGCGGGCATCATGGCGTATGCATCCTTGGCATGCTGGAAAGCATTGACCAAACCCAGTACCCAGGCCGCCAGCAGCAACAGGAAGTAAGCGGCCGGTCGCCCGGATTTGCGCCGCGCACGAAGCAGGTTGACCAGCGCGAACAACAGCGCGAACCCACTGAACACCAAGGCGCCGGCAATCAACCAGGAAGCGAAATTGGCCCATTGAATCTGGTAGGTCTGGCCGTAGGCAACGTCGCTGAGCAGGGCACCCAGAAACAACGGTACGCTGCCAGCCAGCAAGAGTGCATGCAGCGGGCCTGGCCGTGTTGCGTAGTAGGCGGGGAGGGTAGTCATGGGGGGCGGCTCCTTATCGTTCAGCGCTCCTGGATTCAGGGCGCAATGACTTCGCATAGGAAAGGAGCGTGGCGTTCGCGGGAAAGTTCACTGGGGTTTCATGTCCAGATGTTTTTCAAACCATTCGGCATAAGGCGTATTGGCAACCTGACAGCGATTGAAGTCCGGGCTGCCATCGCTCCACCAGACGGGGCCGCTTTCGCCAAGGTCGACCTTGGCACCGTGCACCTGGTGTCGCGCCACCCTCAGTTGTTGCGGGTCACCCGAGGCCTTGGCCGCCTTGACGGCACGGCGCGCGTCCATCAATGCATTGACCAGGCGCTGGCGGGTGTCTTCGTCCAGCGCCGGGTTGGTGCAGCGCCAGAGTTGGCCCTTGACCACAAAGTAGCGCCCATCCGGCGTGCTAATCATGGTGCCAGCGTACTACCCGCAGTACGCCCCACATCATTGAAAACACAATCGCCATCCATCCGGCAAACAGGCTGAAGAGTGTCATTGCAAGGTTCATAGCCACCTCCGTTGCGTTGTCGTCTCGCTGTTGTCCTTATAGGTGACTGCCTGCGAAAACCAGGATTCAACTTATTTTCCAGAGTGAACCCCTGGCGGTGTTACCCACCTAAGCTCTTATAATTCCCACGATTGTTCACCTCCAGGCCTCTCCATGACCCACCCTCGAATCGGCTTCGCGTGCCAGTACAAGCACCCCGAACGCCTGCTGTCGGCCAGCGCCTTGAAGCCGATCGAAGGCCCCTTCAACCCGCGCACCACCACGTTGCGCTGGATGGACAGTGTCACGCCCCAAGTGGCCCGCGACAAATTGGTGGAAGTGGTCACCCACAACCTGGCGGCCCAATTGCGCCTGTTGGCGTATGTCGCCGAATTGCCGCCAACCTTGCGCATGCTGCGCCTGAGCAGCGATCTGTTGCCGTTCTACAGCCACCCGAAAATTGCCGCGGTGTACAAGGACCCGGCCATCGAGCATCAGTTGATCGAGGGGTTTGCCGCGATCGGTGACTTGGCGCGCGCTGCGGATATCCGCCTGTCGTTCCACCCCGGCCAGTACTGTGTGCTGGGTTCGGAGAACCCTGGCGTGGTGGAAAACAGCCTGGCCGAATTCGAATACCACGCCGACATGATCCGCATGATGGGCTACGGCCGACGCTTCCAGGACCTCAAGTGCAACGTGCATATCGCCGGTCGCCTTGGCGTGGCGGGTACCCGCGCGGTGTGGGCGCGCCTGTCGGAAGTGGCGCGCAACTGCATTACCTTCGAGAACGACGAGAAGACCTACGGCCTGGACCACTGCCTGCAAGTCGCGGACCTGGCGCCAGTGGTGCTGGACATCCACCACTGCTGGATCAATGAAAACGACTACATCGACCCCCACTCGGAACGGGTCGCCCGTGTGATCGAAAGCTGGCGCGGCGTTCGCCCGACCATGCACTACTCCCAACCCCAGGAGAGCCTGCAGGAGCTGGGGTTCGACGCCGAGCACAAGCTGGAAATGGACGCGCTGTTGCAGGTGGTGTCCAAGCGCGACCTCTACGCCCACAGCGCGCAAATGTGGAACCGCTGGACCAACGATTACGCGCTGCAGTTTCTCGACCGCTTCGACATCATGCTCGAAGCCAAGGACAAGAACGTCGCGGCCCTCGCGTTCTACGCGCACTGGCAGCGGCGCGTTGTGTGATCAACCCCCAGCGTGCATGCTGGCTGGCCTCACATAAGGAACCTTGCCATGCCAACCCTGCATTTGCTCTGCGGCAAGATCGCCTCCGGCAAGTCCACGCTCGCCAAGACCCTGGCCACCGAGCACGCGGCCATTGTGCTCAGCGAAGACCACTGGCTTGCCACGCTTTACCCCGGTGAAATCCGCTCCATTGCCGACTACATCCGTTGTGCCCAGCGAATACGCGGCGTACTGGGCCCATTGGTGATCAATGTGCTGCAGTCGGGTGCCAACGTGGTGCTGGATTTCCCTGCCAACACCTTGGCTAACCGCGAATGGCTGCTGGGCTTGGCACAGGTCGCCAAGGTCCGGCACTGCCTGCATTACCTTGAACTGGACGACGCCACCTGCCGGGCCCGGCTGCACGCGCGCAATGCCCAGGGTGAGCATGACTTCGCCGCCACTGATGCCGAGTTCGATCTGATTACCCGCCATTTCTGCGTGCCGACTGAGGCAGAAGGCCTGGTGATCGAGAGGCATCGCCCATGAGTGCATCGCAACCCATGGGTGTGGACGCCGAGGGTTTTATCCTCAGCCCCCGTGCAGCGTGAGTTTCAGCCTTTGCTTGAGGATGCCTGCGGCCTGCTCTCGCAGCCAGGCTTGGGGGTTGACGGCATTTATGTCTATGGCAGTGTTGCACGCGGCGATGCGCTGCCGGGTGTATCCGATCTTGATCTCACGTTGGTGCTGAGCGAGCCGCCTACCGCTGCGAGCCTGGAGCGGTTGGAACGGATTCGGTGCGACCTGGCGCTGCGGCACCCGTCAGTCACCAAGGTCGATTTCGATATCGGCAGCCGCGCGCAGGTACTGGCTGTTGAGAATAAACATCGTTGGGGGTTCTGGCTCAAGCACCATTGCCGGTGCGTATGGGGCAATGATCTGGCGGTGCAGTTCGAGCGATTTCGGCCATCACTGGACATCGCCTTGGCTGTGAATGGTGACTTTGAAGCGGTGCTGAGCGCTTACCTCAGCCGCATTGCGCGTGCCGACACCGAACACGAGCGGCTTCGCCTGCAGCGCGAAGCGTCACGCAAGCTGATCAGGGCGACGCAGATAGTGTGCGGGGTAGAGGGCGCGACTTGGCCGCAGACATTGGAGGAGTATGTTGCGCTGTTCGTGCAGAGGTATCCGATGCGGGTGACGCAGGTGGCGTTTTTTCTGTTTGAGGCTCGAAACCCGGGTGCTGACGGTGAGAGGTTCTTGGCCCGGCTTCAAGCGTTTCTGGGGTGGATGGTTTTACAGCGAAGTCATATGGCCGTTCCTCTGTAGGCGCTGGCTTGCCTGCGATGGCGGCCTGACAGCCGACCACAATCTAACTGTCACCCCGAGATCTAAATGTGGGAGCTGGCTCGCCTGCGAAGACGGCCTGACAGCCGACCACAATCTAACTATCACCCCGCGATCTAACTGTAGGAGCTGGCTTGCCAGCGATGGCGACCTAACAGCCGACCACGCTCTGACTGTTGCCCCGCGATCCAAAACTGTGGGAGCTGGCTTGCCCGCGAAGACGGCCTAACAGCCGACCACGCTCTGACTGTTGCCCCGCGATTCAAAACTGTGGGAGCTGGCTTGCCTGCGAAGACGGCCTAACAGCCGACCACGCTCTGACTGTTGCCCCGCGATCCAAATGTGGGAGCGGGCTTGCTCGCGAAGGCGGCCTGACAGCCGACCTGGATGTTGGATCTGATCGGGTACATATCCGTTATTTAGGTAACGGCTGCTATGGGTTCCGCCCTTACGGCGGCTCACTTTTGAAAAGCCCAAAAGTAAGCAAAAGGCTCTTGCCCCAACACTCGGCACCTCGCCTAGGCTCGGTGTGCCCGTAATCCGACAGGTATTTGGGGGGCCGCCGCCACGCGCCATCCATGGCGCGGGGCGGCTAAACCGGCATCCCTGCCGGTTTACCCCCCAAATCCCTGTCGAATTCCGGCCAGCGTGTTTGACGGGGCGCCTAAGATCAAGATCAAGAGCAAGAGCAAGAGCAAGAGCAAGAGCAAGAGCGGCTCGCTTCGCATCGTGGTTAGCGTGGGGGGATAGTACCTGGGGGTGTCGCAGCCGCCGTTGAGCGAGCAGATCCAGGTGCTGGAGCAGGCGCTCGAGGTCACGCTGTTCGAGCGTTCGCGGCGCGGCGATACTGCCCGCGGTGCGCGAGATCGACAGCGTGGAAGCGCTGCCGGCGCTGGAAGCAGGGAATATCGACCTGGCCTTTGCCCGCCTGGACGGCGACCTGGGCCCGACGGTTCAGTCGCTGCCGTTGCGGGAAGACCGTTTGATGGTGGCGTTGCCCAGCCACCATGCTTTGGCCGCGCGTACGCGCATCAGCCTGTCGAGCTTGGCCAGCGCGCTGTATTCGGCGAACCTGCGCCATAAGGTACGGGCGGGCGCCGTGCGCGGAATCTTCCAGTCGATGGTGGAGCTTTCCGATAACGCCGACCTGATGGGCAAGTTCCTCGGGCTGCCCTGCCCGAAGCTGTTCATGTACGGCGAGCAGAACGCCGGGCTGTCCTACCTGCCGCACATCCAGGCCCACGGCGTGCGGCTGGCGCCGATTGACGAGTGCGGGCACTTCCCGATGTATTCCAACCCTGGCGCGATGTGGCAGCAAATCGCTGATTTTCTCAGGACTTGAATCGCCCCACCAAGCCATTTAGCTCATCCGACAAATTCGACAACCGCCCAGAGTCGTCCTGCGCCGAGTTGGCCAGGCTTTCCACCAGCCGCGCCTCGTCGTAGATCTGCTGGATATGCCGGTTGATCTCCTCGGCCACGCTGTGTTGTTCCTCGGCGGCGGCGGAGATCTGCAGGTTCTGGTCGCGGATTTCGTTGACCGACGTCTGGATGCCTTCAAAGCTGTCCCGCGCGCTTTCGATGGACGATACGCTGGCCCGCGACAAGTCCAGGCAACTGCCCATCTTCTGGGTGACTTCCTGGGTCTTGTTTTCCAGGGTGCCGAGCAGTTGCTCGATCTCACCGGTGGAGTCGGACGTGCGCTTGGCCAGGGCACGCACTTCATCGGCCACCACCGCGAAGCCACGGCCCTGGTCACCGGCGCGGGCGGCCTCGATGGCGGCGTTGAGTGCCAAGAGGTTGGTCTGTTCGGCAATCGCGCGGATGGTGCCAAGGATCTGGTTGATGCTGCGGCTGCCGGCTTCCAGTTCGACCATGGCCTGGGACGACTCGGTAAGGCGGCGCCCCAAGCGGTTGACGTTGTCGGTGGTGACTTCGATCTGCTGCTTGCCCTCGGCCACGCGACGGTGCCCGTTCTCGGCGGACTCGGCTGCACCGCTGCATGAACGCGCGACTTCGTTGGCGGTGGCCACCATTTCATTGAACGCGGTGGAGACCAATTCAACCGCCTCTCGCTGGCGGCCGGCCGCCTCGTTCATGTTGTGCGCCACCTCGCTGTTGACCTTGGAGGCGTTGTGCAAATTGGCCGAGGCCGCGCCGATATGCTGGATCAGTTGGCGGATCGCCGCGAGAAACTTGTTGAACCAGCCGGCCAATTCGGCGGTTTCATCCTTGCCCTGTACCTGCAGCTCGTGGCGCAAGTCGCCTTCGCCCTGGGCGATGGACTGCAGGCCGGTGCTGACCTGGCCGATGGGCTTGACGATGACCTTGGAAAACGCCGCCGCGATCAGGCCGAAGATCAGCACCAGCACGCCGACGATGATTGCGGTGAGGTAGGTCATGCGCGTGGCTTCGGCCATGACTTCACGGTGTTCGATCAACCCGATGTAGCGCCAGCCGAGGCCGGGGGAGGTCCACACGTTGGCCATGTAGCGCACGCCGTCGATCACCACCTCGGTGGAGCCTTGCGGCGTGTCGGCCAAATGCGCATAGGGTGCGCCCAAGTCCTTGAGCGGCTTGAAACTGTGGGCCGCATCGCGCGGGTCCACCAGCACCACACCGTCTTCGATCAACATCACGTAGCCGCTTTCGCCCAGCTTGATGCTCTTGACCAGCTCGGTGAGATTCTTCAACGACACGCTGACCACGAACACACCCTTGGCCTTGCCGTTGTCCAACAATGCTCGCGCAGTGCCCACCAGCGCCACGTCATCTTTGTCGTAGTAGTAAGCCGGCGTGCGCACGGTCTTGCCGGGGCTGGCCATGGCCGCCTTGTACCAGGGGCGGGTGCGGGGGTCGTATTTGGCCAGTTGCGGGTCGTCCGGCCATTTGGCGTAGGTGCCGTCTTCCAGGCCGATGGACAGGATCGCCGCCGCCGGGTGTGTGGCGCCAAAACGCGCGAAGCGGTCGATCACGGCTTGCGCCTCTGCCGGCATCGGCTGGCTGGCCGCGTCGGCGGGCTGGTAGTTTTTCAGGGTGTTCAGCGATGTGTATACAGGATCGGTGGCCATTTGATCGACGTTTTGCAGCGTACCGTCGAAGAACTGGCGGATGTTGCCATCGATCTGTCGGATTTCCCGGGTGCTGCCATCGATGAATTGATCCACCGCCTGGGTCCGGGTGTTCATGACCGAAATCACGGCCACCAAGCTCACCGGGATAAACGCTACAGAGACAAATGCCAGTACCAGCTTATTTTTTATTTTCATCGAGACGACCATCAGCGTGAAGGGCGGCCAAACCGCCGCGCACCTGAGCAGGATTGCGGCGATTTGCTATCACTGCTGTTTCGGCATGGCTTCCACAAACCTTTAGGGTTTTTTGTACACAATACAAACTGCATATTGTTCTGTATCCAATCAATACACATCACGCAGGTAACGCTTCTGCTCGCTCAACTGTCGCCAGTAATCGACGGCACCCTCAACGCCAAGCCCGCCGTGGGTTTGCGCCACTTGGCGCAGGGCCTGGTCGACGTCCTTGGCCATATGGCTGGCATCGCCGCAGATGTACAGCTTGGCGCCGTCCTGCAACCAACGCCACAGTTCGGCGCCTTGCTCGCGAATGCGATCCTGCACGTAGACCTTCTGCGCCTGGTCGCGGGAAAACGCCAGGCTCAGGTGGGTGAGCAGGCCGTCGCGCTGTAGGCCTTGCAGTTCATCCTGGTAGTAAAAGTCAGTGGCGGCGTGCTGTTCGCCGAAGAACAGCCAGTTGCGGCCCAGATGCCCGAGCGCCCGGCGTTCTTGCAGAAACGCGCGAAACGGTGCGACCCCCGTGCCGGGGCCGATCATGATCATCGGCACCTCGCCGTCACTGGGGGGGCGAAAGTGCTTGGACGGCTGTATGAACAACGGCACTTCACCGTCACCGACACGGTCGGCCAGGAAGGTCGAGGACACGCCCTTGCGTTTGCCGTAGCGCACGGCGGCCACGGTCAGGTGGACTTCGTGCGGGTAGGCCTTGGCACTCGACGCGATCGAATACAGACGCGGCTGCAGGCGCTTGAGCGTGCCCAGCAATTCGTCCGCTGAACACTCGATGGGGTATTCATGCAGCACGTCCGCCAGTTGCCGGCCCCACAGCCAGTTATTCAGTTCGGCTTTGTGCTCGGGGTTGAGCAACTGCTTGAGGCCTGGGTTGGCGCTGCGCTCGGCGATGAAGGCCAGGGTGTCGCTGCTGGGCCGGGCGATTTCGAAATGCTGGGTGAGTGCCTGTTGCAGGGGAACATCGCCGAAGGTATCGATGTTCACGCTGGTATTGGCGCCCAGGCGGGTGAGGTCGAGCAATTCGCTGACCAGTTCGGGGCAGTTGCGGGGCCGCACGCCCAGGGCATCGCCGGCTTCGTAGCTGAGCCCGGAGTCGGCCAGGTCCAGGGCGAACTGGCGGGTCTCCTTGTGGACGCTGTGCGGGTTCAGGTGCCGGTTGAGCAGCAGCCGCGACCCGTACAGCTTGGTCTTGCCGGCAGGCGTGGCGGGTGCGGCCAGCGCCACGGGTTTTGCCGGGTTGAGGCTCTGTTGGAAGCGCACCAGCCAGGCATCAGCAGGGGCTTCGAATTCGGTGTCGCAGTCGACGCGTTCAAGCAGGCGGGTGGCGCCCAGTTCCAGCAGGCGCTGGTCGAGTTGCTTGCCGTGGTTGCAGAACTGGTCGTAGTTGGGATCGCCCAGGGCCAGCACCGCAAAGCGCAGCGACTCCAGGCGCGTCTTGGCGGTGCTGAGGCTGTGCCAGAAACCTTCGCCATTGTCCGGTGGGTCGCCATCGCCAAAGGTGCTGCTGATCAATGCCAGGGTGTGAGTGGACGCGAGTTTGCTCGCGGGGAAGTCCGACATCGCGCTCAGTTCCACTGTGATACCCGCATCGCGCAGGCGCTGGGCGAATCGTTCAGCCAGGGCTTCGGCGTTGCCGGTTTGCGACGCCCACAGCAGGGTGACGGCCGGGGAGGGCGCGGCAAGGGCTTGCATGTGGCCGAACAACCCGCCGAGCAAGCCGTTCAGCCATAGCCGGGAGGCGTCGGCCAGCGGCGCGTTCGCGGGCATTGTCGGTACGCCGACGGCCTGATGTGCGGCGTTGGATTGCAGGCCGCTGAGGAAGCCGGCGAGGTAGGTGCGCTCGCTGTCGCTCAGTGGCGGCGGGGATAGGTGACGGATGCCGGCGAGGTCGGCGAAGGCGTCGAGGCGCGACATGGTGCAGTCCTCTGCTACGGGGGAAGGGAGGTCGAGAAACTGGTGATCGATCAGCGCGACGCGGGCCAGGGCGACCGCGCAGCACTTGAACTCAGGCTGCAGGGAAATCGGGTCCACGGCGTCGTTGGTCACCGCGTTGATCGCCAGGTGTTCGCCGAACACATCGTTCCAATGGAAGGGTGCAAAACAGTGGCCTGGCCGTACACGGTCGGTGACCACGGCCGGCAGCACCGCATGCCCGCGCCGGGAGCGCACTTCGACCCGGTCCTTGTCCTTGATGCCCAGGCGCGTGGCATCTTCGGGGTGCAGTTCCACGAAGGGGCCGGGGTTGAGTTTGTTCAGGGTGGCGACCTTGCCGGTCTTGGTCAGGGTGTGCCATTGGTGCTGCACGCGGCCGGTATTGAGCACAAAGGGGAAGGTGTCATCGGGCATCTCGGCGGGCGGCATATGCGGGCGGGCGAAGAACCGCGCCTTACCGTTTTCGGTGGCGAAGGTGAGACTGCCCTGGGTGCGATAGCGGATCGGGTTGCGGTGGGCGGCATCAACGGACGCGCACGGCCATTGCAACGGCTGTTCACGCAGGCGTGGGTAACTTGCTCCGCGAATGTCGTAACCGGTCTTGGGGTTCCAGGCACGTTTGATTTCTTCGAACACGTCGGCGGCGGATGCGTAGGTGAAGGCCTCGGCAAAGCCCATCTCACAGGCGACCCTGGCGATGATCTGCCAGTCGGGCAGGGTTTCGCCGGGGGCGTCGACGGCTTTTTGCATCAGGGTCAGGTTGCGTTCAGAGTTGATCATCACCCCTTCGGCTTCGGCCCACAGCGCGCCCGGCAAGAGGATATCGGCGTAGCGGTTGGTCTCGGTGTCGAGGAAGGCGTCCTGGGTGATCACCAGTTCGGCGGCCTGTAGCCCTTTGATCACGGTTTGGCGGTTGGGCACGCTGGCCACCGGGTTGGTGCAGATGATCCAGCAGGCCTTGATCTGCCCGGCAGCCATTTGCTCGAACATTGCCACGGTGCCGCTGCCGGCCTGGCGCGGCAGGCTGTCGTGGGGGATCTGCCACAGGTCCTCGATAAAAGCGCGGTCGGCCTCCACCAGTACCGAGCGCTGCCCCGGCAGGCCCGGTCCCATGTAGCCCATTTCGCGACCGCCCATGGCGTTGGGTTGACCGGTGAGGGAGAACGGGCCGCTGCCGGGCCGGCAGATGGCACCGGTGGCCAGGTGCAGGTTGCACAGGGCGTTGGTGTTCCAGGTGCCGTGGGTGCTCTGGTTGAGGCCCATGGTCCAGCAGCTCATCCATTCGGCGGCCTGGCCGATCCAGTCGGCGGCTTGGCGGATATCGGCTTCGGCAAGGCCGGTGATGCCCGCGACACGCTGTGGTGAATAGTCCTCCAGGAACGCGGGCATCACTTCCCAGCCGTCGGTGAACGCGGCGATAAACTCGGGGTCGGTATGCCCGTTTTTGACCAACAGGTGCAGCAGGCCATTGAGCAGGGCCAGGTCGGTGCCGGGTTTGATCGGCAGGAACAGGTTGGCCTTGTCCGCCGTGGCGCTGCGCCGAGGATCGACCACGATCAGCTTCGCTCCGGCCTTGACCCGGTCCATCATGCGCAGGAACAGGATCGGGTGACAGTCGGCCATATTCGCGCCGATCACGAAGAACAGGTCGGCACGGTCGAAGTCTTCATAGGAGCCTGGAGGGCCGTCCGCGCCGAGGGACAGCTTGTAGCCGCTGCCCGCGCTGGCCATGCACAGGCGGGAATTGGACTCGATGTTGGCGGTGCGCACGAAGCCCTTGGCCAATTTGTTGATCAGGTACTGGGATTCCAGCGACATCTGGCCCGACACGTAGAAGCCCAGCGCGTCCGGCCCGTGCGTGTCGAGCACGTGGCGCAAGCGCCGCGCGGTTTCGCTGATGGCCGTGTCCATGGCGAGGCGCACGGGGTCTTGCTCGCGGGCCTGGCGCACATAGGCGTTCTCCATGCGCCCGGAGTCGGCGATGGCTTGCCCGCAGGTGGTGCCTTTGGTGCACAGGCGCCCGAAGTTGGTGGGATGGGCCTTGTCGCCGATCACCTTGACCACTTTATTGTGCTCGACCTGCATGACGATGCCACAGCCCACGCCACAATAAGGACACACACTGCGGATGCTTTGGTTGGTCATCTGGAACCCATGTAAACAAAAAAGGCGCCTTGTAACCCTCCGTTGAAAACGGGGATTACACGGCGCCTTTGTCGTGAGAGGGCAGTCAGCGTTGACTGCTTGGTTGACGTGTTACTAGCAAGTCACGCGCCAGTTTGTTCACGACGCGGTTTGTCGGTGAACTGGCCTATTGTGATGAACGGGATTTTTGTGGTGAGCGGGCTTGCCCCGCGCTGGGCTGCGCAGCAGCCCCTTAAATTGATACCGTGGTGCCCCCGCGCGGGACAAGCCCGCTCACCACAGCAAGCCCGCTCATCACAGAACACTGTTTACCCCTGGCAAATCGTGCACTTTTATAACGCGAGGTGCACCAGTTGGAGGCGCTGGAGGGGGGCTCAGAATTGCCGATCAGCCTGTTGAGCCATGAACACAGGCTTCGCCCTCGTTTGGCACAGACCCTGCAAGCTCCCCCTTAACCCACCTCGGTCAACGACGATCGACACCCTGGGGCATAGCGGTGAGTCCGGCGCAGTCGCCTGATCCGAACCCGCATAAGAACAGGCAAAGACGCCTGGAACCGTAAGGTTTCAGGCGTTTTTTTTTGCTTTTTTAAACCGTGATGAGCTTTGACGGGTGCTTACTATGAACCATCTCAAAACCTTGATCGTCGTCGGCAATGGCATGGTCGGCCACCACTGTGTGGCGCAACTGATCGAGCGCGGCGCGCTGGATCACTACCGCTTGCATGTGTTCAGCGAGGAGCCGATGCGCGCCTATGACCGGGTGCATCTGTCCGAGTATTTCACCGGCCGTGATGCCGAGTCGCTGGCCTTGTCCGAGGCTTCGCTGTACCAGGTGCCGGGCGTGACCCTGCACCTCGGCGTGCCGGTGCTGGAGATCGACCGCGCGCGCTGCGAGGTGATCACCGCCAACGGTTGCGTGGCCTATGACACGCTGGTGCTGGCCACCGGTTCCTATCCGTTCGTGCCGCCGATCGAAGGCGCCGAAGGCGATTCGCGGCTGGTGTATCGCACCCTTGAAGACCTGGATGCGATTCGCAAGGCGGCCGCGAATGCGCGACGCGGCGTGGTGGTGGGCGGTGGCCTGTTGGGCCTGGAAGCCGCCAACGCGTTGAAGAGCCTGGGCCTTGAAGCTCACGTGGTGGAGTTCGCGCCACGCTTGATGCCGGTGCAACTGGACGACTTTGGCGGCCTGGCGCTCAAGGCGCAGATCGAGCGGCTGGGCGTGGGGGTGCATTTGTCGCGCGCCACCCAGTCGATCAGTGCGGGCGAGCACTACCGCTACCGCATGAACTTCGCCAATGACGAATACCTCGAAACCGACTTGATCGTGTTCTCTGCCGGTATCCGCGCCCAGGACGCGCTGGCCCGTCAGGCCGGCCTGGACATCGGCCCGCGCGGCGGGGTGGTGATCAACGACGAGTGCCTGAGTTGCGACCCGAACATCTACGCGATTGGCGAGTGCGCCTCCTGGAACGGCAGCCTGTTCGGCTTGGTCGCACCGGGCTACCAGATGGCCCGAGGCGTCGCCGCGCTGCTCTGCGGGCAGACCGCCGAGCCGTTTGTGGGCGCGGACATGTCCACCAAACTCAAGCTGCTCGGCGTGGATGTGGGTTCCATTGGCGACGCTCATGCCCATACGCCCGGCGCGCGCAGCTACCAATTTATCGACGAAGCCAGCGCCAGCTATCGCCGCCTGGTAGTGGACGCTGCGGGCAAGCAGGTGATCGGCGCCGTGCTGGTGGGCGACAACAGCTACTACGACACCTTGCTGCAATACATGCAGAACGGCATCGCGTTGCCGTCCGAGCCGGCCAGCCTGATCCTGCCATCCTCCAGCGGCGCGCCGACCCTGGGCCCCGGCGCGTTGCCGGAATCGGCCACCCTGTGCTCCTGCCACAACGTGACCAAGGGCGCGATCTGCTCGGCCATCGACAGCGGCTGCAGCGACCTCGGCTTACTTAAATCCCAAACAAAAGCGTGCACCGGTTGCGGTGGCTGCGCAGGCTTGCTCAAGCAAGTGTTCGAGCATGAACTGATCGCCCGTGGCGTCAGCGTCGACAAGAGCCTGTGCGAACACTTCGCCTACACCCGCCAGGAGCTATACGCCCTGGTGCGCGTGGAAGGCATCATCACTTTTGACGAACTGCTGGCCAAACACGGCCGTGGCCACACCGGCTGCGACGTGTGCAAGCCGGCGGTGGGCTCGATCCTGGCGTCGTGCTGGAACCAGCCGATCATGGACGCGTCCCTGGTGCCGCTGCAGGACACCAACGATACGTTCATGGCCAACATGCAGAAGAACGGTACCTACTCGGTGGTGCCGCGTATTCCGGGGGGCGAGATCACCGCGGACAAACTCATCGTGATCGGCGAAGTGGCGAAGAAATACGACCTCTACACCAAGATCACTGGTGGCCAGCGCATCGACCTGTTTGGCGCGCAACTGCACGAGCTGCCGGATATCTGGGCCGAATTGATCGCGGCGGGGTTCGAGACGGGGCATGCGTATGGCAAGTCCACGCGCACGGTGAAGTCCTGCGTGGGCAGCACCTGGTGCCGTTACGGCGTGCAAGACAGCGTGAAAATGGCACTGCTGATCGAGGACCGCTACAAGGGCCTGCGCTCGCCGCACAAGCTCAAGTTCGCGGTGTCTGGCTGCACCCGCGAGTGCGCCGAAGCCCAGAGCAAGGACGTGGGGGTGATCGCCACGGAGAAGGGCTGGAACCTCTACATCGCCGGTAACGGTGGCATGCGCCCGCGTCATGCGGAGCTGTTCGCCACCGACTTGGACGATGCCACGCTGATCCGCTATATCGACCGCTTCCTGATGTTCTACATCCGCACCGCCGACAAGTTGCAGCGCACGTCGGTATGGCGCGAGAGCCTGGAAGGCGGCCTGGACTTCCTCAAGGACGTGATCCTGCACGACAGCCTGGGCCTGGGTGCCGAGCTGGAAGCGCAGATGCAACTGGTGGTCGATCGCTACGAGTGCGAGTGGGCCAACGCCCTCAAAGACCCGGAAAAACTCAAGCGCTTCCGCACCTTCGTCAACGACAAACGCCCCGACCCGGACATCCACTTCGTCCAGGAACGCGGCCAGCGCCGGCCGATCATGGCCGCCGAACTCAACCTGATTCCCGTCACCGAGGAGATTGCCTGATGAGCCAGCCCACTACCCAACGCAACCTGGCCACCTGGAAAAGCGTGTGCAGCGAGGCCGACCTTGTGAGCAATTCCGGCGTGGTGGTGTGGTTGGACGGCGCGCAAGTCGCGCTGTTCTACCTGCCGGGCGCGCAGAACCAGACCCTGTATGCCATCGACAACCACGACCCGGAATCCGGGGCCAATGTGATCGGTCGCGGCTTGATCGGCAGTATCAAGGGCGACTTGGTGGTGGCGGCGCCGATCTACAAGCAGCACTACCGCCTGGAAGACGGGCAGTGCCTGGAGACGCCGGACCAGCGGTTGCGGGTATGGCCGGTGCGGTTGAACGGCGGGGTGGTGGAGCTGGCATTGGATTGATGTTGTGTGCAGGATTTTGCGGCGAACCGATTTCCTGTGGCACACCAACTTCCTGTGGTGAGCGGGCTTCTTGTGGTGAGCCCGCTCACCACAGCAATCCTCATCAGGCCTCAGGAAATGCCCTCAGTCGCACGCAATGAGTCTTCCTTGATGTCCTTGGCAAACTTGCGCATCAACCGCACCAGATTGTCGAAATCGCCTTCCTCCCAGGTGGAGAAGATCGACACACCCATCCGCTCCCGGGCATCATCGACGCGGTCAGTCATGGCCTTGCCTTTCTCGGTAATCACCGACTCGCGTACGCGGCGATCGAGTGCGCTTGCCTGGCGCAAGACCAGGCCCAGGCTTTCCAGCTTCGCCACCTGCCGACTCACCGTGGTGTAGTCGCGGCCGACGCGGTCGGCCAGCTCGACCACGCCAATCGGACCCAACCGCTCCACCAGCACCAGCAACGGAAACAGGGCGCGGTCCAGGGAAATCCCGGCCTCGCGTACCATCGCCTCGTCGCGTTGCGGGCGGTTCATCACCCCTACGATCTCAACCAGTGAGCCATGCAGGTCACGCAGCTGGGCGGATATATGTGCGCTTTGCACATTTTTAATTGACACGGTGTTCGCCTCTCTTAATATGTGCGTATTGCACATATAGGTGATCCAGTATGAAAGCGCAATTCGCTGTCGATGTACTGATTTGCGGTGCCGGTGCCGGTGCCGCTGGCCTGACCTTGGCGATCGACCTGGCGAGAAGGGGCATCACCTTCCGACTGATCGAAAAGACCCAGCAGCCTTTCCACGGCTCGCGTGGCAAGGGCATCCAGCCCAGGTCCCAGGAAGTCTTTGAAGACCTGGGGATTCTCGACCGGTTGATGGCCGTGGGTGGAGTCTATCCGACTGACCGGCGCTACCGCGACGATGGCAGCTACAGCGAGGCTGAATTCACCGAATCCACGGCGCCCACACCGGCTGAGCCCTACCAACAACCGTTGATGGTCCGGCAGTTTCTGACGGAACAGGTGATGCGTGAGCGCCTGCTTGAGCTCGGTCACGCGCCTGAGTTCGGTTGTGAGCTGGTCGGCTTCGACCAGGACGCCGACGGTGTCACGGCACGGCTGGCCGGCAAGGGTGGCGAAGAGCGCATGCGTGCCCGCTGGCTGGTGGGGGCCGATGGCGGTCGCAGCTTTGTCCGGCATGCCCTGGCGATCGGCTTTCCCGGCAAGACCCTGGGCGTGCGCGCCCTGGTGGCGGATACGGTGCTTACCGGCCTGACGCGTGAGGCCTGGCACCGCTTTGGCGAAGGGGATATGCAGCGCCAGATTGCGATATGCCCGCTGGCCGGCACCGACCTGTTCCAGCTTCAAGGGCCGGTCCCGGCGGAGGGCGACGTCGACTTCAGCGCCGAAGGGCTCACCGCACTGATCGCCCAACGCACCGGTCGCACCGACATCCAGGTGCACAGCGTGGCCTGGTCATCGGCCTATACCATGAATGCGCGCCTGGCCGATCACTACCGCCTGGGCCGGGTGTTGCTGGTGGGCGACGCCGCGCATATCCATCCGCCCACCGGTGGCCAGGGTCTCAACACCAGCGTGCAGGACGCCTATAACCTCGGCTGGAAGCTGGCGGCGGTGGTGCAGGGCGCCCCTGAGGCTTTACTCGATACCTATGAAGAAGAGCGCCGGCCGGTGGCTGCCTCCGTGCTCGGTTTGTCCACCAGACTGCTGGGAGAAATGCAGCATGGCGAACTGCGCCGGGGCAGGGAAGTGCATCAACTGGACATCGGCTACCCCGAGTCCTCACTGGCGTTGCAGCACCCCGTGCGTAGCGGCATTGCAGCGGGCGACCGCGCGCCGGACGCGCCACTTCGAGGTGCCGCCGGGCAGGCGCTGCGGCTGTTCCATCTGTTCCAGGGCACGCACTGGACGCTGCTGGGGTATGGCGTCACGCGTGATTCAGTGCCCGCTTGGCCGGGCGTGCAGGTCCATATCGTTGGGCCTGAGGGAGATGTGATTGACGAGCAAGGTCAGTTTCAACGTGCCTACCAACTGGCGATTGGCGAGTGGGTGCTGGTGCGGCCTGATGGGTATATCGGCGCGATTGTAACGTCCGGGCAACGAGAGGAACTGGAGGCCTATCTGTTGGTTCACGCCGGGATAAGCCCGGCGGCCTGATAACTCTGGATCAGTTCGTCATACAAGCCGATATCGAGGCGCGTACGGGCAATCAACTGCGCGCCGGCGATGGCGGTGTAGATGGCACGGGCGCGCCGCTCGTTGTCCTGCACACTGCCGTTGTCGATCTCCGTAAGCAAAGCCGCGAGCCAGGCCACGTTGATATCGGCAAATGCCAGGACCTCTGTCTTCACGGCCTCGGGCAGGTCCTGGTATTCAGCCGCCATGAAGCTGGACAGGCAGAGACGATTGCCGTCTTCGAGGGATTTTCGAAAGATACTCGGGTAGATCCGCAGGCACTGCAGCGGCTCTGGGTTTTGCGCGCGTATCGCGGCAAGGGCGCTGGCGGTGTCTTCCCAGTAACGCTTGGCAACGGCCGCGCCGAGGTCGGCCTTGCTCGGGAAGTGGTAATAGATACTGGCGTTCTTGATCCCCACCGTTTCGCCGATGCTGCGGAAGTTGATGCCGCTGTAGCCGTAATGCTGAGCAGCGACTTTGGCAGCTTCAAGGATGGCTTCTCGCGCATTTTCGCTCACGTATGGGTTCCTCGTTTCGTAGGGGATGGGCCGATTCTACGCGTAAAAGTTTTTACCTGCCAACTGGTAGGTAGTGGTTGACAGCTGGAAATAAAGCTTTCAATCTCTACCTACCACTTGACAGGTAGGCGAGAAAACCATGATTACGCAACAGCCGTATTCCCAAGCATGCCAACGTTCTATGATGACCATTTTTGACTGGCACAGCGGCCCCTATCCGGCCCGGGTGCGAATTGCATTGGCCGAAAAAGGCCTGCTGCCCAAGGTGGAGTTTGTCTCGGTCAACCTATGGAAAGGCGAGCATAAGCAACCGGCATTTCTTGCGCTCAACTACTCGGGAACTTTGCCCGTCCTCCAACTGGACGACGGAACGCTGATCGCTGAATGCACAGCGATCACCCAGTACCTGGATGTACTCGACGGCAACCCGACGTTGACCGGCAAAACACCTGCCGAGCAGGGCCTGATCCACATGATGACCAAGCGTGCCGAAATCGAGCTGATGGATGCCGTGAGTGTGTACTTCCATCACGCAACCCCCGGGCTCGGGCCGCACGTCGAGCTCTACCAGAATGCCGAATGGGGCCTGCGCATGCGTGACAAGGCACTGCGCGGCATGCGCTACTTCGACGAGGTCCTCAAGCGCCGGTCCTATGTCGCAGGTGATGAGTTCTCCATGGCCGACATCGCGTTGTTGGGCGGCATGATCTTCGCCGCGCTGGTGGAGTTGCCGGTGCCGGAAGAATGCGAGGCTATGCACGCCTGGCATGCCAGGGTGAGCAAGCGGCCTAGCGTCCGGGCGTGGCGGGCGATGGTGGCGCAGACGCATTAAGCGAGCATGGAGCATTGCGCACGCGGGTCGCGGGTTTGTTAAATGCACATCAAGTGGTTGTGAGCTGAGCCAGGATTTCATCGGCTTCGGTAACCCCGGCATAGTCCATCGCCAGATTGCTCAACGACATCGCATGCACGTCCTCGGCCGGCCACAGGCGCCCGGACAAATCGGTTTGATCGAAGGTGTAGCAAGCGTCGGCAACCACCGTCACCTCAAAACCCAGGTTGCCGCCCGAACGTGCGGTGGCCTCGACCGAGTTGTTGGTGATCACACCCACGATCACCAGTTGGCGGATCCCACGCGCATGCAACCAGCGCTCCAGCCCTGTGGCGGTGAACGCATCCGGGACGTTCTTTTCCACCACATGCTCATGGGCCAGGGGTTGTAGCGCCGGCTGGAACTCGCACCCTGGCTGGCCGGGCCAGAACACCGAGTCGGGCGCGCGGGACATGTGCCGGATGTGCACGACCGGCCGATTGGACTGCCGCCACGCATTCAGCAGGCGCTGCATCTGCACCTCGGCGTCCGGGTTGTTGCGTCGCCCCAGCTTCGGCTGGTACATGCCTTGCTGCATGTCGATGATCAGCAGTGCGGCATTGCTGGCTAACGTTGGCATGGCGAATCCCTGTGTTCGTGAGGCTCGAAACATATCAGCCAACCTGTGTGCCCAGACAGCGATTTGTTCGAAGCCCGCACCGTTTCCATTTACACTGCCGCCCTCGAATTTCAGCAAGGATGCGTTGGATGCGCTCGATACTTGGCGGTGTGTGCCTTTCCCTGGCCCTGGCGGCCCCTGTCTTGGCCGAACCGCGTTCATTTTCGGTGGTCGACCGCAGTGACCAATACCTGGTCGAGGTGCTGTTCCCGGAGGTCCCCGACCACCCCAATCAACTGGTGCCCGCGCTCATCACCGTGCGCGACAAGCACACCCTCGAAACCCTCCAGCAATTCAAGACCCCCGCCGCGAATGTGCCGGTGGACAGCAATGGCCAGGACAACGGCTGGCTGCTCGGGCCCTTCAGCCTGTTGTACTTCGCCGACTTCGATCTGGACGGCCGCCTCGACCTGGCGATTCGCAACGGCACCGATCTCGAACAGGCCTACAAGCCGATGTTCGATGTGTACGTGCAAACCCCACAGAACCGGCAGTGGGTGCTCAACCAGCCCCTGACCGACCTGGCCAAGGAGACCACCAGTGGCATGTTCTCGCTGATCCCCGACGACGGCATCCTGCTGTCCCAGGTCGACCGGGACTGCTGCTGGACACGCATGAGCCACTGGAAAATGCGCGATGGCGAGTTGGTCCGCCTCAGCACCTCCACCGAAGAGCAGGTCCAGCCCACCGAATTCGGCGAAAACTCCAGCATGCCCAGCGGCTACACCCTGATCACTACCGGCGCATTGAAGGATGGCCAATGGCAGGAAACCCAGCGCCTCGAAGGCCCGACCCACCAAGATGTGCAGAGACTCACCGGCACCCTCAACGGCAAGATCCCGGTGGACATCTGGTACCAACAGCAGGGAGCGGTCCTCATCGGCGAATTGCGCTACACCAAAAGTGGCAACGGCCAGCCGATCAAACTGGTGGGCGACCAGAGCGACTACGACGACAAACCCTTCGTGTACCTGCACGAATACACGGATGACGGCCACCAGACCGGTATCTGGCGCATCACCCGTGACACCGAGGCGCCCTACGACTACACCGGCACCTGGGTCAGCAGTGCCAAGGGCGAGCACCCCGAACTGGCGATTTTGCTGCACGCAACCGACAGTGAACCCGACGATGACCTGCCCACCGACCTTGAGCGCGACCAGCGCAACGGCCATTACCAGATGCGCGATGACTTCCTCGGGCGTGACGGCGACCTGGAACTCAACATCCTGCCAGAGCGAGATGCGCAGGGCAGGGAAGTGGCGGAAGTGACCCTGACATTGAAAGAGGTCAAGAGCGGGAAACAGATCGTGGTCGCTCACCATAGTGTGCCGATGGAGGCCGAAAACCTGATCATCGTTCGCGAGCCTATGGCGACGCCACGCACCGGGCCGTACCACATACAGTTGGTGAAAAACTTCGCGGTGATCGAGCATAACTCGGCGCCGGACAGTGATGATTACTTGACGGGGATGTATCGCAAGCAGCCGTAAATCCGGTCGTCGAGGCTTAACGGTCATGATCCACAGGCTTAATCGAGGGGCGTCATATTCAGACGCAAGACTGTTACCGCGGGCCGTCCGGTCCCGATGGGCCGACGACCTTCCTGGCGATCACGTCGATACGGACGGTTCAATGACCCAGGAGGTTGCGTAGGTTTTTCACCGGATAGCACCGCCCGATGTTGCAACCGACACCGAAGAGCGGTTTGCACAGTGTCAGATTCCAGCTGGGAGTTGGCACACGCCTACACCACACTCTCCCGACCCACCCGACTCACATGCCCAACCCCCGCCGCCTGCAACCTTGCCACCAAATCCTCCCGCGCTGCGCGCCCACCTTCACGCACATATTCAAGCTCCGCCGCCGTGATCAACACCACCGGCACCAGTTGCACCGGTGAGAGCGGCATGTCGTCGAGGCGGGTCGGGAAGTCCGGGGCGGGGCCGCCCAGCAGGACGCCGGCGGCGTCGTCGGCGGTGACGAAGAGGCTGGGCAGTTGGTCGCTCATCAGGTGCGATTGGCTGAAGCCGGGCAGTTCCAGGGAGAGTACGCCGTGGTTCTCCAACTGGTGGGTGATGCCGCCGGCGTTGGCGACGGTCTTGGCGACGTGTTCGAGCAATTCGAATGCCCAGCTGTGGCGCAGTGGGTCGACGTCACCGAGTGTGCCTCGGGCTGGTTCGGGGATGTCGGCGGTTTCCAGGAACAGTTCCATTTCGAAGCCATTGCCGAGGCCTTCGGCGTCGTCGAAGGGGTCGGATAGGCCGTCGGTTGCCAGCACGATGCTGTCGCCCCGGCGTACCACGCGATAAGCCTGGCGGGTCGACGGCCAGTAGGGGCCGCCGGTGAGGCTGGGGCTGATCAGGTAGGCGAGCACGTCTTTCTCGACGGTGCCCACCGACTGCCAGTGTCGGTCCAGGCATTCGGCGCTGGCCAGGCGGGCGGCCTGGTTGGCGGCGTCGGGCTCGGGCGATTGCGGTTCGGTGGGCGTCGGGGCGGGCGCAGTCGGTTTTTTCGTTGAACCGAAGAGTTTCTTGAAGAAGTTCATGGGCAGTCCTTTGCTGGGAGGGGGCGCTTCATGGAGGGTTGAGCGCGATTACATAGGCGCGAAACATATCAGTCATGGCGTCGGCATAAACAGCGATTTCTTCCGTGGTGCGTGGGCTGTTGGAAAATTCTTTCCCGACTGAACTGAGGGTGGTCAGGATCAGATCACTGGCCAATGTACGCGTGTCGATCGACACGTCGGGCAGCAACTCCAGCATGAACGCCTTGAACGCCTGCCGTCCGGCAGCCCGCACTTCCAGGGCCTCCGGCGCATCGCGATAGAGCGGCGCCGCGTCGCTTAACGCCCCGCGCATCTGCGCTTCTTCGCATTCGGATCGGATAAAGGCGTGCACCAACGTGCGCAGGCGCTCCAGTGGCGCTTCGTCGTGTTTCTCCAGTATGTCGCGCAGCATCTGGGTGGTCTGCTGCCACTCATCACTCTGCAACCTGAACAGGATCGCCGCCTTGTTCGGAAAGTACTGGTAAACCGACCCCACGCTCACGCCGGCTTTTTCCGCGACCCGTGCGGTGGTGAAACGGGTGGCGCCTTCCTTGGCCAAAACCTGAATAGCCGCTTCGAGGATCGCTGCCACCAACTCGGTGGAGCGCGCCTGTTGTGGCTGCTTGCGCGTGGAAATACGCGGGGTTTGGCGGCTGGTCATGCAGGGCTCCGGTAATGGGGCTAATGCGAATAGCGAATGCGACGAATCACTCGCATACTTTTAATGCGACGAATTAGTCGCATCTTAGCCCCCACTCTACGGAAATCAATTATGTCGAGCCTGACCACCGCGCCTTTGGCGCAACTGATTGAACGCCTGTATGCCCAAGCCAGCGCCGCCACCAGCCCGGTGATGAGCACGGTATCGAAGGAAGAGCGCGAGCGGCTGATGCACAGCAAGACCGAATACGTGACGCTGTATTCGATGCTCAAGGATCTGTGGCTTCCCGTGTCGCGGGACACCGGCAAGCTGCTCTACATGCTGGCGCGCAGCAGCAAGGCACGGGCGATCGTGGAATTTGGCACTTCGTTCGGATTGTCCACCTTGCACTTGGCTGCCGCGCTGCGTGACAACGGTGGCGGTGTGCTGATCGGCAGCGAGTTCGAGGCCTCGAAGGTGGCCCTGGCGCGGGACCATTTTATCCAGGGCGGCGTGAGTGACTTGATCCACATCCGCGAAGGCGATGCGCTGGTGACCCTGGCCAGCGACCTGCCGAACAGTGTCGATCTGCTGCTGCTGGATGGCGCCAAGGCACTCTATGGCGAGGTACTCCGCCTGGTGGAAAGCCACCTGCGCCCCGGTGCTTTGGTGGTGGCCGACAACACCGATTACTGCCCTGAATACCTGGCCTACGTACGCGCCCCCGAGAACGGCTACTTGTCCGTTCCATTTGCCGATGACATCGAACTTTCAATACGCCTGGGGTAATCGAGGCGTCAACTCATGCACGTATTTGTCACGGGAGCCACCGGTTGAGTGGGCTCCGAAGTGGTGTGTATCACACCGATGCGGCGCGGGTGTATGGGCATGTGCCGGAGGAGGGCCTGGGCCAAGCGGCGTATCACGTGGGCGCAGACCAGGCAGCCGGGTTGTTTGTGGTGAGTGGGCTTGCCACAGCTAGCCCGCTCACCCGCAGTTCAGTGCAGGCTCAGCGATTGAAGCGCTCGACCAACGCATATTGGGTGGACGCGGTGTTTGTCAGTTCCTTGCTCAGGTCCGTGGATTGATGGGCTTGTATCGAGGTCTGGTCGGCCAGTTCGGCGATGGTGGTGATGTTGCGGCTGATCTCCTCGGCGACCGCGCTCTGTTCTTCGGTGGCGGCGGCGATCTGGGTGGTCATGTCGGTGATGTGGGACACGGCCTCGCTGATACCCACCAGCGCCTGGTCGGCCTCGAGTACCCAGGCCACGCCTTCCTGGGCCTGGCGCTGGCCGTGTTCCATGCTTTGCACCGCGTTGTTTGAAGATGCCTGCAACTGGGTAATCAGCGCGTGGATCTGGGTGGTGGACTGAGAGGTACGCTGGGCCAACTGGCGAACTTCGTCGGCGACCACGGCAAAACCACGGCCTTGCTCACCCGCACGCGCGGCTTCGATGGCGGCGTTGAGCGCCAGCAGGTTGGTCTGGTCGGCAATGCCCTTGATCACATCCACCACGCTGCCGATTTCGTCGCTGTCCCGTGCCAGTTGCGCTACGGTCGCGCCGGTTTCGCTGACCACACTGGACAAACGTTCGATGGCCTCACGGGTGTCCCGTGCCACTTCACGGCCGCGCCCGGTCAGCACATTGGCTTGCTGGGTGGCGTCGGCGGTGCGCTGGACGTGGCTGGCGACTTCCTGGGTGGTGGCGGCCATCTGGTTGACGGCGGCCGAGACCTGTTCGGTTTCGACGCGCTGGCGGTCCAGGCCCTTGGAGCTGGCGGTGGCCAACTGGTCGGATTGCCCGGCCAGGGCGCTCAATTGTTCGGCACTGTCCTGTAAACGCGTCAGGCAGGTCTTGAGGCGCGCGTTTTGGCTGAGGAACGCGGTTTCCAAGCGTGCCTGGGGCCCGCTGGCGTCGCTGTACATTTGTGCGATCAAGGCGTCCGAAGTCGAGGGTTCCACCCCCTGCAACAGGCGCAGTGTGCTGCCTTGGCGCACGCGCGAGCAGAGCACGCCCACTGGCACCGCGACAACGACGGCCACCGCAATCGCCAGCGGTGCACTGAGGAACAGGCCGGCGAGGCTGCCGGCCAATCCGGTGGCCACATACGGCACGCAACTGATCGCGGCAGGCAGCCAGGCATCCTGGCGTGGCACGCCCGGCTTACCCTGGCTGATGCGGCGGTAAAGGGCCTGGGCACGGCGGATCTCATCGGCAGTGGGTTTGACCCACACCGATTCGAAACCCACCACCTTGCTGCCGTCGAAGATCGGCGTGACATAGGCGTTGACCCAATAATGGTCGCCGTTTTTCGAGCGGTTCTTGACGATGCCCATCCAGGGCAGGCCTTGCTTGAGTGCACCCCACATGTGCGCAAACACGGCGGGTGGCACATCCGGATGGCGCACGATGTTCTGCGGCGCGCCGATCAGGTCGGCGCGTTCAAAGCCGCTGATCTCGACAAAGGCGTCATTGCAGTAAGTGATGACACCTCGGACATCCGTGGCGGAGATGAGTTTTTGCGAAGGCGCGAGGGAAATCTCACGCTGTGTTATGGGCTGGTTATTGCGCATTCCGACTACTCCCTGGTTGCCCTCAGTCCATCGGCGCCATGTGCGAAAAGGTTAATGCACATTTGCCAATTCGCCAGCCACTGGTCAAAAGCCTGAAACTTCCTGCCGAAAAACCTCATAATGGCGGCCATTTTTGTTTAGCCGTTATTCTGGTGTGCCCCCATGGAAATCAAGGTCAACTTTCTCGACAACCTCCGGCTTGAAGCCAAGTTCGATGACTTCACGGTGATTGCCGACCAGCCCATCCGCTACAAAGGCGATGGCTCGGCACCGGGGCCGTTCGATTACTTCCTGGCGTCGTCGGCGTTGTGCGCGGCGTACTTCGTGAAGTTGTATTGCCAGACGCGCAATATCCCCACCGACAATATTCGCCTATCGCAGAACAACATCGTCGACCCGGAAAACCGCTATAACCAGATCTTCAAGATCCAGGTGGAATTGCCAGCGGATATCTCCGAGAAGGATCGCCAGGGCATTTTGCGTTCCATTGACCGTTGCACCGTGAAGAAAGTGGTGCAGGCCGGGCCTGAGTTTGTCATCGAAGAAGTCGAGAACCTCGACGCCGATGCCCAGGCCTTGCTGATGCCGAACTCAACCTCCGACGGCGGCACCTACATCGCCGGCAAGGACCTGCCACTGGAACAGACCATCGCCAACATGTCCGGCATCCTGGCCGGCCTGGGCATGAAGATCGAGATCGCGTCGTGGCGCAATATCGTGCCTAACGTGTGGTCGCTGCATATCCGCGATGCGCATTCGCCGATGTGCTTCACCAACGGCAAGGGCGCGACCAAAGAGGGCGCCTTGGCGTCGGCGTTGGGCGAGTTTATCGAACGGCTCAACTGCAACTTCTTCTACAACGACCAGTTCTGGGGTGAGGAACTGGCGAATTCGCCGTTCGTGCATTACCCGGATGAGCGCTGGTTCCAGCCCGGCCCCAACGACGAACTGCCGAGCGAAATCCTCGACGCCTACTGCCTCAAGGTCTATAACCGCGACGGCGAACTGCGCGGTTCGCACCTGTTCGACACCAACTCCGGCAATGAAGAGCGCGGCATTGTTTCGCTGCCGTTCGTGCGCCAATCGGACGGTGAGGTGGTGTACTTCCCGTCCAACCTGATCGAAAACCTCTACCTCAGCAACGGCATGAGCGCCGGCAACACCCTGGCCGAAGCCCAGGTGCAGTGCCTGTCGGAGATCTTCGAGCGCGCGGTGAAGCGTGAAATCATCGAAGGCGAGTTCGCCTTGCCGGATGTACCCGCCGAGGTGCTGGCCAAGTACCCCAGCATCCTGGCCGGTATCCAGGGTCTGGAAGCCCAGGGTTTCCCGGTGCTGGTCAAGGACGCATCCCTGGGCGGTGAATTCCCGGTGATGTGTGTGACCCTGATGAACCCGCGCACCGGCGGCGTGTTTGCCTCGTTCGGCGCACATCCCAGCCTGGAAGTGGCGCTGGAGCGCAGCCTCACCGAACTGCTGCAAGGCCGCAGTTTCGAGGGCTTGAACGACTTGCCGCAGCCCACCTTCGAAGGCCAGGCAGTGACTGAGCCGAACAACTTCGTCGAGCACTTCATCGACTCCAGTGGCGTGGTGTCGTGGCGCTTCTTCAGCGCGCAGTCGGATTACGAATTCGTTGAGTGGGACTTCACCGGCGAAGGGGCCGATTCGAACGCCCAGGAAGCCGCGACCCTGTTCGGGATTCTCGAAGGCATGGGCAAGGAGTCCTACATGGCGGTGTACGAACACCTGGGCGCTACGGCGTGCCGCATCCTGGTGCCGGACTACTCGGAAATCTACCCGGTGGATGACCTG
This sequence comes from Pseudomonas pergaminensis, assembly GCF_024112395.2. Classification (NCBI taxonomy): domain Bacteria; kingdom Pseudomonadati; phylum Pseudomonadota; class Gammaproteobacteria; order Pseudomonadales; family Pseudomonadaceae; genus Pseudomonas; species Pseudomonas pergaminensis. The sequence continues at coordinate 3,608,942 of NZ_CP078013.2, read as the reverse complement.
ATCTGGGACAACACCAACAAGGCGCTGTTCTTCCGCGAGGACATTCTCAACCTGCACCGCCTCAACGATGAAGAGTTGCAGGCGTTGGTCGAGCGGCTGATTGAAAGCGAGCTGGACGACTACACCGATATCACCACCCTGATCGGCATCGAGTTCGACGACAACACCGCCTGGGGCCAACTGACCATCCTGGAGTTGAAGCTGCTGATATTCCTGGCCTTGCAGCAATACGAAGAGGCCAAGGAGTGCGTGGAGATGTTCCTGCAGTACAACGACAACACCGCCGAGCGTGGCCTGTTCTACCAGGCGATGAATGCGGTGCTGGAGATGGAACTGGACGACGACCTGGACCTGGCGGATTACGAAGCCAACTTCCGCCGCATGTTCGGTGATGAGCGGATGGACGCGGTGATTGGCTCGGTGAAAGGCGATGTGCGCTTCTATGGCCTGACGCCGACCAGCATGAAGCTGGAAGGGCTGGACCGGCACTTGCGCTTGATCGACAGCTACAAAAAGCTGCATGCGGCGCGTGCCAACGTCGCCTCAGCCTGACACAGCTTTCTGTGGAAACTGGCTTGCTGTGGTGAGCGGGCTTGCCCCGCTCACCACAGCAGGCCGGTTCACCACGCAGGCCAAGCTAAAGTGCTTTAGATAAGTGCCAATGCTTGCGCCAAATCCGCCCGCAGATCCTCCACATCCTCAACCCCCACCGACAACCGTACCAACCCGTCGCCAATGCCCAACTGCGCGCGGGTCGCGGCTGGGATACTTGCATGGGTCATGATCGCCGGGTGTTCGATCAGGCTTTCCACGCCGCCGAGGCTTTCGGCCAGGGCGAAGATCTTGACGTTCTCCAGGAAGCGCGTCGCGCCGGCCAGGTCGCTGTTCAGGTCAATCGAAATCATCCCGCCAAACCCACGCATCTGTTTGCGCGCCAGTTCATGCTGCGGGTGGGAGGCCAGGCCTGGGTAGTAAACCCGTGCCACCTGCGGTTGCTGCTCCAGCCAGGTGGCCAGGTCCAGGGCGTTGCTGCAATGGCGCTCCATGCGCAGGGCCAGGGTTTTCACGCCGCGCAGGGTGAGGAACGCGTCGAAGGGCCCCGCGATGGCGCCGACCGAGTTCTGCAGGAAGCCTAGGCGTTCGGCCAGTTCGGGGTTATCGCCGACGATGGCAATGCCGCCAATCACATCGGAGTGGCCGTTGAGGTATTTGGTGGTGGAGTGCACCACCACATCGAAGCCCAGTTCCAGCGGACGCTGGATCCATGGGCTGGCGAAGGTGTTGTCGGCCACGCAGATGATGCCTCGATTGCGGCAGATACGTGCGATGGCGCTGAGGTCGGTGAGGCTCAGCAGCGGGTTGCTCGGGGTTTCGACCCAGACCATGCGTGTGTCGTCCTGCAGGCTTGCTTCAAACGCCGACAGATCACTCAGGTCGACAAAGCTGAAGCGGTGCCCGGCGCTGCGTTGGCGCACTTTGTCGAATAGGCGGAAGGTGCCGCCGTACAGGTCATTGCCGGACACGATATGGGCGCCGGCATCCAGCAGCTCCAGCACCGTCGAAATCGCCGCCAGCCCGGACGCGAAGGCAAACGCCTGGCTACCACCTTCGAGGTCGGCCACACAGCGCTCCAGGGCAAAGCGCGTGGGGTTGTGGGAGCGACCATAGTCAAAGCCCTTGTGCACGCCGGGGCTGTCTTGCAGGTAGGTGGAGTTGGCGTAGATCGGCGGCATCAGCGCACCCGTGGTTGGGTCGGGGGATTGCCCGGCGTGGATCACGCGGGTGGCAAACGCGCCTTTATCGGACTGACTCATGCAAGGGATCTCCGTAGATGGTTGAGCAGGTCGACGCGGGTGATCAGGCCGTGGAAGCCTGAATCGTCGGCAATAATCGCAACCAGGCCGCGATCCAGCTCCGCCTGCAGTTCCGCCAGGCTGGCGCTGGGGGCCAGGGTTTGCAAGGTGTTGGTCATGGCGCTGGCGACAATCATCTTGAAGTCTGCGGCGTCATGGTGCAGGCCCAGCAGGATGTCGGACTCATCGATCACTCCCACCAATTCTTGACCGTCCATCAGCACCGGCAGTTGCGAGACGTCGGCCAGGCGCATGCGCTGGAACGCCGTGAGCAAGGTGTCATCGGGGCTCACGCTGATCACGCGGCCGTCTTCGAAGCGCCGCGCGATCAGGTCGCGCAGGTCGCCGTAATGCTTGTATTGCAACAGCCCCGCGTCATTCATCCATTGGTCGTTGTAGACCTTCGACAGGTAGCGCGTGCCGGTGTCGCACACGAACGTGACCACACGCTTGGGCTCGGTCTGTTCACGGCAGTAGCGCAGCGCTGCGGCGAGCAGGGTGCCGGTGGAGGAACCGCCGAGAATGCCCTCGGCCTTGAGCAACTGCCGGGCGTGATCGAAGCTTTCCTCATCGCTGATGGAATAGGCGTGGCGCACGCTGGACAGGTCGGCAATCGACGGGATGAAGTCTTCGCCGATGCCTTCTACCGCCCAGGAGCCTGGCGTTTCCAGCTTGCCGCTGCGGCTGTACTCGGCCATCACCGAACCCACCGGGTCGGCCAGCACCATGGCCAGCTCCGGCTGAACGCGCTTGAAGAAACGCGTCAGCCCGGTAAGGGTGCCGGCTGAGCCGACACCTACCACAATCGCATCGACATCGTGCTGGGTTTGCGCCCAGATCTCAGGCGCGGTGCTGGTTTCGTGGGCCAGGGGGTTGGCGGGGTTGTTGAACTGGTCGGCGAAGAACGAACCGGGGATGTCCTTGGCCAGGCGCGCCGCCACGTCCTGGTAATACTCGGGGTGGCCTTTGCCGACGTCGGAGCGGGTGATGTGCACTTCGGCGCCCATGGCCTTGAGGTGCAGCACCTTTTCCGTGGACATCTTGTCGGGCACCACCAGCACCACGCGGTAGCCCTTGGCCCGGCCGACCAGCGCCAGGCCCAGGCCGGTATTGCCGGCGGTGGCTTCGATAATGGTGCCACCGGGGCGCAGGCGGCCGTCGCGTTCGGCGGCGTCGATCATCGCCAGGCCGATACGGTCCTTAATGGAACCGCCGGGGTTTTGGGATTCAAGCTTGAGGAACAGCGTGCAGGGGCCGGTATCGAAACGGCTGACCCGAACCAACGGCGTGTTGCCGATCAGTTCGAGGACGGCGGGGCGGGGAAGGCTGGGCATGTCGTCACCTGAATACGGATGGGATGGACAGCAAAAGGCAAAGCGTGGGTTCGACGATAGGCCGGGATCGGTCCGGTCGCAACCGGACGGTCCGTTGGCTGTCTGTTTTTGGCGCATTAGCCGGGCGGGTTCAGCACCTGCTGCAAGCGCGTGACGACGCCGGCACTGGCGACCTGCATCGGCGCGCGCAACTCGCTGCCGATCAACCCGTGCAAGGCCAGCGCGGCTTTGACCGGCGCCGGGTTGGGTTCCATGAACATCGTGTTGATCAGCGGCTGCAACCGGAAGAACGTCGCTCGCGCTTCGGCGAGCTGGTTGTCGCGCACTTGCTGGCACAGCGCCACAAATTCCTCGGTATGCAGGTGGGCCGAGGCGGCGATGGCGCCCGTCGCGCCAAGGCACAGCGCGTTGAATATTTGCAGGTCTTCGCCACACAGCACGTCCACCGCACCACTGGCCAACAGCGCGAGGGTATTGCCCAGGTTGCCGCCACAGTCCTTGATCGCGACGATGCGTTCGTGAGCGATGATGTTCAGCAGCGTGGCCTGCTCGAAGGTTGCGCCGGTGCGGTAGGGGATATCGTAGAGGATGATCGGCACACTGGAGGCATCCGCCACTGTACGGAAGAATGCTTCCAGGCCGGCCTGGGACGGGCGGATGTAACTTGGCGCGGGCACCAGCAACCCCGCCAGCGGGCGTTGCAGGATTTCACCCTGGAACTCGAGCAACTCAATCTGGTTGTTGCCCGCCAGGCCCATCACCACGCGGTGCGCGGGGACCAACTGCAGCACTGCGTCGAGCACTGCCAGTTGTTCCTGACGGCTCAGCGACGCGGCCTCCCCGGTGGTGGTGCAGACCATGATCCCGGCCACGTGCTTTTCCAGCAGGTGGCTGACCAGCCGGCGCAGGCCGATAAAGTCGATGGCGCCGTCATGGAACGGCGTGACCACGGGAACCCAGATACCTTGAAACGCTGACATGCACTTTCTCCTGATAGTTGACCGCTGGAGTCACCGTCAGAAGGGCAAGGGCAATTGTGCAAAGGAGGGGGAGACCGTCGCGCTCAATGTCCAGTCAGCTCATCTGACGGGACAGCGCGCCCCGGTCACATGAGCGACTGTTTCTTCGATTTGAGGGCGTGCGCAACGCAACCTTGCGCCTTGGCAATCAAGCCAATGGCGCAAAGGTTAACGGAGGACATTGTGGACATTCGCTGACACACCCTGAATAAGGCCTCCATCTTCATGGAATATTACAGAGTGTGTCAACGGTGCTTATTCGAATTTATCGATACGCGAGTCAGAGTAGAAAAACTCGTTCTTGTCGGTGCTCGATTCAAAGAAGTAGGCGTAGTCGGTCAGGAAGTACAGGTGGCTCACGCGCTTGTACTTGTCGTCGTCGGTTCGGCAGGACAACGCCTTGGCGCTGCCCGCCAGTTTCGCGTTGAGTTCGCTGGCCGGCAGTTCACGCTCGACCTGGCAACGGTTGGTCTGCGTGTTGGTGCTGCTGCCGATCAGGCTGTTGAGGCTGGAGCGTACGGTGGTGTAGGTGACGGTCTCGCCCACGGGCAGGGCCTTCCAGTTACCGGTGAAGCTCAGTTGGGTCAGGGTCGAGCTTTCCGCCATGCCCGAACCGCCGTAGGTGGCTTTGGACACCAGGTGGAACAGGTTGCGCCAGCTCACGGCCTGACTCTCATAGCCGTCGCCACGGGTGGCCAGGGCCAACTGGCCGCTTGGTGCGTCCTGGCTGATGAACTGCGTGCTTTGGTTATCGCTGGTCTTGCCACGGTAGTTGCTGGTGCCCGCGAACTGGACGTATTTGAACGAGCGGGTGGGCTTGTCCAGGTTCAGCTGCGTGATGGCCGCCAGCACGGCTGGCTGCACTGACGTCAGAGCGATGGTAGCCGGAGCCTTCAGGCGTGGCTTGAACGCCGGCAGCGCGGCGATTTTTTCCGGGGTGACGCAGACGTTCTTGAACAGCAACTCATAGTCGGCATTGCTGCCGGCGATGTTCTGCGGCGTGGGGGAACTGTCGACACGGCCGTCGCTGACGCGGTTGTTGGCATCCATGTCGTAGCCGGCCAGTTGCATGTACGTGCCGGCTTTGCAGGCTACCGAAAAGTGTTCGCGTTTTTGCGCGTAGGGCGCGTTGTAGGGCAGGTCGTTGAGCACTGTCGGGTTATCGAAGGCGGCCCAGAAGCGCGTTTCGCCGTTGACGGTCTTGATGCTGTTGGCGTCGATCAGGACCTGGTTGTCACGCTCATTGGTCTGCACCAGGCGCCAGTCGGGCTTGGGTGTCTCGGCGCAGGCGCGCACGAAGGTCGGGTTGGCAGCCAGGGTTGCGTACTGTTGTGGCGACAACGTCTGCGCGGACGCATAGCGATCAATGCTAGCCGGGTACATCCGTCGCACAGCATCCAGGTATAGCAGGTAGACCTTCGGTGACGCACACGCTGCTTCAACTTGCATCGTGCGGCGCACACCATTGGGAATGGGCGGCATCAGCAGCTCGAAGCTCAGCGAATCGCCTTCGCGCACGATGCTGTTTTCCACCAGGGGTTGCGTGAGGGCCAGGGTGAACATTTGATCAACCTGGGCTTTCTGGGTGGCGCAACCGGGCAGGGTGGCAATGCCACCGATCAGCAAAAGGGGAGTGATAAAGCGCACGGGAGCCTCGTTGAGTCCATTCAGGGATGTAAGGGTGACGGCGGGTAAAGCTGAATCTTTAACCGGTTGTTGCGGGCCGCAAGCCTAACGAGGATGGCTGCCTGTGTACAGCCATGGGGTGGCCGCCGCCGGATATGTGCGGGTCGCAATTGTCCTGCCGTGGTTGCAACGAGGCGGTAGGCTGTGCAGATATTCCGGGAGAACCTCGATGATCCGACGTGCGTGTCTGGCCGCTCTGTTGACCCTGTCCGCCTCGACTGCCTTTGGCGGTTCGACCTACGATCATTTGTATGCCTTCGGCGACAGCTACTCCGACAATGGCGCGGGTGAGGAACTCACCACCCGCCTCGCCGCGCAGAAGGTCAAGGAGGCCCAGGCGCTGCCAGGCCCCCTGTACTGGAAGGGGCGCTGGAGCAATGGCCCCACCGCCGTCGAAGGCCTGGCACAGGCGTTGAGCATCCCCCTGACCGACTATGCGGTGGGCGGCGCCAAGAGTGGCCATGGCAACTACTACGCGTGGATGATGCCGTCGCGCGACACCGGAGTACTGGGCCAGGTCACTGAGCATTTGCAGGCCGCCAAGGCCAACAAGGCCGACCCCAAGGCGCTGTATTTCATCTTCATCTCGGCCAACGACTTTTTTGAATGGGCCGACTTCGCCCATCCTGAAACGGTCGAGGCCTTGAGCGAAGCCAGCGTGGCGAATATCCGCAGCGCCACCGAACAGTTGGTTGCAGCAGGCGCCAGGCACATCATGGTCGTGGGCACCACGGACCTGAGCCATGTGCCTGCCGTGGTGCAGGGCAATCAGGTCGACACTGCGAAAAAGTACCAGCAGTTGCTCGCGCAGCAACTTCCGGCAGTGCTGGCACAGATCGGGACGGCGAAGGTGAGCTACTTCGATCATCTGGCCTTTAGCGACAGACTGCGCGCCAACCCGGCGGACAATGGTTTCACCGACCTCGATACGCCGTGCCAGGCCACCTACCCGCAGGTGAAACCGGTGTGCGCCGACCCGGACACCCATTACTACTGGGACGAATGGCACCCCACCCGCAAGGTGCATGCACTGGCGGCCAAGGCGATGCTTGAGGCGTTGCCTTAACCTGCCGCGACCGCCGCTTCAATGGCAGCGATGTCGATCTTCTTCATGGTCATCATCGCCTCGAAGGCGCGCTTGGCTGTCTCCGGGTCCGGGTGGGTCACGGCATCGGTCAGCACGCGCGGGCTGATCTGCCACGACACCCCCCATTTGTCCTTGCACCAGCCGCAGGCGCTTTCCTGGCCGCCATTGCCGACGATGGCGTTCCAGTAACGGTCGGTTTCCGCCTGGTCATCGGTGGCCACCTGGAACGAAAACGCTTCGGTGTGCGGGAAGGTCGGCCCGCCGTTGAGGCCGATGCAGGGGATGCCCAACACGGTGAAGTCCACGGTCAATATATCGCCCTGTTTACCGGACGGGTAATCACCGGGTGCCAGGTGGACGGCATTCACCCGGCTGTCCGGGAAGGTCATGGCGTAGAAGGTCGCGGCCTCCAGGGCGGTGCCGTTGTACCAGAGGCAGAGCGTGTTTTTGTGGGTCATGATCGGTCTCCACGTGAGAATGGCCCTGTGGAGTTTAGCCGCCCAGTTGCTGCGCGATGGCCGCTTTGTCGATCACCGACCATACGTGGGCGAATGTGCCGTCGACCACCTCATAGAACACATTTTCGTCGAACGTCACCTGGCGTCCATTGATCGGCAACCCGAAGAACTCGCCCCTGGGCGTGACCTTGAAGTTCAGGCGACTGGCCACGGTCGGCGGGTCGGCGACCAGCAACTGGATGCAGAACACCAAGTCCGGTATCTCGCGAAAATCCCGCTGCAGCATCGCACGGTAGCCGGCGAGGCCGACGACTTCGCCGTTGTAGGTCACGTCCGGGTGCACGAAGTCACCCAAGTGCTCCCAATCCTGACGGTTCAGGCAGTCGATATAGCCTTGGTAAAAGGCAGCGAGTTCGTCGCGAGTCATCGTTCAGGCCCTGCGCGCCATCAACAGCACCGACGCCGCCGCCGACAGTAACCCCGCGCAGCAGCGATTGAAAATCCGCTTGCCGCGAGGCTCGGCAAACCAGCGACGCATATGCAGGCCCATGTAGGCGTAGGCGCTGATGGCGATCCATTCCAGCATCAGGAACATCGCGCCCAGCAGCGCGAACTGCGGTGTGATCGGCTGACCGGGCACCACGAATTGCGGCAGGAAAGCGGTGAAGATCAGGATGGCTTTAGGGTTGCCCGCCGCCACCAAAAACTCCTGCCGCGCCAACCCCCACAAGCCCACCTTCTTCGCCGCCACATCCGCCTCAGCCTCGGGATTGGCCCGCCACAACTGAAACGCCAAATAAAACAGATACGCCGCCCCCAGGATCTTGATCCCGTAGAACAACAACTCCGACGTCTGCAGCACCACTGCCAACCCGGCCGAGGCGAGGGCGATCATGCCGGCGAACGCCAACAGGCGGCCAACACCGGCCAGGCAGGAAGTGCGGTAGCCGTAGCGTGTGGCGTTGCTCACGGACAGCAGGTTGTTCGGGCCCGGCGCCATGTTGAGGGCGAAGCAGGCAGGAAGGAAGAGGGCGAGGGTGGCGAGGTCCATGGCAGCTCCGGGTGTGCGGGGAGGTGTGAGGATAAGGCGGAGTGGGGCGGTTGGACAATGTGCGCGTTGGTGCTGCGATGACACCAACGCTTTAGGGTCAGCGAGCAATCAAATTGACGTCATTTTTTGAGGAAGTTCATAGGGGAAGTGTGCGACAGCGCTTGAACGACATCGGCAACCATCTGTTCAGCCGTGCTCATCCCATCAATCCGCAGGACCGGCGCCGTCTGCCGTGACAACCACGCTTCATGCCACGCTCGGTTGCGCCCTGAAAAGTTCGGATCGTCATACTGCGAAGCCCATTCCCTGAATGCCACGTGTATTTCATGCATATCACCACCGGGCTTGATCCGGTCGCCAAATCGCTGGGTTTCACGTGCTGCGAGCCGTTCAAGGCGAACAGGGGTAGGGGTCGCAACGAATACGATCAGTTCGGCGTCCGCGATCAGCGCATCTCCCCACACCATGCAAGAACCGCTCAGCACCCATCCGGCATCGCCAAGTGCTTGCTGCATCAGTGACACACGCTCGTTGGGAGGCCGCTTGGTGGTGAAAGGCGGGTTGGTGGGCATCCAGTAGTAATCGTCGACATCCACCTGGCGCACGCCGAGTTGCGTGGCGAGGTGTCGACCCAAAGTGGTCACGCCCGCGCAGGAAGCGCCGGTGATGTAGATCTGCATGTTTTTCCTCCATGAATATAAGGCAGTTTCACGTTCACCTTACCGGTGCGGGCAGCACTTAAGTGTGGCCTATTCAGCCGTCCAGACCGCCAATTCATATCCATCCAGGTCCCTGAAATGGAACCGACTTCCACCCGGAAACGAAAACGTCTCGCGGGTGATGACGGCCCCCAGGGCCTTGAGCCGCTGCTGCGTATCATCGAGATGATCTGCATACACAATCACCAATGGCCCACCCGGTCGCACGGGTTCCCCGGTGGTAAAACCTCCGGTCAGGCGGCCGTCGCTGAATTCGGTATAGGTGGGGCCGTAGTCGACGAATGTCCAGCCGAATGCGCCGCCGTAGAAGGCTTTGCTGCGGGCAATATCACCCACGTTGAATTCGATGTTGTCGATTTTTCGGTCTGTGCCGCGAGTGCTCATGCCTGGTTCCATGGCTGATGTTCAGGGGCGCGAGTGTAACGTAGGCAAACGCCATCGTGAACGCGGGAGTCCGAGTGGGCTATCTAGGCTTATGATGCAGTCGGACACAGAATCAAGGGAGCAACTACAGTGCTGAACATCGGAATCCTGGGCGTCGGTGAGCTGACGGAAAAGGTTGTGATTGGCCTGCGTCGCAGCGGGTTTGCCGGGCGGATGCTGCTGTCTGCGCGCAACCACGACCGTGCACAACAGTTGCGTGCGGAGTGGGCGTGTGACGTGATGGCCGACAATCAGCAGGTCGTCGATGAGGCGGACGTGTTGTTCCTTGGCGTGCGCCCGGATGTGGTGGAGCAGTTGTCCAGGGAAGTCCGGATCAAGCCCCGGCAGACGCTGGTGTCGTTGGTGGCCGGTGTGAAGCTGGACGCGTTGCAGCACCACTTCCCACAGGCACGCGCGGTGCGGGCGATGCTGTCCTATGCCGCCCAGATCAACCAGTCCACCGTGGTGGTCACGCCGGGTGGCGAGCCCCATGAAGCGCTGCTGGGTGCACTGGGCTCGTTGATCGTGCTGGAGCAGGAGGACGCATTCGAGTTGGCGACCGTAGCGGCCTGCATGAACGGCTGGTTCTATTTTTTTCTCAACGATCTTCAGCGCTGGTTTGTCGACAAGGGCCTGCCCCATGAACAGGCGGCCCAGCTGGTGATGGGGAATATGCAGGACTGCCTGGCCAGTGCTCGGCACCAACCGCTGGCCAGTCTCGAAGCGCTGGGGGATGCCATTGCCACGCCTGGGACGTATACGTCGGCGGGACTGGACGTGCTCAGGCAGAACGGCGCGACGCAGGCATGGACGCAGGCCTTTGATGAGGTGCTCGGTCGGCTGCACAAAGGGGCGTAGGGCGCGCTGAAGAAATCGAGTATCGTTGGCGGTCTCAGCGGCGTACGACCGATTTTTCAGGGACGGATGGAATGACATTCAGGGTGATGGTGATCGGTGGCTACGGCAACTTTGGCAGCATCGTTTGCCGGCATTTGGCGCAGGCGCCGGGCATTGCGTTGGTGCTCTCGGGCCGCGATCCGCATAAGTTGCAACGTAAACTCGATGAGCTGAACGCGCAGTCCGGCACAGTGTGCGAAGGCTGGTGCGGCGATGCCATGGGCGCCGGATTCGCGTCCGTTTTGCAGTCGAAGAACATCCAATTGGTCATCCATACCGGTGGCCCGTTTCAAGGGCAATCCTACGCCGTCGCCCAACGCTGCATCGATGCAGGCGTGAACTACTGCGACTTGTCCGACTGCCGCACGTTCGTCAACGGCGTCGGCGTGCTGGATGTGCAAGCCAAGCAGGCGGGTGTGGCCATCCTCAGTGGCTGCAGTTCAGTGCCGACGCTTTCGTCCGCCATCATCGACCAATACCGGGCTCGCTTTTCGCGCATCGATGCCATCGAGCACGGTATTTCTTCCTCGGCCAAGATGCCGGGGCTGTCGACGATCGAGGGTGTGCTTGCCTATGCAGGCAAACCGATCAAGCAGCTCAGGAATGGCCAGGTGCATGAAGTGCTGGGCTGGCAGGACCTGACACTGCGCAAGCTGCCCCAGCTCGGCACGCGGGTGCTGGCCAATGTGGACGTGCCGGACATGGATATCTTCGCCAGCCGTTATGGTGCCCACACTTTGCGCTTCAAGGCGGGAGCCGGGCTCAAACTGGGAGGTATCGCCAACTGCTTACTGGCCCAGGCGATACGGCTGGGGATCGTGCGTGCCCCCGCCCCCTGGGCCGCTCGGCTGCACCGGCTGGGCACCTGGTTCGAACGGTTTGGCGACGGCAAAAGCGCGATGTACATCGACGTAGAGGGCTTGGGAACCGACGGCCAACCTGTGTCACTGGCGGTGCAACTCACGGCCTTGAATGACAAAGGTCCGGAAATTCCGAGCTGCGCCGCCGTGGCCCTGGCCATCAAAATGGCCCAGGGCTACGTGCCCGAACCCGGTGCTCGGCCGTGCGTAGGTGAAATCACCGTCGACGAATACATGGCTGCCATCAATGACCCGGCGAACCTGAGCCTGGCCGTGCGATTCTCTGACGGGCCTGCCAAGCCACTGCACACAACGCCAGCCCGGCCACATTGAGCGACACGGGGTTAAATGCCTCGCTGAGCATCGCACCAGCAGCCCCGGCAGCGCCACGCCGCGGGCAATTCAGTTGATGCGCACCAAGACGTTCATTGCGGTGCTTTCAAAAAGCGCTGCTCATGGTCCGGATGCGGCAATAGGCAAGTGTCGTACTTGCCGAACATCCGATAGCGATTGCGCGCGACGCGGTCGTAAGCCCAATCCCGCAGCGCGCGCGGGATAGCGCGTAAGAGCAGCAATGCACGCCATGCGCCGGGCAACTGCGCGATGATTTCGAACACCGCGTCTGAGCGCACCCAGTAGCGATGATCGCGAAGGACCAAGAGGGTGTCGAACTGATCCAGGGGCAAACCCGCCCAGGCCAACAGCGCCTGGCCTTCGGCGGATTGCACCGCCGCCAGCCGGACGCGGCGTTGGTGGTCATGCCGAATCAGGAACCGTGCCCAACCGTTGCACAGCTTGCACACGCCGTCGAACAACACCACGGTCTCACCGGGGCTGAGCAATGGCGCGGGGGTAGGGCGGGTTTGGGAGGCGGGCATGGGCGAGGGACCAGGCGGTGTGTGGCTGATGATCATACCTGTCTTCGGTGGTGAGGGCGCTGTGGGCTCCTGCGCGGTTACGAAGGGGGGTAATTGCCCTTATTTTTTGTTGCCCGGTACGCCGCCATCGCTGGCAAGCCAGCTCCTACAGGGGGGCGGTGGTGTTGGTGTTGGTGGGGGTGTGTTTGCTGGCGCAATTCAAGTCGTGGCGATGTTCAACTGTGGGAGCTGTCGAGCCCTGGCGAGGCTGCGAAGGCGGTGGTACTGGCGGCGTTTTTCTGCCTGATCCACCGCGTTCGCAACAGCTCTACAGGTCAATACCGCGAAAGCACCGGTTCGGCGTCTTTTGACTCCGTGCCCACGTCATGCAGGGAAATCCTTGATGTCTCCGGCAGCGCCAAACCGCCTGCCAATGCCAGCAGCGCCACGGCTATCAGGTAAAACGCCGGTGACAGGTTGCTTCCTGTGGTGCTGATCAACCAGGTAGCCACCAGCGGGGCGGTGCCGCCGAAGAGGGTGTACGCCATGTTGTAGGTAATCGCCGAGGCGGTGTAGCGCGTGCGCGTCGGGAAAGTCTCTGAGAGCAACGCCGCCGTGACCACGCCGCACAACACCGCGCCTACCGCCAGTAGCATCACGCCGACAATGGATGCCGCAAACGATCCGGAACTGGCCATCAGGAATGACGGGTACACCACCACAATCAACAGCACGCACGCGGTGATCACCGTGACACGACGCCCCACGCGGTCCGAATACCACCCCGCCAGCGGGCAAATCACCGCTGCGAAAATCAGCGCGATCAGCGACACCAGCAACGCCATCGCTCGATTCAACCCACCCGCCACCTGCAGGTACGTCGCGAAGTAGGTGGTGAACATATAAAACGACAGCGCCGTGAGTGACACAAAAGCGCCCAGGCAGCAGATCGCTGCACCATGGTTGCGCAAGGTTTCCTTGAGTGGCGAGTGGGCGACTGCGTGTTCCTGCTTCGCGGCCTGGAATGCGGGCGTCTCGTGCAGCTTCCAGCGCAGATAAAGCCCTACCAGGCCCAACGGCGCGGCGATCAGGAACGGCAGGCGCCAGCCCCAACTGCCCATGGCTTCGGCAGATAACGATGCCTCAAGGGCGTACGCCACCACGGCGGCGGCAGCGAAGGCGGAAAACGTCGATACCGGTACAAAGCTGCCGTACCAGGCGCGTTTGTCACTCGGCGCATGTTCCATCAGGTAGGCGCAGGCTCCGGCGTATTCACCGCCGGCGGAGAAGCCTTGGGCACAACGGATCAGCGACAGCAGAATCGGCGCCGCCACCCCAATGGCGGCGTAGGTGGGCAGCAGGCCAATCAAGGTTGTAGCGCCGGCCATCAGCAGGATCGTCATGGCCAGCGTGCGTTTGCGGCCGATGCGATCGCCGAGCATGCCGAAGAAAATACCGCCCAGGGGCCGGAAGGCGAAGGCCACGGCAAACACCGCGAAGGTCTTCAGCAACGCCGCGCTGGCATCACCGCTGGGGAAGAATTGCTGGGCGATGGTGGTGGCGAGGAAACCGTAGACGGCGAAGTCAAACCACTCGACGAAGTTGCCGATGCCGGCGGCGATGATGACCTTGCGCAGGGTTTGGGGGCTGACCTGTTCGGTGGAGGGGCTCGTCATAGGGGAAGGCCTCGGGATAGCTGGGGGGATGACTGATTATCGGGGCAGGCACTTGGGCGGCGGGGCTCAAAAGAGTCGTCCGCGTAGTCAGTAGCGACCTGGTTGTAGCGACCTGGTTGTAGTGACTTGGTTGTAGTGACAGACGCAGGAATTGGGCCAGGTCGGGCAAGGGGCGAACGTGCGCAGCAGGCGGGCTGTGCAGTTCTCCCTAACACTTTAACAATGGTTTACATCGCTAACGCTTTGAGTTCGATAAGGTTTGTTGAAACTGACAGAACGTGATGAGCCCTCCATGCAGTCGAGCAATATTCGGTTGGACCCTGAGTTGATAACCATCAGGCGGCTATTCGCAACCCCGCTGGCGAGTGTCCAGTATCCCAACGCGCAACGACTCAACGCTGAGCTCAGGGCGATCGTCGCAGCACGGAGGGCGAGCGATATTCTCGGTGCGCAGCGCAGCAATGACGGCGGTTGGCAGTCGGCCGATGATTTTTCGCAGTGGGGCGGGGAAGCCTGCATGGCGTTAGTGCAGTTTGCGACCGAGTTCGCGACCCAACTGACGGCGGTTAACCACGCGGACCTTGGGTTCATCGAGCCTGGTTTCGAGTGGAAACTCAATGCGTGGGTCAATGTGAATGAAGCGGGTCATAGCAACGCGCTGCATGGGCATCCCGGCGCCTTTTGGTCGGGTGTTTACTGGGTCGACACCGGCGGCAGGGAGGAGGATGCAGCCGTCGGCGGTGACCTGGAATTCATCGACCCGCGCGGGATGATTGCATCGACCTACAACCCGTCGCTGCGAATGCGCGTTGAAGATTGCCTGACGGCCGGGTTCAGCAGCACATGCGTGGCTACCAGCGGGACACTCGTCATGTTTCCGTCCTGGCTGATGCACGCGGTACGGCGTTACGACGGCACAAGGCCACGGATCTCCATCGCGTTCAACTTTGGCGTGTGATTGCAGGGGCGACGCCCACCCAGCCTAGGGGTGAAACCTCCTACCCAGCGCATCCAGGCGCACCGCGATCGGCGGCAACCGCTCGCTGCTGCGTGCCAGGGTTTCCACATCGTCCGCGGTGCTTTGCGCAATGCTCTGCACCGACTGCAGACGCCCGACAATCTCCTGGTTCGCCGTGGTCTGCTCGCGGGTTGTGGTCACGATACGGCCATTGAGGTCATCGATGTGGGCGATGTCGTCGCCCACTGCGCGCAGCATGTCAACGGCCACCTGGCTGTCCTCCACGCAGCGCTCTACGCCCTCGCGGCTATCATGCATGGCTTGCACCGCCTGCCGGCTGCCGTGTTGCAGGCCTTCGATGATGGTTTTGATTTCCTGGGTGGATATCGCCGTGCGTTGCGCCAGGTTGCGCACTTCGTCGGCAACCACGGCGAAGCCACGGCCTTGCTCGCCGGCGCGGGCGGCTTCGATGGCGGCGTTGAGGGCCAGGAGGTTGGTCTGGTTGGCAATGCTGCTGATCACTTCAAGCACGGTGCCGATCTGTTCGGTTTGCAGGGCCAGGCCCTGCACCGTGTCGTGGGTGCCGCTGAGGCGCGTGGCCAGCTGAGTGATTTCCTGCTGGGCGCGGCCGACGCTTTCCTGGCCGCGCAGGATCTGTTGGCTGGCCTTGCCGGCATGATCCACCGCTTGCTCGACGTGCACGGCAATGTGGCCCATGGCGTCTTCCATGCGCTGCATCGAGCCGCTCATCTCGGTGATTTGCGCCAGTTGGTGCCGTGCGCCTTTTTCCAGGGTGCCGCTGGCGCTGGCCAATTCCTGGCCGAGTTGGCCAAGGCCGTGGGAGTCACGGGCGACGCCGTCGATCAGGCCGGTCAACTGATGCAGAAAATGGTCGAAACGCTTGGCGAGGGAGACGTGGGTCTTGCCCTGGTCGCCTTGGGCGGTTTCAACGGTGAGCTGGGAAGTGACCGCCAGCATCTTCTCGAGCATTTCCTGGCTCTCGACCGCTTCGGCCTGGCTGTGCACGGCCAGGTAGAGCAGGGCGACGGTCTCCATCACCACGTAGAACGCATGCACGAACACCATGGTCCAGCCGCCGTGGTGTTCCATCACGAACACTGGAAAACCTTGATGTTGCAGCGCATGGAAAACCACGTGGTGCACGGCGATGGTGGCCGCCGCCACCAGGATCGGCAGCCAGTCACGGTAAAACGTCAGCACCGCGAGCAACGCGAAGATGCCGAAGTGCGCTTCGATCAAGCCCTGGGCCTGGTTGATATGCAATGCCGCCATGACCATCAGGCCCGCGCCGAGCGCGCAGCGCATGACACGGGTGCCACCGATGGCGCGGTAAAGCGCGGTCAGCACCACGCTGGTCCCACCGCCGACTATCGCGGCCTGTATCAAGGTGTCGTGCCAGAACGCCAGGCCCAGGGAAAACAGGAACATCAGCCAGACCAACGCCAGCATGATGCGGTCGGCTTTGCGGTAGTGCTCGAAAAAACGCGTGCGAGTGGGCATTCACACTGACTCCATGTGGTCTGGCCGAAAGAAAGCGAGGGGCAGGGTGGAGCGAATCAGGGATTTCTTGGTTTTTATTGGATTCTGTGATGCCAAACGTGTATCGGCAACAAGAGGCGGGACTTTAGAGCGGCTACCCAAGCGGGTAGCCGTTTATCGGGAGGAGAATCAGAAGCTGTACTTGGCCGTCAGCATCATATTGCGCGGGTTGCCGTAGGAATCACCGCCATAGCTCACAGAGTTGGAGATGGACTGGTAGTAGCGGCGGTCGAAGATGTTATTGGCATTGAGCTGCAGGTCCAGGTGCTGGTTGACCTGGTAACCGGCCATCAGGTCGGTGACAGCGTAGGCGCCTTGCTGGAGGCGGTAGGTGCTGCCATCTGCGACTTTGAAGTCGTTGTACATGCGGCTCTGCCAGGAGACGTTGCCACCCACGCGGAGTTTTTCCAGCGAGCCCTGGAAGTGGTAATTGGTGGTCAGTTTGAACAGGTGTTCCGGCGTGTCGGTGTCGAACTGCTTGTTGACCTTCTGCGGGTTGGCGTCGTCCTTGATGGTGTGCGTGCGCGCGTAGGTGTAGCCACCGCCGACCTGCCAGTTCTCGGTCAGGGCGCCTTGCAGTTCGAAGTCGATGCCCTGGCTGCGAATCTCGCCGGAGGCCACAGAGCAGGAGGCCTGCGGGCAGTTTGCGACTGTCACGCCCACGGCACGGTTTTCCTGGTCGACGCGGAACAGCGCCACGCTCGCGTTGAGCGCACCCCCCAGGTATTCACCCTTGATACCCACCTCGTAGTTCTTGCCGACGATGGGCTTGAGCGGGCTGCCGGAGGTGTCTTTTTCGCTCTGGGGGGTGAAGATATCGCTGTAGCTGACGTAGACCGAGTGATGGTCGTCCAGGTCGTAGATCAGGCCGGCGTAGCGGGTGAGGTTGCGAGTCACCTTGTAGTCGCCGTCATTGCTGCCGTGGGCGTCGTAGTCATACCAGTCCAGGCGCCCGCCGAGGATCAGCTTCAAAGGGTCAGCCAGATTCAGGCGCGTGGTGACGTAGAACCCGTCCTGAGTCGTGACGTCACGGTCATTGGTGGTGTGGACGAAGTCTGGTTTGCCCGCCGTGAGCGGCCAGTTCAGGTTGTAGGGGCTGTAGTTGTGGGTGGTCATGTCGTAGATGCGGCGGCTGGCGCCAACGACCAGTTCATGAGTACGCCCGAACGCCTGGAAGGGGCCGCTGGCAAACGCGTCAATACCGGCCTGGTTTTCATCGTAAGCCGCCTGGTAGACCGTGCGTGCCAGTGTGTTGTTGACCCAGCGCGACTGGTAAGAGCCGGAGAACAATGCGTTTTGCTCGGCGTAGTTGGCGTTGACCTGCAGTTTCCAGTCATAAGCCAGTTGCTGACGCAGTTCGGCGAATACCGTGTTGATCTCCTGATCCTTGTTTTCCCAATCGGTGCCGGGGTTGTAGGAGCGCGGCAGGTTCAGGTGATGGCCATCCTGGCCGACCATCGACGAGCCCCAGAAGTAATTGGTCTTGTCTTTCTGGTTGGAGAAACCGAGGGTCAGGTTGGTGTCTTCGCTCAGGTCGGCTTCGGTGACGGCGTAGAACAGCCCGTGATAATCCTCGGCGTTGTCGATGAAGCTGTTGGCATCGCGGTAAGAGGTGACGACCCGACCGCGCCACGTGCCACTGTCGTTGAGAGGGCTGGAGGCGTCGAGTTCGCCACGGTAGTCGTCCCAGCTGCCGGCGGCGCCGGTGAGGGTGACTTTCTGCTCGTCCAGTGGCCGTTTGCGCACCAGGTTGATGGCCGCCGAAGGGTTGCCCGCGCCGGTTACCAAACCGGTGGCACCCCGCACGATCTCAACACGATCGAACATCGCCAGGTTTGGCTGGGCGCCCACTGAAACGCCGTTGTAGCCGCTGGGAATGCCGTCGTACATCAGGTTGTCGATGTCGAAACCGCGCGATGTATAGGACTGTCGACCAGGACCGCTGGAGAAATTCAGGAACAACCCAGGTGTGGCCTTGACCACATCATTGATGCTGGTCATCGCCTGGTCATCCATACGCTGGCGCGTAATGACCGTGACGGCTTGCGGGGTTTCACGCAGGGTCAATGGCAGCTTGGTCGCCGTTTTCATCGCGCCGGTGGTATAGGACTGCGTGCCTTCGGTGGTTTCGCCCAATTGCTCGTCGCCGGAGATTTGCGTGGCCCCCAGTTCAAGCGTGGTGGCGGGTGCCTGGGCATCAGCGGCAGACACCGCCGCTGAGCTTGCAAGACAGACGGCCAACGCCATCAAATTGAGTGAAAAACCTTTGCCGCCGTGTTGTTGCACTGACATGGAACTGACTCTCCCCGAACGCCGTCCCTAGCGAATAATAAAGATGTTGATAATTATTCGCATCAGTGTGCCAGAACAAATCTGTGGGAAAAAGCCTTTGGAGATCATTAGTTAACGAATTTTTCACATCTGGATGGCGGCATTTGGCCACAGCCCCTCCAAACACTGGCCGCCGCCGCTTCGATCATTCGCGCTTGGCAATCGCCACCCGGCTCGTCGCCTTCACCTCACGCAACGCCAGGCTCGACTGTATCGACGCAATCCCCAACTGCCGCCGCAACACGCTCTCGACGAACTCGCTGTAGCTGTCCAGATCTTCCGCCAGCACCTGCAGCAAATAATCGGCGTCCCCGGTGATCTTGTGGCACGACAACACCTGCGGCAGTTCTTTTACCACCGCCTCGAAGGCGTCGGGCGCGTGGTCGGTGTGGATCGCAAAACGCACATGCACGAATGCCATGATGTCCAGTCCGAGCAGCTTGCGGTCCAGGTTGGCCTGGTAGTCCTTGATCACACCTTCTTCTTCCAGGCGTTTGCGTCGGCGCCAACAGGGCGTGAGGCTCAGAGACAGGCGTTCACTGAGTTGCGCATTGGAAATACTGGCGTCTGCCTGCAGCAGGGCGAGGATGGCGAGATCGGTGTCATCAAGAACGACCTGTCTGGATTTATTTTTCATAATCGTCGGCTGCGTAGGAAAGAATTCCCGATAAACCTAACAGTGCCGTAAATAAAAGCAAAGAAAGCCCGCCGCCGCCCGAACAAAATAGAGCCTGTCTTTTACTGGCGGATACCCTCACATGTTGACCGTTTTCAGCGAAGCCCACCGTTTGCACCATGGCACCGAACTCAAGGACGGTGTGCTCAAGCCCTCGTTCGAACAACCGAGCCGCGCCGACACCGTGCGTGACCGCGTCAGGCAGGTAGGCCTGGGCGATATCATCACGCCGCGCCGTTTTGACCGAGCCTGCTACGTCGCCGCCCACAGTGAGCGCTACGTGGCATTCCTCGAAACGGCCTGGGCCGAGTGGACCGCCCTCGGCCGCAGTCATGACGCATTGCCCCTGGTGTGGCCGGTACGCGACCTGGCCAACCAACAGGTGCCCGACTTCATTGATGGCAAGCTTGGTTTCTTTGCGATGGACGCCGGCTCACCGATCACTCGCACCACCTGGGAGGCCGTCAAAACCAGCGCCGACATCGCGTTGACCGGCCTCGCGCTGCTCGATGAAGGCCACGACAGTGCCTTTGCCCTGTGCCGCCCACCAGGCCATCACGCCGCCCGCGAGTACATGGGCGGTTATTGCTACCTCAACAACGCCGCGATTGCCGCGCAGCGCGCCATCACCCAGGGCGCCAAGCGTGTGGCGGTGCTGGATGTGGACTTTCACCATGGCAACGGCACGCAGACTATTTTCTACGACCGTCCGGACGTGATGTTCATTTCCCTGCACGGCGACCCGTCGGTGTCCTACCCGTATTTTTCCGGCGCCAGCAGTGAACGCGGCGCAGGCGCAGGAGAGGGCTTCAACCTGAATTACCCGTTGCCGAAAAACACCACCTGGGCCCGTTACCAAACCGCCCTGACCGACGCCTGCCAGCAACTGCGCCAGTTTGCCCCCGAGGTGCTGGTGATCTCCCTGGGTGTAGACACCTTCAAGGACGACCCCATCAGCCACTTCCTTCTCGACAGCCAGGACTTTCTCGGCATGGGCGCAATCATCGCCAGCGTCGGCGTGCCCACGTTGTTCGTGATGGAAGGCGGCTACATGGTCGATGAGATCGGCATCAATGCCGTCAACGTGCTGCACGGGTTTGAAAGCAACCGCCAATAACAACGATCGCTCAACTTTTTTTCTGCCAAAACTCAAAAACATAACAAGAGGTTTTGTGATGAAAACAACCACGTCCAGGCTTTATGAAAAGCCTGCGTTGCAACGCACCCTGAGCAACCGCCACATCCAGTTGATGGCCATGGGCGGGGCGATCGGCACCGGCCTGTTCATGGGCTCCGGCAAGATCATCGCGCTGTCTGGCACCTCGATCATCCTGATCTACATGATCATCGGGCTCTTCGTGTATTTCGTCATGCGCGCCATGGGCGAGTTGCTGCTGTCGAACCTCAACTTCAAGAGCTTCGCGGACTTTGCCGGTGCCTACCTGGGGCCACGCGCGGCGTTCTTTCTCGGCTGGTCGTACTGGTTGAGTTGGAGCGTGGCTGTGGTGGGAGACGCAGTGGTGGTTGGCGGTTTTTTCCAGTACTGGTTCCCCAATGTGCCGGCCTGGATGCCGGCGGTGGGCATGTTGTTGACGCTGTTCGCGTTGAATGTGCTGACGGTCAGGCTGTTCGGCGAAGTGGAGTTCTGGTTCGCGATCATCAAGATCATCGCCGTGGTGACCTTGATTGGCGTGAGTGGGGTGCTGATCGCCAGTTCGTTTGTCTCGCCCACCGGAGTCACCGCGTCGTTGACCCACTTGCTGGATAAACAGGCGGCGTTTCCCAATGGCGTGTTCGGCTTTTTCGCCGGGTTCCAGATGGCGATCTTTTCCTTTGCCGGCACCGAGCTGATCGGCACGGCCGCTGCTGAAGCCCGCGCGCCGGAGAAGACGCTGCCCAAGGCGATCAACTCGATCCCGCTGCGCATTATCCTGTTCTATGTGCTCGCCCTGGCGTGCATCATCGCGGTGACGTCATGGCAGCAGGTGTCGCCGAGCAAGAGCCCATTTGTCGAGTTGTTCCTGGTGGCGGGGTTTCCGGCTGCGGCGGGTATCGTGAATTTCGTGGTGCTGACGTCGGCAGCGTCGTCTGCCAACAGCGGGGTATTTTCTGCCAGCCGCATGTTGTTCGGGTTGGCCGACCTGGGTGATGCGCCGGGTATCTTCCGGCGACTGTCGAACAACAGCGTGCCGTTTATCAGCCTGGCTTTTACCTCCCTGCTGATGCTGCTGGGGCTGGTGTTGCTGTTTGTGGTGCCGGAGGTGATGACCGCCTTCACCATCGTGTCGACGGTGTCGGCGATCCTGGTGATATTTACCTGGTCGACCATCCTCGCGTCCTACATCGCCTACCGCAAGAAACGCCCGGACCTGCACGCCAAATCCGTCTACAAGATGCCCGGCGGCGTGCCGATGGCCTGGTTCTCCCTGGCGTTTCTCGCGTTTGTGCTGGGCCTGCTGGCGTTGCGGCCGGATACACGCCTGGCGCTGTGCGTGATGCCGGCCTGGTTTATCTGGCTGGGGGTTGCCTACCCATTATCACGCTATCAAGGCGCCCAATGGGGGAAGGCGAAGCACTCGGTCACAGGTGATCCGCATCAATGACTGCCTTGGCAAACGCCTCTGGCGCTTCCTGTGGCAGGTTGTGGCCAACGCCACCGGTGATCAGGCGGAACGCATATTGGCCGGTAAAGCGCTTGGCGTAGTCCTCAGGCTGCGGGTGCGGTGCGCCGTTGGCGTCGCCTTCCAGGGTAATGGTCGGCACGCTGATGGATGGCGCCTGGGCGAGCTTCTGTTCCAGTGGGTCGTATTTCGTCTCGCCCTGGACCAGGCCCAGGCGCCAGCGGTAGTTGTACAGGGTGATCGCCACGTGGTCCGGGTTCTCCAGGCCCTTGGCGCTGCGGTCGAACGTGGCGTCATCGAACTTCCACTGCGGCGACGCCAGTTGCCAGATCAGCTTGGCGAAGTCGTGGGTGTTTTTCTGATAGCCCGCTGCGCCACGCTCGGTGGCGAAGTAAAACTGGTACCACCACTGCAGCTCGGCTTTGGGCGGCAGTGGGTTCTTGCCCGCCGCCTGGTTGCCGATCAGGTAGCCGCTGACCGACACCAGTGCCTTGACCCGTTCCGGCCACAGCGCCGAGACGATGTCCGCCGAGCGAGCGCCCCAGTCGTAGCCGCCGAGCACGGCTTGCTTGATCTTCAGCGCGTCCATGAAGTCGATCACGTCACTGGCCAGCGCTGCCGGCTGGCCGTTGCGCACGGTCTTGTCCGAAAGGAAGCGCGTGTCGCCATAACCCCGGGCGTAGGGGATCAGCACGCGATAACCCTTGGCCGCCAGCAACGGCGCGACCTGGGCGTAGCTGTCGATGTCGTAGGGCCAACCGTGCAGCAGGATCACCACCGGGCCGGTGGCCGGGCCGACTTCGGCGTAGGCCACGTCGAGCAGCCCGGCCTTGACGTGCTTGAGGGCGCCGAACGCAGTGTGTGTAATGGCGACAGCCTTGGTCGGTGCCTCGGGCATTTCGGCGTGAGCCATGCCCAGGATGCCGAATTGCGCCAGGGCAGCGGCCAGGAAAAGGGGGTGGGTGCGACGAATCAACTGAGTGTGCATGGCGAGCCTCCTGCGGCGGGATGTGTGCTGGATGCTCAGTTGAACCCCTGGCTGTATCTGGCCTGTTTCAGGAAACTCGCGCAGTTAAAGACGGTGTATCGCAGTGGGCTCTGTACACACTGCGATACAAACCTAGAACGCCATCCTTACCCCCAATGTGCCTGCGCGGCCGTTGAAGGTGTTGCTGTCCAGATTGCGGTCGTAACCGAGTTCGCCGTACAGGCTCACGTCTTTGGCAACCTGTAAGGTGGCCCCCAGGCTGACCTCCATCGTGGTGGATTTCTGCTCGGTGTCGATACGGGTGGCATCGTTATAGATCACACGGTTGTCCCCCGCACTGGCGTGCCAGACGTTGGCGCGCACATAGGGCTGCAAGGGCCGGCCACCGACGTGGTAGTCACCGCGCAGCCTTACACCCAGGCGGGAAGTGACACTGGTGTCGGCGTCATATTTGACGTCGGAAATACCGTCGTTCTGGCTGTCGAGCCGGTTCTTGCCCGCGACCATTTGAACCTGGGGCTCGACGATCCATCTCTGAGTGACCTGCAGCGGCCAGCCGACTTCCGCGGAGGCAGTGACATTACGCCCACGGGTTTTCATCTTCACGCCACGGTCCGATTCGTTGTTGCCATTGAAGCGGGTGCCCATCAACACCAGGTCCACATACGCTTGATTGGCCCCGATGAAAGTCCAGTAAAAACCCAGGCTGTCACCACGCAGGGTGGTCTTGCCGGCGTCCAGGTCCTGCCAACCACCGTTGAAGCCTTTGACGTTGCCTGTCAGGGTTATATGGCCGAAGAAGATGCCTGCGTGTTGGGTCTGGCCACTACCGTTGGTGCTGACATAAACATCACTACCGACCTGGAAGCCCGTGACGCTGCTGTCCAGCGTCGGGCTCACCGTCCCGGCGAAACCCTGACGACTGCTACCGCCGTAGACCCGGCCCCAAGCTGCGCGTACATCGCCAGTCTGTTGCTGGCTCTGGTCACCCATGCGCTCGTGATAAGTGCTCAGCGTGTTCCGCACGATCTGGTCAGCCGCCGGAAAAATAGCCGCGTAAATCGGTACTTCCTGACGGTAGATGGGAATTGGCGTGTTGCCTGGGTTATCGGGCAAGGGCGCCTCGCCGGGACTGGGCAAGGGGACGGTAATCACCGGGCCAGGAGGCTGCACCGGCACCGTCGAGCGCAGGTAGTAGTTCTCTGCCGTGCCCGCTGTTACACCGCCCTTGAACAGGCGGTAGTCGAACGCACCGGCGGACACCGGGCCTGCCAGGTTAAAGGAACCGGCGCTGCCACTGGCGCCATTGAGTGCCTGGACCACTTGAATACCGTCCTGCAACGTCGCCGCGCCGGCGCCCGCCAGGTTGGTGACGCTGATTGCCGTGGTGCCGTCGAATTTCCCTCCGTCGATTACCAGTTTGTCGCTGGGTGAACCATCGCCTCCCAGCACGCTTTGCAGCGCAAGCTGCGCGCCGTTGCCGGTGTAGTTGCCCCGGATGGTCAACGTGTCGCTGGTGCTGGTACTGCCCGTGGTCATGTCGATCAAGCCGCTGTTGTTGACCGTCACCAACTGGCCGGCGGTAAAGGCTTCGATCACGCCCGTGCTCGCCAAGAGTGTGCTTGTACCGTCCAGGCTCAGTGTGCCGGTACCGGTTGCACTGTCACCCAGCTTGAGTGTGCCGCCCAGGTGCAGCTTGGAGCCGTTATCCATCTGCATGGTTTCCCAGTTGGTCAATAGGCTTGGGTCCCCGGCCTCGGTGTTGTCCAGGGTCAGGGTATCGACGCCTAGGCCGCCATCAATCAGCTGCGCTGCTGCCAATTGTGAGCCAACCAGGTTCTGCAGCAATGCGTTATCGTTTCCTGCACCCGCCAGCACGGACGAATGCAGGTTCCCCCCCGACCAGATAAATTGGTCATTGCCGAAGCTGAGCAGTATCTGCCCGTTCACCTCGCCACCCGAGACAGTCACCTGATCGTCGCCGCCGCTGACGCTGATATTGCCGCCCACAAACGAGGTGCCGGAGATCAGGATGGTGTCGTTGCCAAAGCCGGTCACCAGGTTGCCGATGATTTGGCCGCCGGACATATCGAAAATGTTGTTATCGAGCTTCATGTCGACGCGGCCAATGCTGCCGCCCGTCATCCTGGCGCGGTCACCGTCCTCGAATGCGCCGATGATCCGACCGGCGTTCATGAAAAAGTCGTCCAGGCCATCACCTTGTTCGAGTGACGCGATTTCTCCTCCGCTCATGGCAAAGTTGTCGATACCCGCCCCTTGGCGGATGGCACCGGCTTGACCGCCGCTGATCTGCACCACATCAGCGCCCGCGCCTTGAGTGACGGAGCCGGTAACGCTCCCCACGTTGAGCCGAAATATATTCGCACCGTCGCCCTGGTCGAGGTTCCCGTCGATCCCCGCACTCGGACCGTTCACATCCACCAGATCGTTGCCGGCCCCAAAGGTCACGTTACCAGTGACCCGGCCTGTCGCGGTGATATTGAGGGTGTTATTGCCTGCCGTGTCGGTAAACCCCGGCGCAGTGGCGCTGTCGCAAGTGGAAGTGTCATCGCCGGCACTGTTGTTGATGGTGCAGGCCCCATAAGAGGCCAGCGGCAACGTCGCCATGACGATCGGGTACAACCAGGAGAGTGTCCGTACGCGCATGATCCGTCCTCATTCGAGGGATAGTTGTCCCGGCACCTGTACAGGCGCGGGTTAGACCATGACAACGTGACGCGCGATACGGATCAGGGACTGCGCTTACCCTTTTCTGAAAACACCGGCCAATGCAAAGGGTTGGCATGGCTTTCTCGACTGCACATGAACCCGTGCAGCGCTTTTTCCACCATAGCCACACATTCGGCAGGCCGCTACTGTCAGAAATAACAGGTATAGACAAGTGGGTGCTACGCCAGCACGATCTCGTAAGGCTCGCGCATCCGCTCCAGCAGCACCTGGGCCAACATGGGCGCCAGGCCGATCTCCGGGTCACCGGCCAGTTGGCTGGCATAGGCATGGGCGGCGTGCAGTTTGCGCGCCACCGTCCAGGTGTCCAGGCGCACCTTGCGCGCTCGCTGCCAAGGGATGATCGCGCCTTCACGGGCCGGCCAGTGCCAGGCCCAGATCGGCAATTCATACAACTGCGCGCCCACCAGGCTGCAGGCGTTGGCGCTGGCCCGGCCGACCGCGTCATGGTCGTCATTGCCGTCGTTGCGCCAGGTGCTGAATACCACGTCGCCAGGCTGCAGGTAGCGCGCGATGAATTGACTCAACTGCGGCTCGCGGGCGGCGAGGGCGTTGTCGCAGAAGCCGCCACGGATCCATTTCAAACTGTGCAACGGCATGCCCAGGCGGCGCAGGGCCTCGACACTTTCCTGAGGGCGCACCACGCTCAAGCGGGCCGCCGGCCACACGTTAGAGCCAGGATGGCTGGCACTGCCATCCGTGATGGAGATCAGCTGCAAGGGGTGTTCCAGCGTACTGAGCAACTGCAGCAAACCGCCGCAGGCCAGCACTTCGTCGCCGGGGTGAGGCGCGATGATCACCACGCGCGCGCCAGGCGGCACCAGTGATGATGGCGCGATGGGCGGGATCTGCGCCAACTGCGGGGCGCTGTTCCAGATTTGCGCAGGGCCGCGACGGCCGTCGCTTAAGGAAGCAAGCTTCATGGGGTGTCACATCCTTGTCGATTGATGCTGGGTCGTACCCCGTTGACGGGACGACGCTCTTGTATCCACCACAGGCTCCGCTGCAGTGGCTGCATGGCATTCCAACCTTGGAACGCCAGCAAGGCGTCATCAGCATAGACAAGGATTGGCGGGTTTTACATTCTGTAATGCCGTTTTTTTCACGTCGCGAGCATCAGGCTCTTCAAATAATCGCCGAAGCCGCCTTGTGTACGGGCGTCCAGGCGCGCACTGGTGATCACCTGCGGGGCGTGGCTCCAGGCGATGGAGGCGCCGCACAGTTCCAGGTTGCGCACCAATTGCACATCCTCATGGCAGGCCAGGGGTTCGAAGCCGCCGGCACGCACGTAGGCACCGGCGCTCACTCCCAGGTTGGCCCCGTGGATATGCCGATGACCGTCACGGGCCTCATAGCCTTGTTGGTAACGAATCTGGGCGGCGGGGTCGAACCCTTCGCTCCATGCATCCACGGTGACGGTGCCACACACCGCGTCCACCCCCAGCGCCAACTGCGCCACCAGCCAATCCGGGGCTACCCGGCTGTCGGCGTCGGTGCAGGAGATCCAGCGCGCGCCCTGATTGAGCAGGTGCCGGGCGCCAACGCCGCGCACGTGCCCCACGTTGCGCGCCTGGGCTTCCAGGCACTGCACAGGGTAGGCCCGGGCAATGGCGGCACTGGCGTCACTGCAACTGTCGAGTATCACCAGGATGTTAACGTCTTCCCCCAATAACCCGGGGTGGCTGGCTGCGATCAGTGCCGCTTTCAGGCAGTCGCCCAGCAACGCCTCTTCGTTGTGTACCGGGATCAGAATGCCGATCATCGCAGGCCCTCGAGGGTGGCAACCGATGTGCCGTCGCGGCTCCACAGGTCGAGAAGGAAGTCGTGTTCGTGATGGCTGGCGACGCGTGGCAGGTCCAGGCGCTCATGGAGCAGGGCGTGTACCTGCTCGGCCGTTTGCGGGCAACCTTCAATCGGCGGGCGCCAGTGGCAGGCCAGGAGCTGGCCATTGGCGCTCAGCGAGGCGCGGGCTCTATCGACCAGTTCGCACAGGTCATCGGCGTCGAGGTAGTAGCACAACTCGCTCAATACGATCAGCTCGAACTGACCGGTCGGCCATTGCTCGGGCAAGCGACTTTGTTGTACTTCAGCGTAGGGGAATCCCAGCAGGCGACTGCGTGCCAGGGCCACGGCGGCCGAAGCGGTGTCGCAGCACAGCAGGCGATCGCAGCGCGGCGCCAGCTCGAAGCTCAGCTCGCCGTTGGCGCAACCGGGTTCAAACACCGAGGCGTAGCGGGGCCGTGTGAGCATGGCCAGGGTCATCGCGCGTTTGCGCCGTTCATACCAGCGTTGGCGAAAGGCCCAGGGGTCGTCGTTCTCGGCGAACAATTGGTCGAAGTAAGGCGTGGCCACACTCATACGAATATCACTTCAAAGGGTTGCAACAGACGCTCCACCACATAGGGCGCGAGCACCGGGGGCAGGCCAATCTGCGGGTCGCCCTCCAATTGGCTGGCGAATGCATGAATGGCGTGGCGCTTACGGGCCACGGCGTCGCAGCTCAGCGGGAGCTTGCGCGCGCGGTGCCAAGGCACCAGGCTGTTTTCGGGCGTTGCCCAGTGCCAGGTCCATACCGGTAGTTCATACAGGGTTGCACCCACCGCCTGTGACGCCTTGGCGCTGGCACGGCCGACGGCCTCATGGTCGCAATGGCCGTCTTCACGCCAGGTGGTGAACACCACGTCGTTGGGTTTGAGGTGGCGCTGGATAAACGCGGTGAGTTCCTCCTCCCGCGCGGCCACCTGGCTGTCGGCAAACCCAGCACGTAGCCATTTCAAGCTGTGCAGCGGCATACCGAGACGATGCAGGGCCTGAGCTGACTCTTGGGGACGCACCACGCTCAAACGCTCCACCGGCCAACGCCGGGAACCGGGGTGACTGGCGCTGCCGTCGGTCACGGATATCAACTGGATCGGCCTGCCCAGCGCAGCCAGGCCCTGCATCAGGCCCCCACAGCCCAGCACCTCGTCATCCGGGTGCGGCGCGATGATCACCGCGCGGTGGCCTTCGGGCACCAACTGCTCGACGCTGATAAGCGGCAGCTCGGCCATTTTGGGCGAGGCCTGCCAGTGATGCAGAGGCGTACCCTGGCCCACGATCGGATTGGGTTTCATAACTGCCACCTCCCTGTGAGATCGCCGGCGACGAGTTCGCCGAGGCCGGCAAGGTCACGCTCGGCATGACTCTGACGCACATACACCGGCAGGTCTGCCATCAGTTGGGCGAAGTGCGGGTCCTTGCAATAGGGCCCGGCACCGACCGCACGGCCAACGTGGCGTATCACCTGTTCGACGGTGTCTTCGATGCAGGCACGTGTCTGTTGAGCCAGCGCTCTGGCATTGGCCCTGGGTTCGAGGTCAACCTGTTCTGCGCTGGCGCGCAGTACGCAAGCGGCGCTGTTCAAGGCGCTGTCGACCGCCCCCAAATGGGCGAGGGCATGGGGTTCGGGGCGCTTGCTGCATTGCTCGCGCAAGACTTCCGCCAGGCGTTGCGCCGCGCCGTACCAGCACGCGGCGATACCGATGCCGCCTTGCCAGAAACCCGGGCGGGCGAGGTAATCCCCCGGACCGCCCACCGCCAGGCCCCAGGCGTCGTCAAACACCACTTCCACACTGCCGGTGGCGGCCATGCCCACGGCGTTCCAGCCTTCGTCGGTGACGGTGACGCCAGGTTGATCCATGTGCACCGCCACCAGTTGTTGGCGATCCTCTTCATCCCAGGCGGTCAGCAACCCATGGCTGACCACCGCCGCGCCAGAGCACCAGGCCTTGCGACCCTGCACCTTCAAACGATGGCCCTTCCGGTACACGCGCACCTTGGCGGTGGGTGGCTCGGCGGCCCACATGCCCCACGTACTGCCCAGGGGCGGCAGGGGGCTGTCGAGTTCAGCGATGATTGCCAGGGCGTCGGTATGGCCTTCGAACAGTTTGCACAGGCGCAGGTCATGCCCTGCCACCTGCGCCAAGCCGCTGAACCGCGCCAATGTCTGGCCGCTGCCCGGCAAGGGCAGTTGGTCCAGGCCTTCTTCCTGAAGCGCCCTCAGGGCCGCGCCCAAGGCTTGCGTGTCCGCATAGCCCCGGAAGCCCTGAAGGAATCCATGCAAAGCCATTTCACACCTCGTCTTCGCGCTGCAGTTCAAACAGTAGCAAAGAACGGCCGGTCACCGCGTACTCGTGATCAAAGTCAAAGCGTTCCTGGCCGCGCACGGCAGGCTCGTTGGTGTCGAGCATGCAGGTCCAGAATTCACCCTCTGGTACCGACGGCAGGCGGAAGTTGACCATGTCGTGGTGCGCATTGACCACCAGCAGCAACGTGGCATCGGCGCCTGGGCGGCGAATACCGGTTTCCTGGGCGCGGCCATCCATCAACATGCCCAGGCAGCGGCCATGGCTGTCTTGCCACTGTTCGGTGGTCATTTCGTTGCCATCCGGCGCCA
Source organism: Pseudomonas pergaminensis (assembly GCF_024112395.2). Lineage (NCBI taxonomy): Bacteria > Pseudomonadati > Pseudomonadota > Gammaproteobacteria > Pseudomonadales > Pseudomonadaceae > Pseudomonas > Pseudomonas pergaminensis. The sequence goes on along the minus strand of NZ_CP078013.2, from coordinate 3,578,705 downwards.
GCCAGGTGACGTCCTTCACGCCGATGTCTTCGTTGTAGTCGCCCACCAGGAAGCGCCCACGACGCAGGATCGGGTAGGCCAGGCGCAACTTGATCAAGCGTTTCACAAACTTGAGCAGCGCCTTGCCGTCTTCGTCCAGGTCCCAGTTGATCCAACCGATCTCACTGTCCTGGCAGTAGGCGTTGTTGTTGCCGTGCTGAGTGCGGGCGAACTCGTCGCCGGCCACCAGCATTGGCGTGCCTTGGGACAGCAGCAGCGTGGCGAAGAAGTTACGCATCTGGCGCAGACGCAGTGCGTTGATTTCCGGATCGTCGGTCGGGCCTTCGACGCCGTGGTTCCAGGACAGGTTGTTGTTGCTGCCGTCCTGATTGTTTTCGTCGTTGGCTTCGTTGTGCTTGTCGTTGTAGGAGACCAGGTCGTGCAGGGTGAAACCGTCGTGCGCGGTGATGAAGTTCACCGAGCTGTACGGGCGACGGCCACGGTGGTTGAACATCTCGCCGGAGGCGGTCATGCGGGCGGCGAAGTCAGCCAACTGGCTGTCGTCGCCTTTCCAGAATGCGCGCACGGTATCGCGGAAACGGTCGTTCCACTCCACCCAGCCCGGCGGGAAGTTGCCCACCTGATAACCGCCAGGGCCACAGTCCCAGGGCTCAGCGATCATTTTCAACTGGCGCAGCACTGGGTCCTGGCGGCAAGCCACGAGGAAGCTGTGGCGCTCGTCAAAGCCGTCGCGGTAGCGGCCGAGGATAGTTGCCAGGTCAAAGCGGAAGCCGTCGACGTGCATTTCCGTCGCCCAATAACGCAGGGAGTCGGTCACCATTTGCAGCACGCACGGGTGGCTCAAGTCCAGGGTGTTACCGGTGCCGGAGTCGTTGATGTAGAAGCGTTTGTCATCCGGCATCAAGCGGTAGTACGAGGCGTTGTCGATGCCGCGCATCGACAGGGTCGGCCCGCGTTCGTTGCCTTCGGCGGTGTGGTTGTAGACCACGTCCAGGATCACTTCGAGCTTGGCTTCGTGCAGGTGCGCGACCATCTCTTTGAACTCGGCGATCTTGCCGCTGGCCAGGTAGCGTGGGTCGGGGGCAAAAAACGCGATGCTGTTGTAGCCCCAGTAGTTGGTCATGCCTTTTTCCAGCAGATGCTGGTCATTGACAAAGGCATGCACTGGCAGCAGCTCCACCGACGAGATACCCAGCTGGCGGATGTGCTTGAGCACGTCATCTTCCATCAGCCCGGCGCAGGTGCCGCGCACGGATTCGGCGACCGAAGGATGGCGCATGCTGATGCCGCGCAGGTGGGTCTCGTAGATGATCGTACGGTCCCACGGCACGCGCACCGGTTGGTCGTTGCCCCAAGTGTGCGCCGGGTCGATCACTTTGCATTTAGGCACGAAGGGCGCGCTGTCGCGCTCGTCGAAGCTGAGGTCGTCATCCGGGTGGCCGATGGTGTAGCCGAACAGCGCCTCGGACCATTTGAGTTCGCCCACCAATTGCTTGGCATACGGGTCGATCAGCAATTTGTTGTGGTTGAAGCGGTGGCCGTTGGCCGGATCATACGCACCGTACACGCGGTAGCCGTAAATCAGCCCGGGGTGGGCGTCGGGCAGGTAGCCGTGGAAGGTTTCGTCGGTGTATTCGGGGAGTTCGATACGTTCCAGTTCGACTTCGCCAGAGTCGTCGAACAGGCACAGCTCCACCTTGGTGGCGTTGGCCGAGAACAGTGCAAAGTTGACACCCAGGCCATCCCAGGTGGCGCCAAGCGGGAAGGGCAAACCTTCACGAATCCGCGACGGCTCATTGTCCGGCGTCGGTGGGGTTTTATCGGGTTTGCTCATTGAGTTGCTCCTGCAGAGGGTCTTTTTTCAGGCCGAACGCGGCCGTACTGACGCAAGGTCAGATCAATCTAAAATTTCGTACAAAACCCCATAGGAGCCGGCTTGCCGGCGATAGCGATCTTGAGAGCGCCATCGCTGGCAAGCCAGCGCCTGAACAGGGCGGTCAGCTGGCGGGCTTGCGCGGTGCTGCCTTGGGTTTTTTAGGCGGCGGTGGCGGGGCGGCCTTGGGTTTGGCTGCCGCCTTGGACGCGGCTTTAGGCTTGGCCGCGGCCTTGGGTTTGCTTGGCGTCAGCGCTTCGGCTTCGGCCAGTTTGCGCGCCATTTCCCAGTGTCGCGCGTCCTCGCCGTGGGGTTTACCTTCAGACTCCCAGATCTGATGCGCCAGTTCGCGAATGCGTTTGTCTTCAGTACTCATCACAATGCTCCTCACAGAAAATTTCAGCTTTCTTGATCATCAGGATTGATAAAGACATTGACCGGGAAATCCCCCAGGGCAGTGCTGATCAACAGCTCCTTGTCTGGTGTGACTGCGCCTGTATGAAAAAGTCCCTTCCAGTTTTGAGTTGTCGCGGCGAACGGTAATTTCACCCGTGTATCGCCCCAAACCTGCGCATTGATCTGTGGATACACACCGTTTTCAAGCAGGGGGTGCGACCAGCGCGGTACCACCACCAGCAAGCGTTTACCCTGATGTTTGCGACAGAACGCGACCACCCGTTCGGCGTGTGTGCCGACCACTTCCAGCGGCGTGTAGGAGCCGCTGCGGAACAGCTCAGGGTGGGCTTTGCGCAAAGCCAGTGCCTGAGCGATCAGCGCCTGCTTGATGCGCCCGTCACGCCAGTTGAACAGCAGTTCGCCGATATCCGGTGGGGTGTCCAGTGCCTGTTGCCGTGCGTTGAAATCCACCGGGCGACGGTTGTCCGGGTCCACGAGACTGAAGTCCCAGAACTCATCGCCCTGGTACAGGTCCGGCACACCCGGCACGGTGATGCGAAGCAAGGTTTGCGCCAGGCCGTTGAGGGCACCGGCCGGGGCAATCGACTGGGCGGCGTCGCCGATGGCACTGCGCAGTGGCTGGCCTTCGTCGCTGAGCAATAGCCGCGACAGGAAGGCTTCGACGCCTTGCTCATATGCGTCGTTGGGCGCGCTCCAGCTGCTCTGCAATTTGGCCTCGCGCAGGGCCTTTTGCTGCCACTGCCACAGGCGTTGCTGATAGCCGTCGAAGTCAGCGCCCTGTTCCAGCGGCCAACTGCCGAGCAAGACCTGGTAGAGGATCAATTCATCGCCTGCCGACGGTGTATTGGCCTCCACCCGCAACGGCGCGGCGAGGGTGCGCCAATGGTTCACCTGCTCGGCGTACCAGGGCGCGCGCTCACTCAGCACGGCCAGGCGCGCACGCGTATCTTCACCGCGCTTGTGGTCGTGGGTGGCGGTGGCCAGCAGGTTGTCGGGGAACGTCTGCAGGCGGTGTTGGTTGATCGCATGAAACTCGGCCAACGGGGCGCTGAACTGCTCGGTGCTGAAGCCCACGTCATTGCGCGACAGCAATACCGCTGAGCGATAGAACGCGGTGTCTTCCACCGCCTTGGCGGCAGCAGGCGAGGTCAGTTGCTGGAAGCGCACGCAGGCGTGCTTGAGGATCTTGCGCTCGCGGCCCACCGGGCGGTTGCGCCAAGGCTGGCCGCCGAGCCATTTTTCCAGGTGTTCGAGCACCGGCCAGTCGCCTTCGCCAAGGGTAGTGCGTGCGCCGTCCATGGCCTGCTGGAACACCTTGTCGTCGGCAGCACTGCGACCGCGCGCGCTGATATAGGTGCGGTACACCGGGAAGTGCACGATCAGTTCCTGCAAGGCCCGGCGGATGGCGCCGAGGGTCAGGTCGCGGGTCATCACGTCGTCGCGGGCCACTTGCAGCAGGGCCTGGGCCACGCTTTCAAAGTCGCCGCCGAGGGAGCCGTTGAGGATCTGCTGGCGTGCCAGTCGTGCTTCCTCGATAAACGCCGAAGGCCGCTCGCTGTGACGGGTCCACAACTCGGCCAAGGGCTCGAAGCCTTCCGGTTGATGTTGCAGCAGCGAGAGCTGGTCCATGAATTCGTAGCCGGTGGTGCCGTCCACTTGCCAGTCTTCACGCAGGGTTTCGCTTTCGCCGAGGATCTTCTCGACAAAGATCGGCAAATGCCGCTCCGGCGACAGCGAATCCACGCGGCGGCGCAGCTTGCGGCAGTAACCGCGCGGGTCGGCCAGGCCGTCGATATGGTCGATGCGCAGGCCGTCCACCAGGCCTTCGCTGATCAGTTCGAAAATCTTGCCATGGGTGGCTTCAAACACTGCCGTGCGCTCGACGCGCAGGCCACCGAGTTCGTTGACATCAAAGAAGCGCCGCCAGTTGATATCGTCCGCCGCCGTGCGCCAGCTGGCCAGGCGATAGGCCTGCTGCTCCAGCAACTGATGCAGGCGGTTGAAGCCTTCCGGCTGGCGCCCGTCGAACGCGCTCAACCGCGCCTTGATCGCGGGTAACACTTCGGTGGCGCGTTCCGCCAGCGCTTGCTTGAGCCAGGCCGCCTCATGGTAGGCGTCGTCCTGGTAGGCGAGCGCACTGAAGCGCTCGGCCAGGGGTTTAAGCAGCTCATCGCTGCCGAGGATCGCCGCGTAGTCCTTGGGACAGATCGGGAAACGGTGTTCGTAATGCTCAACGTAGAACGTGCCATGGGCGGCATCGAACTGCAGGGTCAGGGTGCCGGTCTGCAGGGCTTCGCCATAGTCACTGCCGAGGAACGGCATCAACAGTTGGCCCTTGAGCAGCGGGTCGGGCGAATGCCACTGGATATCGAAGAACTCGCTGTAGGGACTCAGGCGCCCCCATTCCAGCAGGTCCAGCCACCAGGGGTTGTCGGCACCGCCGACGGCCATATGGTTGGAGACGATATCGAGGATCAGGCCCATCTCGTGTTCACGCAGCGCGGCGACCAGGCGGCGCAGGGCCGGCTCGCCGCCGAGTTCCGGGTTGACGCTGGTGGGGTCGACCACATCGTAGCCGTGCATGGAGCCGGCACGGGCGCTGAGCAGCGGCGAGGCATACAGGTGACTGATGCCCAGCCGGGCGAAATACGGCACCAGGGGCACCGCGTCATCGAGGGTAAAACCTTTATGGAATTGCAGGCGCTGGGTAGCGCGCAGGGGCAGTGCTTTCATCGGTCACGCTCATAGGCTTGGTTGCGCGCGACGGCCAACAGCTCGAGGCGGCGGGCGGCACCGGCATTGTCGAGCAGGCTAGAGGCCTCACCCGCCAGGCGACGGCGCCAATTAGGGTGGGTGTCGGTGGTGCCGGGCAGGTTGGCCTGCTCTTCGATGCCAAGGGCGTCCTCCAGCGGCAGCAGCACCAGGGGGGCGCGGGTGTGGCCGAGGTAGCGCACGCTGGCGTCGATCATATGGTCGGTTTCATTGCGGATTTCTTCGACGAAGTTCTGCGGGTCCTGGCTCAAGGCCTGACGCAGGGCCTGGCGTTCGCGCAAACGGTGTTCGCTCCATTGCTCCACGGTGGGCGCATCGATCAGGCCGAGCTGGATATTCCAGTCGATGTCACGGCTGTGCCACCAGCCGTTGAGCGTCGGCAGGTCGTGGGTGCTGGTGGTGGCCAGGGCGTTGTCGGGCCAGTCGAGGATCGGCCGGAATTGGCCGTCGTGGTTTTGCTCGAACAACAGCACGCGCATGCCCAGGATCGAGCGCGCGATGAGTTTTTCGCGCAGGCCATCCGGCACCGTGCCGAGGTCTTCACCGAGCACGATGGCCTGGTGGCGGTGCGACTCCAGCGCCAGCAGGCGCAGCAGGTCGTCTACCGGGTAATACAGGTAGGCGCCTTCCTTGGGCGAGGCGTCCATGGGAATCACCCACAGGCGTTGCAGGCCCATTACGTGGTCAATGCGCAGGCCGCCGGCATGGGCGAAGTTGGCGCGCAGCATCTCGATAAAGGCGCGAAAGCCATGGCGCTTGAGGCCTTCGGGGGAGAACGCGGAAATGCCCCAGCCCTGGCCGGCGCGGTTGAGAATGTCCGGCGGGGCGCCCACGGTCAGGTCCGCGAGCAGTTCATCCTGGCGGCTCCAGGCCTGGCTGCCGCCACCGTCGGCACCCACGGCCAGGTCGGCGATCAGGCCGACGCCCATGCCGCTGCCACGCGCGGCTTGTTGCGCGCGCTCAAGGCAGCGCGCAATCAGCCATTGGCTGAAGGCGAAGAAGCCGATTTCATCGCGATTGTCTTCGGCGAACTGCGCCAGCGCCGGGCTCTGCGGGGTGCGCCAGGCTTCGGGCCAGTGGCGCCAGTCGAGGTCTTCACCTGCCGCGGCGCGGGCCGCTTGAACCGCTTCGAAGCGGCAGTGGTTTTCCAGGGCTTCACCGCCGGCCTGACGGAAACTCTGGAAGTCGGCGTGTTGCGGGTGGTGGCCGTGACGGAAGTCTTCATACAGCGCACGCAGCAGGCGCTGCTTGGCCTTGGCCGCAGTGGGCCAGTCAATCAGGGTGTGTTGCTCCAAGTCGTGCAACTCGTCGGCGAGCCCTGTTGCCTCGATGGCATTACGCACTTCGCGCTCACCGAGGATGCAGCCCGGCGAGGCGTACAAGCTGTTGAGGAACAACCGGCTGGAGGGCGAATACGGGCTGTAGCGCCCGGTGTCGGCGCTGAACATCGCGTGCATCGGGCTGATCGCCAACGCATCGGCGCCACGCTCGGCCGCCGAACGGGCCAGGTGCTCCAGGGCCAGGGTGTCGCCGAAGCCACCATCGCCTAGGCGACGCAGGCTGTACAGTTGGGCGCTGAGGCCCCAGGCACGGGCGGGTTGGGTATCGACGGCTTCTGCCACGCTGTAGCAGTGGGTCGGAGCAACGGCCAGGGTAAAGCTCTGGTCGGCAATGTGGACCTGGTGATAGCCCAGGGCAATGACACCGGGCATGACGGCGTCGCCATCGAGCCGCAGTTCCAGGGTGTCGCCGTCTTCGAGGCTGACCCGGCACGGGGTGTCCGGTTCGAAATAGCGGGCCAGGTCCAGGCCTTCGCCACTGTCGATGGTCAGCAGGGGCGGCAGGTGTTTGTCTTGTTGCACCCGCTCCAGGTCGAGCAGGCTGGCGTCGATCTCGGCATCGGTGTCGGCCGGGTGGCCCAGGCCTTTGAGAACGGCGCGCAAGGCGTCGGGTTTCACACGTTGCGGGCGGCCGTTTGCGTCGATCCAATCGACGGCCAGGCCCGCTCGGCTGGCGAGGATTTCCAGGTTCGCTTCGCTCAAGGGTGCTCTCCAACAGGGGATAGGGTGACACGCGCGCTGTACGGCGGCAGGTGTGCGCCGGCATCGGCAGGCGTTTGAAAAAGAACCGGCGCTGTAGCCGGGTGATCCAGGGGCGCGTCGCTCAGGTTGAGGTCGATCTGCAACACGCTGCCATTGCCCAGGCGCCAACGGGCGCAAACGGCACCCTCAGCCAACACCTCGGCGCCCAAGGCCATGCTGCCAGGCAAATGGGGCACGAGGTGGCGATGGCGCAGGCTCAGTAGCTGGCGGTAGAGCTGGGTGTGTTCGTTTGCGTCAAAACTGGGCGTTGTCTGCACAAAGGTTGGCAGGGCATTGGGATCGGGGATGCGCTCGCGTCGCTCCGGGTCCTGGAATGCCGCGAAATCCTTGAACTCATTGCGTCGGCCTTCGCGCACCGCTTCTGCCAGTTCGCCATGGTGGTCGGTGAAAAACAGGAACGGCTGCGCAGCGTTGACTTCATCGCCCATGAACATCAGCGGGATCATTGGCGACAGCAGCAGCAGGGCGGTCGCCGCCTTGAGCGCTTGCGGCGAGCAGAGTTGATGCAGGCGCTCGCCCAGGGCGCGGTTGCCGATTTGATCGTGGTTTTGCAGGAACGCCACGAAGGCGGTCGGGGGCAAGTAGCCGCTGGGTTCGCCACGCTCATGGCCATGCCGAGTGGTGTGCCCCTGGTAGATAAAGCCTTCGCCCAGGCAGCGGGCCAATTTGGCGGTAGGCGCTTCGGCGAAATCGCTGTAATACGCGTCGGTTTCGCCGGTCAGCAGCACATGCAGGACGTTGTGGAAGTCGTCATTCCATTGCGCGTCGAAATCGTGCTGCAGGAGGCTGGCCTGGTTGAGCTCGTTTTCCAGCATCAGCCAGACGTGGCGACCCGTGTCCACTTGTTCGCGAACGCGGTGCGCCAGCTCCTTGAGGAAGTCCGGGTTGTCGATGGCGTGTACGGCGTCCAGGCGCAGGCCGTCGAAGCGGTATTCGAGCAACCACATCAGCGCGTTATCGAGGAAAAAGTCCCGCACTTCACGCCGATCGAAATCGATACCCGCGCCCCATGGCGTGTGCACGTCTTCCTGGAAGAAGCCCTTGGCGTACTGGCCCAGGTAATTGCCGTCGGGCCCGAAGTGGTTGTAGACCACGTCGAGGATCACCGCCATGCCATGTTCGTGGGCGCTGTCGATCAGGTGCTTGAGCTGTTCAGGTGTGCCATAGGAGGCTTGGGGGGAGTAGGGCAAGACCCCGTCATAACCCCAGTTGCGATCGCCGGGGAATTGCGCCAACGGCATGAACTCAATCGCGGTAATCCCGAGCTCGGCCAGGCGTGGCAGGTGCTTTTCGATTTCGGCGTAACCGCCCATGGCGCCGACGTGCAGTTCATAGATGACGGCTTCGTGCCAGGGACGCCCCTGCCAATTGCTGTGGCGCCATTGATAGGCGAGAGGGTCGACCACCAGGCTCCAACCGTGTACATCCGCGGCCTGGGCCCTGGAGGCAGGGTCGGGTACATCCATTTCCCCATCGATATTGAAGCGGTAGCGCGTGCCCGCCGGGCACGCTATTTCAGTTTCAAACCAGCCATCTGCCTGGGGCAGCATGGCGACGGACTTGCCGTTTTCCAATTCAACGCTGACATAAAACGCGTCTGGCGCCCACAAGGCAAAACGCGTGTGCTGCGCGTCCAACATGATTGCGCCGTGGGGCCAGGTTTCCAGAGTCCGTAACGGCATCTACAAAAACCTCCCTTTGATTATTTAGCGGATTTCCCCAGTGCTTTAGCCACCAGTTGCTCATACAGTTCGGCGTAGGGTTCCACCGCCTGGCTCCAGTTGAAAGGCTGTGTCATTGCCCGGCAGCGCATGGCGTTGAGCAAGCCAGGGAAGGCAAACACCTTGAACGCGCGGCTCAAGGCTTCTTTGTAACTGTCGACCGTGGATTCATTGAACAGAAAACCCGTTACACCGTTTTCGATGGTGTCAGCCAGGCCGCCGGTGTTGCGTGCCACAGGCAGCGAGCCGAAGCGCTGGGCGTACATCTGGCTCAGGCCGCAGGGCTCGTAGCGCGACGGCATCAGCAGGAAGTCGCTGCCGGCGAACATGCGACGGGCGTCGGTCTCGTTAAAGCCGATGCGCACACCAATCTGGCCCGGGAAGCGCAGCGCCAATTCACGCATGGCGTTTTCTTCTTCCGGCTCGCCGCGACCGATGATCGCGATCTGGCCACCTTGCTCGACGATAAAGCTGGCCACGGCTTCGGTGAGGTCCAGGCCTTTCTGGAACACCAGGCGCGAGACCACGGCGAACAGCGGGCCCGTCGAGTCGTGCAGGCCGAACAGGTTGCGCACCTGCGCGGCGTTCACGGCCTTGCCTTCCCAGTCGCCAATATTGAAGTTGTGCGTCAGGTGCGGGTCGGTCGAGGTTTCCCAACTGTCTTCAATGCCGTTGGGAATGCCGCTGAGCAAGCCTTGCTGGGTCTTGCTGGCCAAAAAGCCGTCCAGGCCGCAGCCGAATTCTGGGGTGGTGATTTCCTGGGCGTAAGTGGCGCTCACCGTGGTGATATGGCTGGAGTACGCCATGCCCGCCTTGAGGAACGACATCTTGCCGTAGAACTCCATGCCTTCCTGTTGCAGGGCGTGCGGTGGAATGCCCAGCTCCGGCGTCGACGCCAGGCTGACCACGCCTTGATAGGCCAGGTTGTGGATGGTGAACAAGGTTGGGGTGCGTGACCCGCGCCAGTGCATATAAGCCGGGGCCAGGCCCGCGGGCCAGTCGTGGGCGTGCACCAGGTCCGGGCACCAGTGGATCTGTGCGAGGTTGGCGGCCATGTCGGCGGCGGCCAGGCCCAGGCGGGCGAAGCGGATATGGTTGTCCGGCCAGTCGCGACCGTTGTTGGCACCGTACGGAGTGCCTTCGCGCTCATAGAGCTCGGGGCAGATCAGCACATAGATGACCAGGCCGTCCTTGAGGTCCATGCGCCCGATCTTGCACGGCGGCAGCGCGGCGTGGCCACCCAGTTCACCGATGATATGGATCGGGTTGTCGCTCTCCATCACCTGCGGGTAACCCGGGATCAGCACCCGCACGTCGTGCAGGTGGGCCATGGCGCGGGGCAGGGCCGCGGACACATCGCCCAGGCCGCCGGTTTTCACCAGGTCGGCAAATTCCGAGGTCACGAACAGGACTTTCTTGCGATTAGGATTCTGACTCACGATCGGCCGCACAGTGGTGGGCAGGTCGGCCAACAGAGGCCCCCCTACCGGTTGACTGACACGCTCTCCCTGAATATCTACAGCGGCACTGATCATAGTTCTCTCCCACATGTTGGTCGGCTAATGGCCCGCTGCCATTAGCTCCGATGACCGCATCCTGCGGCCAGGCGCACAAGCACTGTACAAACTGGCAAGGCGTATGCCAGTTGCACGGTAAGCCTAAAAAGATTGGATGGACGGGCATCGAGGTGTGAACCACGTGCGCTCGCCTTACCTTAAAACTGGACCTACGGCAGAGTTCGAAAGTTTCGATTTTTTGCGGGGTTTTTGTTTTGGAACGGACCCATCGGTCCTGAGTCTAGGACAGATCCTAGAGCCTGTAGGGTTTTCAGGGTTTTTTTGTAGGACAAAATACTTTTAACAAAAATAGGTCTGGTTATTAGGCGGCGGCGATGGTCGGAGATTTACGGGGAGAGCCGGATTGTTGTAGTGAACGGGCGCTCTGTGGTGAGCGGGCTTGCTGTGGTGAGCGGGCTTGCCCCGCGCTGGAGTGCGAAGCGCTCCCAAATGGGCTATGGCAGTGCACCAAGTAAATCTCGGTTGTCTGGTTTGGGGCTGCTTCGCAGCCCAGCGCGGGGCAAGCCCGCTCACCACAGCAAGCGCGCTCACCACGGACGACAAGCTGGGTCAGCCTGGCGTGTCCGTGCGCCCGGAAGTGGTCTTGCCCTTTATTGGTGCGTCAGCCGAGCACCCGAATGGGCGCACCGTTGGCCCAGGCCTGAATGTCTTCAATCATTTGCGAATAGAACTGCCGGTAATTCTGTTCGCTCACGTAGCCGACATGCGGGGTGGCCAGTACATTCGGCAGGCGGCGAAATGGATGATCCGCAGGCAGCGGCTCTTCGGCATACACGTCGAGTGCCGCCCCGGCCAGGCGACCGCTTTCCAGCGCCTGCACCAGCGCCTGCTCATCCACGATGGGGCCACGTGCGGTGTTGACCAAGCGAGCGCTCGGTTTCATCCAGCCCAACGCCTGGGCATCCACCAACCCCCGGCTGCGGTCGCTGAGCACCAGGTGCACGGTGAGGATGTCTGCCTGTTCGAACAGTGCTTGCTTGCTGACCCAGGTTACGCCGGACTCGGCCGCGCGTTCCGGCGTGAGGTTTTCACTCCAGGCAATCACCTGCATGCCAAACGCTTGGGCGAATTGTGCGACTTTCTGGCCAATGCTGCCCAGGCCAAGAATCCCCAGGGTCTTGCCATGCAGATCACCGCCGAGCCCCACCTGCCAGTGACCGGCACGCAAGGAATTGGCTTCCTCCACCAGATTGCGGGTGGAGGCCATGATCAATGCCCAGGTCAGTTCCGGCGCGGCGTGTTTATAGCTGTCGGTGCCGCACACCTGAATGCCCAGGGCTTTGGCGGCGGGAATATCAATCGCGGCGTTGCGCATGCCGCCCGTCACCAGCAGCTTTAGGTTTGGCAGCCCTTGCAGCAGGGCCTTGTCGAAGGTGGAGCGCTCGCGCATCACGCAAATCACCTCGAACCCCTGCAAACGCTCGATCATCGTGGCGGTATCCGCCGGGTAGTCGTGCAGGAAGTGCACCTGGCCCACCGCCTCAAGGACTGACCAATCCACCACGCCTCTGGCCACATTCTGCCAATCATCAATGACTGCAATCTGTACCGACATTCACGAGTGCCTCGAAAAAGGTTGGATTAAAGGGCGTTCAACCCCTGCAACAGCGCTTTATGAAACTGTTCCGGCTCTTCCATCTGCGGCGCATGCCCCAGGCCCGGGAATTCCACTAGCGTCGCATGAGGGATCAACCGGGCCACCTGCTTGCCAAGCACGGCATAGTCGCCGAGCTTGGCCTTGACCGCCGGCGGCGCGACATCCTTGCCGATGGCGGTGTTATCGGCGGTGCCGATCAGCAGCAGCGTAGGCATTTGGAGGTGCTTGAATTCGTAGTACACCGGCTGGGTGAAGATCATGTCGTAAATCAACGCTGAGTTCCATGCGACTCGCGTATGCCCCGGGCCGTTGCTCAGACCGGCGTACATGTCTACCCAACGCTCGTATTCGGGCTTCCAGCGCCCGACGTAATAGGTAGTGAGTTGGTACTTGCGAATGCCCTCGGCGCTGACTTTCAACTCGCGCTCATACCACTGGTCGACGGTCAGCGCGGGCACGCCCAAGGCTTTCCAGTCTTCCAGGCCGATGGGGTTGACCATCGCCAGTTGTTCGGTTTGCTCCGGGTACATCAGGGCGTAGCGAGTGGCGAGCATGCCGCCGGTGGAATGGCCGAGCAGGGTGGCCTTTTGAATGCCGAGCTTTTCCAGCAGTTGGTGGGTGTTGTTCGCCAATTGCTGGAAGCTGTATTGATAGTGGTCGGGCTTGCTGGAGGTACAGAAGCCGATCTGGTCCGGCGCGATCACCCGGTAACCGGCGTCGCTGAGGGCCTTGATCGAGCCTTCCCAGGTTGCACCGCAGAAGTTCTTGCCGTGCATCAGCACCACGCTGCGGCCGTTGGGCGTGCCTTTTGCCGGTACGTCCATGTAGCCCATCTGCAGGGATTTGCCTTGGGATTGAAACGCGAAATGCTTGAGCGGGTAGGGGTATTCAAAGCCTTGCAGTTCGGGACCGTAGGTCGCTGCAAACACCGGCGAGGCAGTGGCCGTGAGCAGGCCGGCGATACAAAAAGCGCGGATTAGAGGCATTGGCGAGGGCTCCGAGAAGGGTGGCTCGGATGCTGTTGCGAGGGGATTAAGTGCGGATTAACACCCACTGCAAGGTCACGGCCGCCAGCACGCCATAGCGCAGGCCTTTGGCCAGGGTCACCAGCAACAGAAATCGCCACAACGGCTCGCGCATCACTCCGGCCACCAGTGTCAGCGGGTCGCCGATGATCGGCACCCAGCTGAGCAACAACGTCCAATGCCCCCAGCGCTGGTAATGGTTACGAGCTTTTTCCAACTGCCGATCGTTGACTGGAAACCAGCGTCGATCCTTGAAGTGTTCAACCCAGCGCCCCAGCCACCAGTTCACCACCGAACCCAGCACGTTGCCGAGTGTCGCAACACCCAGCAACAGCCACAGACTGTAATGCCCGTTGAGCAGCAGGCCGACCAGCACCGCTTCCGATTGCAGCGGCAACAAGGTCGCGGCGCCAAACGCCGCGAAGAACAGCCCCAGGTAGCCTGCGATCATTGCGCCGGGTATTCGGCCACCACGACATCCTTGCCTTCACGGGTCAGGCCGATGACTTGAAAGGCCTCACTGCGACCCTCGACTTCCATGCCCGGCGAGCCCATGGGCATGCCCGGTGCGGCGACGCCCAGCAGGTCGTCACGTTTGCGCAAGGCCAGCACCTGTTCGGCGGGCACATGGCCTTCGACGAATTTGCCATCGATCACGGCGGTGTGGCACGAGCCCAGGCGTGGCGCCACGCCCAGGCGTTGCTTGACGGCGCTCATGTCGGCTTCGACGTGGTCATTGACCTTGAAACCGTTGCTTTCCAGATGGCTGATCCACTTTTTGCAGCAGCCGCAGTTGGCATCACGGTGCACGTCGATAGGGATCAACTCGGCGGCTTGCGCCAGGGAGGTGGTGAACAGGGCTGACAGCAGGACCAGGCGCAATGTGGTTTTCATAGGATCTCGCGTGCGGGAGGGGGCCGTTGGGATGGCGGCGATCATGACGACGTCATCGCAGGCAAGCCAGCTCCCACAGGTCAGCGGGTGGCGCGGTAATGTTTCAAGATTATACGAAGGGCGGGTTTTCCAGGCGGTGCTTGAGCTGGCCGAGGGCAATCGCCGACAGTTCGATCATGCGTTCATGCAAGGTGGCCAGTTGCAGCTCGGTTTCATAGGTCAACACGCGCTTGAACAGCGTGCCGCCCTGATGGGGCAACAGGAAGTAGTGAATCGAGCCGTCGACGGCCAGGGAGGTGAACACGGTCTTGAACTCGCCGGGGCGTCGGGCGATTTGTACGCGGTAACTCATGGGGACACGCACACCGAGCAGGTCGATGAACTCGGTAAAACGTGCGCCTGCCGGGAGTGAGCCAGTGGTGCCGGTGTCGGCGCTGAGGGAGGTGGGGTGCCATTCGTGCCAGCGATCCGGCTGGGTCACGTAGTCGTAAACGGCGTCGATAGGGGCTTGGATAAAGCGTTCCTGACTGATCCGCTCCAAGCGGACCGATTGCTCGGCTGCGCGCATGGCACACCTCCTGTGTGGCAGTTCTAAGCACTTCGAACTGTCAGAATAGTCCCACTCCCGCACATTGCACGGGAGTGTTTCAGCCGTTTATCACCGCACCTTGAATCGACCCATCAAGGCAATCACCCGGCCATTCGCATCCAGCAGGCTTTGGGTATTGGTTTCAGTGGCGTGGCCGCTCTGTACCAGCTCTTCGACCATTTGTCGGATCTGCACCATGCTGCGGTTGATCTCCTCGGTCACCGCGCTCTGTTGCTCGGCGGCCGTGGCGATCTGGGTGCTGAGGTTGTTGATATGGCTGACGGAGCCGGCCATCTCATCCAGCCCGGTGTTCACCCGCGCCGTGGCATCCGCCGCCGACTGGCAACTGGCCTGGGTGTTTTCCATGGCCGCGACCGAAGAACTGACCCCGGCGGTCAGGCGCGTCAGCATCTCGTTGATCTGCGAGGTGCTGGCCTGGGTGCGTGCCGCAAGCGCGCGGACTTCATCGGCAACCACCGCAAACCCACGGCCTTGCTCGCCGGCACGCGCGGCTTCGATCGCGGCGTTGAGGGCCAGCAGGTTGGTCTGGCCGGCAATCGCGCCGATCACGCCGAGGGTTTCGGTGATGCGCGCCGCGTCCTGGCGCATGTTTTCCACGCTGTGGGTGGCGCTCGACACTTCGCCGATCAAGGCACTGACGCTATTGGACGCTTCGCCCACGACCACGCGGGAACGGTCGGCGTGCTCATTGGCGCGCTGGGTGAACGCGGCGGTTTCAGCGGCGTTTTGCGCCACGGTGTCGGCGGTGGAGCTCATTTCGGTGATGGCGGTAACCGTCTGATCGGTCTCCGAAGCATGCCGTACCAGGATCTGGTTGGTGTGCGCCGAGGTGCGTTGCAGTTGCTCAAGGCTCGACGACATGGCACCGGTGGCTTGGGTGACTTCGCCGATCATGTTCTGCAGGTAGACGATAAAACGGTTGACCGAGTGACCAATAGCGCCCAGTTCGTCTTCGGCGCGGATGGTGATACGTCGGGTCAGGTCGGCATCGCCGGCCGACAGCGCGTCGATATTGGTTTTCAGCGACTTCATGCGCTGCACCAGTTGGCGGATCGCATACACCGCGAGCAGCACCAGCAGCAACACCATCGGGATTTGCAGCAAGGCCAGGGTGCCGAGCACGTCATCGCGCTGGGCGGTGATCAGCGAGGTGGGCAGGGCAGTGGCGAGGAACCACGGCGTGCCTTCGATGGGGCGCATGTAGAAGGTGCTGGCCACACCCAGGTTGTCGAACTCACTGCGTTGCAGCGCCTGGTCGCGGTGGGCCAGGGCTTTGCTGACCTGGCCGGCGAACGCCGAGCTGCCGGTGAGTTCGCTGATGTTCTTCAACACCACCGGGCCGCTGATGCGCGAGCTGTTGCTGATGATTTTGCCGTCACCTTCGACGATCAGCATTTGCCCGCCGATGTCTTTTTCTTTGCTGGCCACCAGGTCATTAAAGAAGCCCAGGGTCACGTCGATGGTGGCGACACCATAGGGCACGCCGTCGCGCTGGATGGCCATGGCGCAGTTAGTGCGTGGCTCCTGGCTGGCGTCGTCCTTGTAGGCGGCGGCCCAGGCGCATTGACCGCGCGGTGAGGCGAGGCCGCCCTTGTACCAGCTCTGGTCGTAATAGTTGGGTGCAGGGTCGCTGTTCCAGAAGGTATTAACCGCCAGCTCGCCCGACGCGTCACGGTGCCAGAACGTGCTGTGCTTGTTGCGCCCCGGTGTGCGCTGGTTGGGCAGCGGCCAAATCCCGCCACCGAAGACTTTCAGTTCGCCATATTGATCGACCAGGCCCGGCAGGACTTTGTCGATGGCATCGCTGTCGAGCAAGGGGATGGTCTGGGTGATGGTGCGTTGCTGGGACTGAACCTTGTTCAGTTCGCCCTGGATCTGTTCGGCCACTTCGGCGATGCGGTTGAGCACCACCTGTTCTTCGGTGTGGCGCAGCGTGGGGGCGACCAACTGGCCGATACCCACCACCGTCAACACAAATAACACCAGGACGAACAGCACCAGGAACAGGGTATAGCGGGCTTGGATGGAGCGCAGTGGGGGCATGGGGTCGTCCTTACGAAGCGTTTATTATCGACGCGGCTTTTTTAGAGCTTCGTAGGGCTATCGGCTTGAGCAAGCGGAGCTTTAGGTACGTTCGTACAAGAAAAAAGAGCGCCGGGTGAGGGCGCTCTGTTGACTCAGATATCCAGCATGGCCATCACCGCCTCGGGGTAGCGCAGGCCGGCGGTGGCCTCGGCCGGGAAGATCGCCTCCAGTGCCGCCAACTCAGCCGGGCTGAGGTGGATCGATAGCGCTGCCACGTTTTCTTCCAGGTATTTGCGCTGCTTGGTACCCGGGATCGGAATGATGAAGTCGCCTTGCGCCAGCACCCAGGCCAGCGCCAGTTGCCCGGCACTCACGCCTTTGTCGGCTGCCAGCGCTTGCACCTGCTTCACCAACGCCAGGTTCTTGTCGAAGTTTTCGCCCTGGAAGCGCGGGCTGAAGCGCCGGTAGTCGTCGGCTCCGAAATCGTCTGGGTTTTTCAGCGCGCCGGTCAGGAAGCCACGGCCCAGCGGGCTGTAGGGCACAAAGGAGATGCCCAGGCGCTGGCAGGTGGCGAGGCAGCCGTTGTGTTCCTGGTCGCGGCTCCACAGGGAGTACTCGCTTTGCAGGGCGCTGATCGGGTGCACCCGATGGGCACGCTCCAGAGTGGCGGCGGAGGCTTCGCTGAGGCCCAGGTAACGCACTTTACCCTGGTGCACCAACTCGGCCATGGCGCCAACGGTTTCTTCGATAGCGACCTGCGGGTCGATACGGTGCTGGTAGTAAAGGTCCAGGGTCTCTACCCCCAGGCGGCGCAGGGTGCCGTCGATGGCGTTGCGGATGTATTCAGGGCGACCGTTTACGCCGCGCAAGGCAGGGTTGGCCGGGTCGCGCACGATACCGAACTTGCTCGCCAGGAACACCTGGTCACGTTTGCCGGCGATGGCTTGGCCGATCAGTTGTTCGTTGGTGTGCGGGCCATAAATGTCGGCGGTGTCGAGGAAGTTGACGCCCAGCTCCAGCGCGCGGTGCAAGGTGGCGATGGCCTCGCGGGTGTCGCTGCCGGGCGTATAGAAATCGCTCATGCCCATGCAGCCGAGGCCGATGGCTGAGACGCGTGGACCGTGTGTGCCGAGTTGACGAGTGTGCATGGGTTCAGCTCCTGGAGTGGGAAGGCCTTCATTGTCACGCTCGACACAATCGAGATAAACCAGCTAAAAGCAGTATTACTGTTCGTATTTTCTAAATAATCCAACTGAGGAAATCGCCCTTGGACCGTTTCAACGCGATGCGCGTGTTCACACGGATCGTCGAGTTGCGTGGCTTTGCCAAAGCCGCTGACAGCCTGCAACTGCCGCGCGCCTCGGTCACGGTGTTGATCAAGCAATTGGAAGCGCACCTGGGCGTGCAACTGTTGCAGCGCACCACGCGGCAAGTCAGCCCGACACTGGATGGCGCAGCGTACTACCAGCGCTGTGTGCAATTACTGTCGGACCTTGAGGAAACCGAGGCGGTGTTTTCTACGCAACGCCAGAACCCGCGTGGCACCTTGAGCATTGATATGCCCTCGGGCATCGGGCGCTTGATCGTGATTCCGGCCTTGCCGACATTCACGGCGCGTTACCCCCAGATTGATTTAGAGATCAGCCTGAATGATCGCACGGTAGACCTGATTCGCGAGGGTGTGGACTGTGTGCTGCGCGGCGGTCAGGCACTCGATGAGTCGCTGGTAGCCCGGCCATTGGCGATGATGAACCAGGTGACCCTGGCCAGCCGTGATTACCTCGAACGCTTCGGCGTGCCCGAAACGCTGGACGACCTGGCTGGCCATCGGATGGTCGAGTATGTCTCCCGTACCAGCGGCAAACGCTTTGGCCTGGAGTTCCAGGTGGGCAGTGAATTGCGCGAGATAAACCTGGAGAAGGTAATCGCGGTCAGCAGCTCCGACGGTTATTTCGCCGCGTGTGAAGCCGGCTATGGCTTGATTCAGGCGCCGTACTATCACGCCACGCGGCAACTGGCCCAAGGCACGTTGGTGGAAGTGCTGCCACGTCTTGCACCTCCCGCCATGGCGCTCACTGCGTTGTACCCACCCCATCGCCAACTGTCCCAGCGGGTGCGGGTGTTTATCGATTGGCTGGTGGAGGTGTGCACCCATCCGGACAGCCCATTGCAACGCCAGACGTGAGTCCGGCGCGCATAAGCAAGGTGTTTAAGAAAGGTAACTCTTGCGCTCAGGCAGCCCCAGTTCCCGGAGCATGCCATTTTCCGTAAAGTGCTCGGGGTTGGTGGCGGTGGGCGGGGTAGTAGGATCGTTATCGAAGTCATAGGGTTGCGCGCTGCTCGGCAAACCGACCACTTGAAACTCGGTGTTGGGAATCTGACTTGAAAACGCTGGTTCCGACGGTGAGTGCTCCAGGGTCCGGCCTGGTAGGTTGGTTCCTGTCGCGCCATTGTAGGCATGCCCCATTTCGTGGATTAAACCGACGATGGGAGGCTCAAGCGTGTCTTTTCTAGGGTCACCCAGATCCATCGGATCGTAATTCAATACCCCCTTATCGGCGCGGGCTCCGGGCTGGCCGTCATAAACTCTGCCGCGTCTTGGGTCATCACGCTCGACCTTGCTGTCTCTGTCGTGTCGCAGCTTATCCAGTTCCGAGCTGCCAAAAAGGTAGCTGTTGCCGTTTTCGCGTTCTTCTCGGACCGTGACTTTTCCTCCAGCGTTGGCAGCTTCCCTGTCCATGTCCTCAAGCATCTTTTGCCCGGTAGGCGAACTGCGCAAGAACTCGAAATCATCGGCGACACGCTGCTTGAACTTAGGGCGACCAACGACGCTAAAGCCTTCGTCACCGGCGTTGCTGGTCTTCACCTTGGTAAATGCGGAGCCTTGGGAGGCGTCGTAGGCATCACCCGCTTTTGCGTATATCCGATCGCCACGCCTATTGTTGATGATCTGGTTTTTACCTTTGCCGGTATAAAAAGTCGTTCGGTCAAACCCTACCAATTGGTCGTTGCCCTTACCGCCATGGAGGATTGTATGTCCGTTGCCAGCATAGAGGCGGTCGTCGCCACTTCCGCCATCCAAGTAGCTTTGCTTGCTCACGGGGCCGGCGCCGGCATACAGCTGATCATTGCCATTGTTGCCATACATGACTGCATTGCCGGAGCCTCCGATGAGGGTGTCGTCGCCGTCATTACCTTCCGCGTAGCCCGTGTTGCTGCCGAGGCGAAGGGTGTCGTTGCCCGCACCACCCAGTAGACGGGTTTTGCCACCGCCAGCGGTCAGGGTATCGTCCCCGTCACCACCATCAATCGTGGCTGGGTTATTCACATCAGGGCTGATGGTGACCCTGTCATTTCCGCCACGGGTGTTGATTTGCAAATTGATGGGCTGGCCCTGTGGGTCGATGCTGTCGAATGCATAATCCTTTCCATTGATTTGCAGGTTCAGGTGACCGTCTGGGCCCTTGCCGACGTACAGGGTGTCGGCTTTATTCCCGGTGTCGATAATCAAGCTGACACTCTTGAGTCGGGGCCAGCCTCCGGACAGGTCCCATTTAGCCTCTCGTTTGATAGTCATGTAGCCGTTATCGACCAGTGTTTCGGATTTGGATCGAACGAGGCCCTCGCCGGGGTCGGAGAGCCGGGGCGGAGTGTAGATCGAGTCTTGAGCGTCGGGGCGCGTGGGAAGGGTGGGGAGATGTTGTTTGGTCGCTGCACTGATGAAGTCGGGGCGTTGGGTAATCACGGGATTGCATCCAAAGTCTGTCGAGTGAGAGCCTCATGGGTGGTGTCCGCGCGCAAAACGTTCCATCTTCCTACAATCGCAGTCGGTGAATCTTCCTGCTTAGCGACTCAATTCTGTATCTGCGACCTGCGATACGCCCCAGGCTGCTGCCCGGTCACTTTGTGAAACGCCCGTGTAAACGCCGCCACCGACTGATAACCCACCGCCAATGACACATCCGCCACCGTCTGATCCTGCTTGAACAGCTGGCAGGCGTGGCGCATGCGCATCATCAACAGCACCTGCCCCGGCGACTGCCCGCACAGTTCATTGAAGCGCTTGAAAAACGCCGAGCGCGACAGCCCGGTACACGCGGCCATGCTCTCCAGGGTCCAGGCATCGGCCGGGTGGGCGATCAATTGCTCCAGCAGGTGGGCAAACGCTGGCTGCCGGCCCAGCGCAGCCAGGCCGCCGAGTTCGGTGTTATCCAGCACCTGTTGGCGCAGCACGTACAGAAACAGCAGATGGCAAAGCCGTTCGAGCAAGGCAGAAGAGGGCGCGGGCACCCGCTCGCACTCTTGCAGGATCAGTTCGAACAGGTTGCGCGCGGCGGTCAGTGAGGGGTCGCCTGCGCGCAGAATGATCCAGGCGGGCAGGGTGTCGACGATCATCGCGGACAAGCCGGACTGGAAATGAAAGAACCCACACACCAGGCCAACGCCATCGTCGGCGGCGCGGTCCAGGGGCACCATCGGCACGCGGGGGCATTCCTGGGCGCCCGCCGCAGTCGGTTCGCCGGACAGGCGATAGACCAGGTCCCGCAACAGGAACACCGCATCGCCGTTTTCCAGTTGATGGGGCGTGCTGTCGCCCTCGATGTGCAGCCAGCACTGGCCTTGCACCACCAAGTGAAAACTCGCGCTCGCCAGGCCATGGGTGCTCGCATGCCAATCGCCGCAGTAACGGCCGACATGGAACAGGCTGGTGTCGAGTTCGAGGCTGTCTAATAACCAATCGACAAGTGCACTGGACGAATTCATCTAATGGAAAGACTCAAGAGCAAGTAATCGCTACTTTAGACTATTGAGGCGATTTTTTATAACCAACAGACTGGGTGCACGAACCCATCAGGAGTCCACTCCATGTCCCGTGTACCGTTGCTCACCCCTGAAACCGCGCCGGAAGCGGCCAAGCCCTTCCTGGAAAACGCGCTGAAAGGCTCGGGCTTCATCCCCAATCTGCTGGCGGTATTGGCCAACGCCCCGGCGGCGCTGGAAACCTACATCACCGTGTCCGGCCTCAACGCCAAGGCCGAGCTGAGCCTGGCCGATCGCGAGGTGGTGCAGCTGATTGCCGCCACCACCCATGGCTGCGATTTCTGTGTGGCCGGCCACACCGCCGTGGCGCGCAACAAAGCCAAGTTGCCGGAAGAGGTCATCGACGCCCTGCGCCAACGCGGCGAACTGCCCAATGCCCGTTATGAAACACTTGCCGCCTTCACCCGCGAAGTGATCGCCACCCGTGGCGATGTCAGCGATGCAGGCTTCGATGCCTTCCGCGCAGCCGGTTACTCCGACGGCCAGGCCCTGGAAGTCATTTTGGGCGTCAGCCTGGCAACCCTGTGCAACTTCGCCAACGTGTTTGCCCGTACCCCGTTGAACCCGGAACTGGCGCAGTACCGCTGGGAAAAACCGGCACGCTGAACCTGGCCCACCTGCTGCACAAGGAGAGACTTGAATGCTTGACCCCATCTTGAGCCGTTGGCTCGACATCCAGGCGCAAGCCTTGGATGTGGGCAGTTGCGACCCACAGGAAGTGCTGCCACGGCTGGCAGAGGCCAACGTATTGCGCATCGGCGTGCCGACTCAACTGGGTGGCCTGGGCGGTGATGTGGCAGGCGCGGTGGAAGCCATTGCCAATGTCGCCAGCCATTCCCTGGCGGCGGCATTCGTGTGCTGGGGCCAGCGATCGTTCATCGAATACCTGCTGCAAAGCCCCAATGCGAAACTGCGCGAGCGGCTGCTGCCGGACTTGCTCAGTGGCCGGTTGGCGGGTGCGACGGGCCTGTCCAATGCCATGAAGTTCTTGTCGGGCATCGAGACCCTGCAGATCAGCGCCGAACCCACCGACGACGGCTGGACCCTCAACGGCCGCCTGCATTGGGTGACCAACCTGCGCAAGAGCGGCTTCGTCGCCGCCGCTGCCATTGAGCACGCTGCGGGCGGCGCGCCGTTTATCCTGGCCATCCCCGATTCAGTGGCCGGGCTGCAGCGCTCCAGTGACTTGGAACTGCTCGGCTTGCAGTCGAGCAATACTGCCGCCCTCGGCTTGGAAGGCGTGGCGTTGAGCCGCGATTGGCTGCTGCATGAGGATGCGCGCAAGTTCCTGCCGGCGGTGCGCCCGGCGTTCCTGGGCTTGCAGTGTGGCCTGGCCATTGGCTTGGCCCGCCGCTCGTTGGCGGAAGTGGCCTACCATCTGGGCGCGACCCGTACGGTGTTGCGCGAAGAACTGGAAACCTTGCGCGTGACCCTGGAGCACCTGGTCACCGACCTCAAGAGCGGCCTGCTGGCCGGGCGGTTTGCGGCCGAGCCGGTGCCGTTGTTCAAGCTGCGCATCGCCCTGGCCGAGACAGCCACCAGCGCTGTGCAACTGGAACTGCAAGCCAGCGGCGGCAAGGCCTACCTCACGGCCCACGGCAGTGGGTTTGCGCGACGTTGGCGCGAGTCGGCGTTTGTGCCGATCGTGACCCCAAGCCTGGTGCAATTGCGCACCGAGTTGCAGCGCCAGGCCAACCTATGACCAGTGCCGTACTGAGCGCCCAGGGGATTTGCCTGGGGTATGCCAGCGGGCCGGTGCTGCAGGGCTTTGACCTGCACTTGCAGCCCGGTGAAGTGGTGTCGATCCTGGGCCCCAGCGGTGTTGGCAAGTCCAGTCTGTTGCGGGTGCTTGCCGGTCTGCAGGCCCCGCAGGGCGGCAGTGTGCGGGCGTTGGGCGAACCGTTGGACGGCCCCCATCCGCGCGTGGCCGTGGCCTTCCAGGACCCCAGCCTGTTGCCCTGGCTGAGCCTGGAAAAGAACGTCGCCTTCGGCCTCGACTTCGCTCGGCAGCCGCAATTGAGCCACGACGAACGTCGCCGCCGCGTTGATCACGCCATCACCGCCGTTGGCCTGGAACATGCGCGCCAGCAGTTCCCGGCGCAGCTCTCCGGTGGCATGGCCCAGCGTACGGCGCTGGCCCGTTGCCTGGCGCGCCAACCCCAAGTGCTGTTGCTGGATGAACCCTTCGGGGCCCTGGACGAAGTGACCCGCGCCGACATGCAGCACCTGCTGCTCAAGGTCAATCGCGAGCAAGGTTCGGCAGCGGTGCTGATCACCCATGACATTGATGAAGCGCTGTTGTTGTCCGACCGCATCCTGCTACTGGGTAACCGCCCGGCGCGGACGTTGGGCGAGTGGCTGATCGACCTGCCGCAACCACGGGAGGAACAGGTCGAAGCCATCGGCGCGTTGCGCATCGACATTCTTAAAACCCTACGGCAGGCGAGCCGCCCTCAACCCAACCCCCTTGACCTGCTGGAGCCTGCCCATGTGCCTGGATGACCTGACCCACTCGCGCCGCGACTTTCTCAAACTCTCGGCGGTGCTGAGTGCCGCCGGCGCCTTGCCGCTGTTGAGCAGCCTGCAAGCCCGCGCCGCCAGCGAGCCGGATGCACCGGTACGCATCGGCTACCTGCCGATCACCGACGCCACGCCTCTGCTGGTTGCGCACAACAATGGCCTGTTCGAAGCCGAAGGCATCAAGGCCGAGCGCCCGGTGCTGCTGCGCAGTTGGGCGCAGGTGATCGAGGCGTTTATCTCGGGCCAGGTCAACGTGATTCACCTGTTGTCACCGATGACCGTGTGGGCGCGGTATGGCAGCAAGGTACCGGCCAAAGTGGTGGCCTGGAACCATGTGGGCGGCTCGGGCTTGACCGTGTCGCCGGGCATTACTGATGTGAAGCAACTGGGCGGCAAATCGGTGGCCATTCCGTTCTGGTATTCGATCCATAACGTGGTGGTGCAGCAACTGTTCCGCGACAACGGCCTGACCCCGGTCGCGCGAGCAGCGGGCAGCGCGATGGCGGCCAATGAGGTCAACCTGATCGTGTTGCCACCGTCGGACATGCCACCGGCCTTGGCCAGCAAGCGCATCGACGGCTACATCGTCGCCGAGCCGTTCAATGCCCTGGCAGAAAACCTCAAGGTTGGCCGGGTACAGCGCTTTACCGGCGACGTGTGGCGCAACCATGCGTGCTGCGTGGTGTTTATGCACGAGCACGATTTGGCCAACCGCCCGGAGTGGTCGCAGAAGGTGGTGAATGCCATCGTCAAGGCACAGGTCTGGACCCGCGACAACCGTGAAGAGGCGGTGAAGCTGTTGTCCAAGGACGGCCCGAACCGCTACACCCCGCATGCCGAGCCGGTGTTGAGCAAGGTGCTGGCGCCTGCCGCCGCTGACCGTGCTGCCTACCTGGCCGACGGTGCGATCCAGCATGGGAACTGGGATGAGCACCGTATCGACTTCCAGCCCTATCCCTTCCCGAGCTACACCGAGGAACTGGTGCGCCGCCTGAAGGACACCCTGATCGAGGGCGACAAGAAATTCCTCGTCGACCTTGACCCGGCGTTCGTCGCTAAGGACCTAGTGGATGACCGCTTTGTGCGCAACGCCATCGAGGCGGTGGGCGGCATGCGGACCTTTGGTTTGCCGGACGGCTATGCGCGACGCGAGGAGATCGGCGTTTGAAAAACCGTGAAATCCCGGGCTGGTTGCTTGGGTTGAGTGGCCTGGCGGGGTTGCTGCTGCTGTGGTGGCTGGGGGTGAAGGTGTTTGGCGCATCTGATGGGTTGTCCGTGCGTTTCTCCCTGGCCGCCACCTTCAGTAGCCTGTGGGAATTGCTCGGGCGCGGTGAGCTGTACCTGCACATTGCAGTAAGCCTCAAGCGCATTGTTGTCGGGCTGTTCCTGGCCTTGCTGGTCGGTGTCCCGCTGGGCTTGCTGGTCGGCAGTTCGCGCAAGCTGGAGGCGGCGACCACGCCGGCCTTCCAGTTCCTGCGCATGATCTCGCCGTTGTCGTGGATGCCCATCGTGGTGATGCTGATGGGGGTAGGGGACCAGCCGATCTATTTCCTGCTGGCCTTTGCCGCCGTGTGGCCGATCATGCTCAACACCGCCGCAGGCGTGCGCCAATTGGACCCGCGCTGGTTGCAGTTGAGCAGCAGCTTGAGTGCGACCCGCTGGGAAACCTTGCGCCGGGTGATTATGCCTGGCGTTGTCGGGCATGTGCTGACGGGCGTGCGCCTGGCGATTGGTATCGTGTGGATCGTGTTGGTGCCGTGCGAGATGCTCGGGGTCAGCGCCGGGCTGGGTTATTACATCCTCGACACCCGTGATCGCCTGGCCTATTCGGAGCTGATGGCGATGGTGCTGCTGATCGGGCTGTTGGGCTTTGCCCTGGATGCGTTTGCGCGCTGGTTGCACCGGCGTTGGGTGCATGCCGGCTGACTCATCAAACGACGGCCAGAGACCCTCCTCGAGCCGTCGTGTGCGAAAGGGCGGTGAGCAAGTCTACGGTTGTACGTAAATTTGCAGATCGCCCGGAACACCGCCGTCGAAACCTACTGGTTTTTTTTTGTTCTGGGGGCGACCCACTACTTTCGTCCCGTACGCTCCTTGGATACCTGCTTTGTTAGACACAGCGATGCCGATAGCGCCTGTCAATTCAGCGAGGCCTGGTACGTTCTCGGAAGTATTCATATGCGAATTCCCCACCAGCGCGACCCACTTCTCAGTCCCGGAATTCGCCAGGATGGTCTCTGAGGCAAAGTAGTTGAATTCTTCGAGGCGGGTTTTCGTGCCTATGGGCGTTGTCAGCTGCGGCCGCAGGTGGCGGGGAAGATCTTTGTGCCGTGTGAGGTAGAAGTGATCCAGGGGAATGACTTGTATGTCATTGGCCTGTAGTTCCTCGCACAGCTCTTTAAACGTCGGGTCAGTGCGTTTCGTTTTGCCATCTCCGAGAAAGCCAATACCGTCATCCAAAAAACTTTTCGGACACGGAAATTCGATAAACCCTTCGAAATACACTTTCTTGACGCCTTGCTTCTTTAATGTGTCTATGTTTTCAAACAGCACCTTAAAACTGGCCATCTCTTTATGTGACTCTCCCAAGACTACGCCATTTGAGGCCTTGAAAGACTTTACGAACGTTTCTTGCACCGTGATGGGTTCGGGCACTGATGGGATAACAGGACGCGGCGGCAATCCTGTTTCGTCAAGGGCCTCATAGCTTTCTCTCATTTCCTTGTTGAACTTTTCCTTGGTTGCCATCTTGGTGTGAGGTTTGAAATGGTCAGGTTCGAATGTGCCTTTCAGGCTTTCTACGTAGGCGCCCTTGGGTAAGGGTTCTGCGAGGCGAATTGGACGAGCGTCGGTATTCATGGGGTTGTATCGATGGCGCCTGTTCGACTGTCTGGGGGAGTGCGTGTCTGGAGACTTGGGGCTCAAGGTGTCCAGTACGTCGGGTTGTGCCAGGGGGGAGCCATAAGGCCTCCTCTTGACCGGGTCGTACGCATAAGTTTTACCATTCACCAGAACGGTGCTGGTCTCCAGAGTACGGTCCCCGACCTTGAAAGAACTCCAAGTGACAGTGCCGTAGGTGGGGCTGGTCAACCCTGCTGCGATCTTGGCCTTCGTAATGCCTTTACTCACGAGGCGAGTGCCTCCCACTAATAGATCGCCTACCCCGCTGAGCGGGTTGAGCTCACTGATCACCGTGGTCCCGACAATTTTCGACAGATGCAAAGCCTTGTTCGACAGGCTGACAGCCTTGGTGGCGATTTTGGCGGCTTTCGCAGCAGCCCCTAAGCCGGCCGTGACGAAGCTGAAGATGTCCATCACCAGGTCTATCGCGCCATCCAGGTAGTCACCGTTGCGTAAGTTGCGAATCGCCGATCTGAGGGGAATGAAGTCCAGGAAAAAATGGGTCACGCCCCATTCGGCGTCCATCTGCCTATCGAAGGTGGAGGCGCCCTTGGCCTGCTTGATCACGTACCGGTTATCAATATCAAGGTGTTCAACGAAGGCATCTGCGATGGCCTTGGTTCGAGCGCTTGTGAAGCTGGAGGGGGTAGGCAGTGGCACTTCGGCTTGTGTGTTCTGGCTGAAGTCGGCATGAGCAGGCGGTGTGAATTTTTGAATGGGATAGACCAGACTGCCATTACGTTGGCGCTCGCGGGTCAGGTCGTTGTCATCGACCTGGGTGATGGATTGCCGCTTCAGGTCCAGCTCATACACGGCGTCGCCATTCGCGCCCGAGGCTTTAACGTACAGTTTTTCATTCTTTGTCTCGAGAGTCCGGCCGGTGAAACCCGTGCCAAGCCGATAGGTGTCGAGTTGATAGAATTCAAGCTGCCCGTACTCGAGGTTCTGCCTGTCTGCCAGTGGAAGCTGGGCAATCATATGTTTGATCGCTACGCCAATGCCCTTTTTCTTGTCGTCGATGGCTTGAGCCAGTTGGTAGTCAAATTCGGCCTTTACATCGAATTTGAGCGACTTGCCCTGCAACGCAGTGTTGATGCGTTTATCTTGGCTTATCCAGTCGTAGTTGTGTAACCCGCTCATGGCGATGTCCAGCAGCGAGAACAGGCCGGCAGGGGCTCGATTAGGGTCGTAGACCGGCTGGGCGAAGGGTTGCTTGGTGTCATAGACCTTCAGCAGTTTTTCTTCAAACGGCACGTCTTCGCCAAACCGCTCTTTAAGACGAGCGAGGGCGATATCCTTACGGCTGGGCATTTCAGCCTGGATCAGACTGGAGGCCTCTACCTGATCAAGGGTCTGTTGATTGAACGCGTTTCTGGCCACCTCGATATCGGCTGTGTTGTACCGCCCGGCCTGCGCCGGAGAAAGAATGCCGTTGGCCAAACCCCATACCCGCAGGGCCGCAATCTGCGCGTTTTGAGTGGCGCTTAGATCGGCGAGGCCGGCACTATCAGCCTCGGCCATGACCTGGGCAAAGGTCATGTTTTGTACTTTTCCAGGTGTCTGGGCTTCTATCGATGCTGCAGCGACCGCCAGCCTGACCCAAGCTGCGCTGCCGTATACCACCGTGCCTGGAACATCCTTTATCAGGAGTTCGGGGGCCTTCATTGACAGCAGGAGGTGTGCAGCCGTTTTGGCCATCTCGGTCGACGTTTTGTCGATATCGCTCAGGTAAGTGCTCAAGTCGTCCACAATGGTCGACAAGGGTTTGCCCCAATGTGCGTCGCTGGACACATCGAAACCAGCCACTTTATTGGGGTGAGTTTCGGTGAAGTATTGCGGGTCCAACTGCAGAATCATGGCCGCCATGAGGTAATCGTTCGCACTGTCTTCAGTGCGAGCCCCGTTCATGCGTTGCTGCAGGGCTGCTCCCATCAATTGCCCTTGGGCCGAACCGACCAGGGCCTCCAACACTTTGATGGGATCATTCAGTACGCCTTCAAGAAGTGGCGCCTCATAGCGCAAAAACTCCAGCAACCCCCCTTTGGATTGCACGACCGAGCGCTTATCCCCGAGGTGGTGCTTGTGGTACATGGCATTCAGGCGCAGGCGCTGTTGTTCATCTGTGTTTAAGGGCAGGGGCCAGCTCAAGGCACCACCAAAATTGCCCAGAGGATGTTCCAGAGCTCTGTCGATCAAGGCATTGGCCAATTCGGTCAAGGAAGAACGGCTGTCAGGTAGGGGTAGGCCGTTGGTGGCAATGTAGTTTTCCAGCGTGGTGCTGCTACCCGCCTCATCCGAGGAGGTCGAGCCGGGGGCGACACTCATCGGCGTGGCCTTGAGCGCAGTCAGGATCGCATGTGGGGGCACGGTTTCATCCAGGCACCTGGCCAGCTCAATGAGTTCGCGTGCCAGGGTCCTGAAGTTTTGCTGGTCTGCCAGTTGTTGTTTAAAGCCCCCGGTACCTGGGCTTTCATTCGGATTCGGATGGAGTGGGGCGCCTGCTGAGTCGACGCCATTGGTGGCAGTGCCTTGCAGGGTGGATAGGGAGCGCTCCGGTTGGAGAGAAGGGTGATAGCTGTAAGGGGTGGGAGGCAGTTGTCCAGAAGGGCGAGTATCAAGATTAGTCAACTTCGGGTACCTATTCAGACGTGCTGAGAGTAAGCGCCTGTTAACGGGGGGCTTTCCCTTGGCGCATTGCTAGGTGCGGAAAACGCCCGTTCACGTTCCGTCTGTAGGTACCGTGGTTTGCAAGATCTGATGTAGATGAGAGCCGATGAAGCGGTTGTATGCAGTGAGTCCCGTGCCCGCTACAGCGTCAGCGTTGTAGTGTGAGGGAATATTTTCAGCTTTACCGGAGGGGAAGGTTTATCGAGGTGCGTGTCAGACGCGCCAAAGTTTTTCATCGTCTGTAATATGGGCGCCTATTTATCCCGATCCATGCCACGTCTACAGGACCCCGTCATGACACAAAAGCAGCGCTTGAAATATTCGATTCTGATTGCCCTGGCCGTACTGGCGACGATGTTTGGCCTGTCCTACTTGCAGAACACCGGGGTTATCAGTGAGAAGACATTCCAGACCATCGCCATCGCTGTCGCAGTGGTTGTGGTGGTGATCAACGGCATCATGCGCCGCAAGGTCAAGCTCTAAGCGACAGGTCGCCCCTCAGGCGCGACCGTCGAGCACCTTGGCAGCCTCTTCATGGAGGCTGTAGCTTTTATCCGTATTGAGGGTGATCACGCCCTCGCTGCACAGGCGCTTGAGCACTTCGCGCACGCTCAGAAACGACAACGGGATGCCCAGCTCCATCAAATGGCTGTGCACACCGCGCACGCCGAGGGTGCGCTGGTTGTCGGCAGCGGTGAGCAGGGCGTCGATGACCTTCAGCCGGATCAGGCTGGTGCGCAAGCCAAAACACTTGAGCAGGTGGCGAATACGCTGGTTGCCTTGTTGTTCGGGCGCTTTGCCGAACGCTTGTGTGCCGTTGCCAAAATTGGCCTCGGCAGCCGATGAATGTCCATCCGTGGGCACTTGCGGGTTGTACATGCAAAAACTCCTTTTCAGAGCCTGATCAGGAAAAAATGAGCGCTCTTACTTAATAAGACGAACGAGCGTGCAAAATCATGAAGTGCCGGATGTAGAAATTTTGTCGGTATCGGTTTTGTCACATTCGCGCTGCCTTAAATAATCCTGCCCTCGCGCTAAATTATTCCCGGTGATTTGCGTTCTTACGGTGGGGTTGTTACCCCTTGTGAGACGGTTAAATCTGACGGTGGAGTCTGCGTGATTATTTCCAATGGGTTGTCCAGGGTGTGTGTGGCCGGGGTGTTGCTGGGGGTGAGCCTGGCCGCCTCGGCGCGGGAACACGTGACGCAAGCGTCGGCCGACATCCGTCGTACCAGTTACGGCGTACCGCATATCCGCGCCAATGATGAGCGTGGCCTGGGCTTTGGCATTGGCTACGCCTACGCCCAAGACAACCTGTGTCTGCTGGCCAACGAAGTGGTTACGGTGAATGGCCAGCGCGCGAAGTATTTCGGCCCTGAGCAGGCGACCCTGGAAGAGCGCAATAACCTGGCCAGTGATGTGTTTTTCACGTGGCTCAATACGCCGGAATCGGTCGCCGCGTTCTGGAAA
The DNA here is from genome assembly GCF_024112395.2 of Pseudomonas pergaminensis. NCBI lineage: Bacteria > Pseudomonadati > Pseudomonadota > Gammaproteobacteria > Pseudomonadales > Pseudomonadaceae > Pseudomonas > Pseudomonas pergaminensis. Next base: position 3,547,713 of record NZ_CP078013.2, on the reverse strand, counting down.
GCGCAAAGCCCGCAGATCCAACAGCGTATCGAAGGTTACGTGGCCGGCTACAACCGCTACCTGAAAGAGCAGGGCGCTCCCGCACAGTGCCAGGCGGCCTGGGTGCGACCACTGGTGGCGGCGGATTTGGTCAAATTGACCCGTCGGCTTTTGGTAGAAGGCGGGGTAGGGCAATTCGCCGAAGCCCTGGTCGGCGCGACGCCGCCTCAAGCGAACGCCCGTGTGGAAACCAACGCCAAGGCTTTTGAGCTTGCCGCCGCCAACCAACAGCGCTTCGCCTTTGATCGCGGCAGTAATGCGGTGGCGGTGGGCCGTGATCGCTCGTTCAATGGGCGCGGCATGCTGCTGGCCAATCCGCATTTCCCTTGGGTGGGGGGCATGCGTTTTTATCAGATGCACCTGACCATCCCCGGTCAGTTGGATGTAATGGGCGCTGCGTTGCCGGGCCTGCCGGTGATCAATATCGGCTTTAACACGCATGTGGCGTGGACCCATACGGTGGATACGTCCAAACACTTCACGCTTTATCGCCTGACCCTGGACCCCAAGGATCCCACGCGCTACCTGCTCGACGGCAAATCGGTGCCGTTGGATAAAACCACGGTGACCGTGCAGGTCAAACAAGCGGATGGCAGCCTCAAGGACCAGTCGCGCGCGGTGTACAGCTCGCAATTCGGTCCGGTGGTGCAATGGCCGGGCAAACTCGACTGGGACAGCCAGTACGCCTTCAGCCTGCGTGACGCCAACCTGGGCAACGACCGCGTGCTGCAACAGTGGTACGCGATGAACCGCGCCTCCAGCCTCGAACAGCTGAAAACCTCGGTGCACACCCTGCAAGGCATTCCGTGGGTCAACACCCTGGCCGCCGATGACCAGGGCCAGAGCCTGTATATGAACCAGTCGGTGGTGCCCAACGTCAGCGCGGCCAAACTGGCGCAGTGCAGCGACCCACGCGCCGGCCTGCAGCTGATCATGCTCGACGGCGCCCGCAGTGCCTGTGCCTGGGACATCGACCCGCGCGCCGCCCAGCCCGGCATCGTTGCGGCTGACCAGTTGCCGCAACTGCAACGCATCGACTACGTCCAGCACTCCAACGATTCGGCGTGGCTGGCCAACCCCGAGGCGCCGCTCACCGGGTTCTCCCCGGTGATCAGCCAAGACCACATCGGCCTCGGCCCGCGCGCGCGTTTCGCCCTGCAGCGCCTGCAATCGTTGACAAAACCGATCAGCGTCACCGACCTGCAAAACATGGTGATGGACAACGAGGTGTACCTGGCGGGCCAAGTCCTGCCCGACCTACTGCAGTTCTGCGCCAAACACCTCGGTGCCGACGCCGCCACCCTGCAACCGCTGTGCAGCAGCCTGAAACACTGGGACCAGCACGCCAACCTCGACAGCGGCATTGGCCTGGTGCACTTCATCAACCTGGTGGAGCACCTGCAGCAGATCCCCGACGCCTGGCGTGTCGCCTTCGACCCGGCCCAGCCCCTCACCACCCCACGCGGCCTGGCCATCGACCGTACCGATGTCGCCAAGGCCCTGCGCGAAGCCATGTTGGCCTCCACCGCCGACGTCGCCAAACGCGGCTTGACCGCCAGCAGCACCTGGGGTGAGGTCCAAGTCGCCGGGCAAACCCCGATCCACGGCGGCCCGCAGGAACTCGGCATCTACAACGCCATGCAAACCGTGCCCCGCGCCGACGGCAAGCGCGAAGTGGTCAGCGGCACCAGCTACCTGCAAATCGTCACCTTCGACGACCAAGGCCCGCATGCCCAGGGCGTCCTCGCATTTTCCGAGTCCGCTAACCCGGCTTCCGCGCATTCTAAGGACCAGACCCAAGCGTTCTCCCAGAAAAAACTCAGCCCATTGCCCTTCACCGAAGCCCAAATCAAGGCCGACCCGCAGTACCAACAACTGCGCATCAAGGAGTAGGGCAGGCGCGCAACCCCTTGATGCCAATACGAAATATTTTTGAAATCAAGGGGTTGCACGCATACGTAAATACGTACATAATGGCGCCCATCGAACGCAACGAAGCATTAAAAACTTCAATGTATTCAATGAGTTAGAGTAGAGGCAGGGTTATACAGCCCACTCAAGTTTTTATGCGGTGAGTGTCAGCAGTCGGGACATTGATCGTTTGAGGCCGAGTAGCAAAATGGTTATGCAGCGGATTGCAAATCCGCCTACGCCGGTTCGATTCCGACCTCGGCCTCCACTCTTGAAAACCCCGTAGATTAACGTCTACGGGTTTTTTTATTGCCTGGGCGAAAGTACGGGCGTGCCGATCAAGGTTTTTGCATTGTCCGTCCCGCAGGCGTAGAAAAGCCCGCAATTGCGGGCCTCTCGCACACGACTTTCCGGCTTATTTAAACAGCCCACCGATTGCATTGATCGCATCCGCTGCCTTGTTCACGTTTTGTTGGTGCTGCGGGTTGGTATCCACTTGGGCCTGGGTGTTGTAACTGGCGTTACTGCAGCTCTTGTTTGTCTGGGTCAGCGCAGCTTGATAGGCGGTTGCGCGCAAGGTATCGCCCTTGGCATTGGCTGCATTGATGTTCGCCTGCAGGTCGCGGACCTGTTGCTGGCAGGAGGAGGCGTTATTGGAGTAATTGGTGTTATTGGTGGTGTTGTTTGCACCACCCAGAGCAGAGGACAGAGCTCCCGTCAGGGCACTCAAGTCAGCGGCTTGTGCGGATAGGGCGATCAGACTGAACAGGGCGGCGGATGGAGCGAGCTTGGAAAGACGCATGGCAAACCTCAATGTTTTATTGTCTGCACGCGCGTGGCTCCCGAGCTGGTGCAGAGCAATATCCGTATAAAGGTGTGTGCTCGGTTGCGGCAAAATACTATTTGGTCAAATTTTGAGCTTCAATGTTCAATGTCAATAAATGTGAATTCTTTCACGTTGTTCGTCGGCGGCGCGCCATTGGGATATGCCCCCTGTGATTACAGGATGTCAGACCTGGCGATGCGCTGGTCTTTCACCTCACCTGCATAAGCGTGAAGCCTTTCCTGTTGCGCTGCCAGCAACGCGCAGATTTTCATCAGCGCCAGCGCCTCATCCGGCGTGCGACCGCTGGCGGCCAAAGCGGTCAACTCAACCACCGACCACCCAATCACAGCGGCGGCGTCCTCAAGGTCGTAGAACAATTCCTGCTGTGCCGTTCTGGGGCCGTCGAGCCCCTGGATCAATTCTTTCATTTATTGCCCCTCCCGCTTCAGGTCAAACCCCATGATATCCATCCCGATCTCCGCCAGATCGGTCTTGAATGGAATTGCTCCCATCAAACGCCTGATATTTCACAACGTCCAGCCCAGCCCCAATGCCTTGTGCAGTGAAGCAAAATCCTTGAGTAACTCCGCGTCCCCGGAAATCCGGCTCTCCTGGGCCTGGTAGCGGGTACGCTCCGCATCCAGCCAATCCAAGGTGCTGGCGGTGCCCGCACGGTAGCGCTGGCGAGTCAGGTCCGCCGCGCGTACCGCCGAGGACTCCACACTGCGCAACAGCACTACGTTCTGGCGTTGATGGCCGTACCGCGCCAGGGCCACATCGGCGTCGCGCAGCGCACTCAGTACCACACTTTTGTACTGCGCGAGCGCTTCGTCGCGACCGGCTTCGGCGCCTTTGACGCTGGCGGCCACGCGGCCGAAGTCCAGCGCGTTCCAGGTCAGGCGCGGCAGGATCAGCCAGGTGCCGTTGTCCTTGCGGGCGAGGTGGCCGGGGTCGCCGGCGGAGAATGACAGGTCGCCCATCAGGCTGAGCTTGGGAAACCAGTCGGCGGTTTTCTCGCCGATCTGCGCGTTGCTGGAGGCCAGTTTGCGTTCGGCGACGCGGATGTCGGGGCGGGCCTTGAGCAGGGCGGCGGGGTCGGCCACGGGCACTACGCCGGGGATGGCGGGCAGGGCCTTGGCGATGGCGAGGCGGCTGTCCAGTTCACCGGGTTCCTGGCCGCAGAGCAGACCGAGCTGATCCAGGGATTCGACGATGGCGGCTTGTAAGGGCAGGCGTTGGGCCTGAGTGTTTTCGGCCTGGGTGAGGACTTGTTCGAGTTGCAGCTGTGAGGCCACGCCGCGACTGCGGCGTTGCTGGGTCAGGTCAAGGGCCTGGTTTTCGATGTCGACACTGGCGTCGACCAAGGCCAGTCGCGCTTGCTGGTCGCGCAGGTCGGTGTAGGCCTGCACCACTTCGGCCGCCAGTTGCACCTGGGCGTCGGCCAGTTGTGCCTGGGCCGCATCGGCTTCGGCCTGCGCCGCTTCGACTGCGCGGCGCGTGCCGCCGAACAGGTCGGCTTCCCAGCTGGCGTCGAAGCCGGCGAGGTAGAGCGTCAGTGGACCTCGTCCGCCACCACCGCCGCCGAGTGCGGAGGTGTCGGGTGAGCGCAGTTTTAGCATCGCCGCGTCGCCGGTGACTTTGGGCATGGCGTCGGCACGCGCACCGCTGAGGCTCGCGCGGGATTGCTTCAAGCGTGCCTGGGCGGTGGCGATATCCGGGCTGTTTTTGAGTGCCATGTCGACCAGCTCATTGAGTTGCGGGTCATTCAGTGTTCGCCACCACTGCGCCACAGCCGGCGTGCTGGGGGCTTGGCTGTCGGCATGGGGCAAGCGCCCGGCGGCCAGGGTTTTGGGCGCGGTATCGGGCGCGCCTTGGTAATCCGGGCCTACGGTGCAGGCGGACAGCAGGCCGACGGTCAGGAGCGGGAGCAGAGAGCGAGCAAGAATCATGGCTGTACCGTGCGCTTTTTCAGGATGAAGATCAGGGGCAGGCACGCCAGCATTGCGAGTCCCAGTACATAAAACGAGTCGTTATAGGCCATCACTGACGCTTGCCGCGCGATGTCATTGGCCAGTTGAGCCATGGCTTGCAAAGAGGCGGTGGAGGCATCGCCGGTTTGTGCCAGGTAGCTGGCGGTGTTGCTGGCCATGTGGTCCTGGGTCAATTGGCTGTTGGCCAGGATGCCTTCGCGCAGCCGGTCGTCATGGAAGTGGCTGCGCCGGTCCATCAACACGCCGAGTAACGCCAGGCCGATGGTGCCGCCGAGGTTGCGCGACATGTTGTAGAGCCCGGCCGCGTCGCCGGCGTCCTGGGTGTCGACCGAACGCATGGACAGTTGGCTGAGGGGCATCATCACCAGGATCTGCCCGAAGCCGCGCAGCAGTTGTGACCAGATAAAGTCATGGCCGACGCTGTCGGCGGTCAACAGGGTGTCTACAAAGCAACTGGCCCAGTACAGCAGCAGGCCTGCGCCGACCATCCAGCGCAGGTCGTAGCGGCCGAGCATCCTGGGCAGGATCGGCATCAGCAGGAATGCAGGAATGCCCGACAACAACATGATCGAGCCGGACTGTTGCGCGTTGTAGCCGGACAGAATCCCGAGAAATTGCGGCACCAGATACGCCGTGCCATACAGCCCCGCACCCACCGCCGTACCGATCAGCAACACGCTGCCAAAGCTTTTGTTGAGCACCAGTGGCAGGCGCAGGATCGGGGTACTGGAGCGCAATTGCCCCACGGCAATCAGGAAAAAACCGGTGACCGTGGCAATGCTCAGCCACACGATCAGCAGCGAATCGAACCAGTGCTCGCGCTGGCCTTCTTCGAGTACCACGGTCAGCGAACTCAAGCCCATGGCCAGCCCCAGAATGCCCAGCCAATCCGCGCTGATAAAGCGTTGCAGGTTCATGCGCTCGCTGGGCAGGCCGGTGATCAGCAGGGTAATCAGCGCGATGCTGATGGGCAGGTTGAGAAAGAAGCACCAGCGCCAGTTGATGTTTTCCGTCAGCCAGCCGCCGATCACTGGACCGAGCAATGGGCCGAGGATCACGGTCATGCCGAACATCGTGGTGCCAATGGCGAGTTGATGCGGTGGCAGGCGCGTGCGCACGATGGTCTGGGCGGTGGGGATCATCGCGCCACCGGCGAAGCCCTGGCCGATGCGCCCGGCGATCATCGCGCCGAGGCTGGTGGACAGGCCGCAGAACATCGAGAACAGGGTGAACATCAACGCGGTGCCGATCAGGAACCGGCGCAGGCCGAACACCCGGGTCAGCCAGGCGGCGAGGGGGATCATGACGATTTCCGACATCAGGTAGCCGGTAGCGATCCAGGTGCCCTCGGTACCGGTGGCGCCGATCTGGCCCTGGATCTGTGGCAGGGCCGAGTTGGTGATCGACACATCCAGGGTGGCCAGCAGTGCGCCCAATGCACCGGCGGCGACGGCAATCCAGTCGGTCAGCGAGGCGTTGCGCGGTTTCTCGGCGGCCACCCCGGCCATGATCGCCTCAGCCATGGTTGGCGTCCGCAGCGTGGGTGCGGGTGTCGACTTCGACGGTGGCCGACAGGCCAGGCATCAACGCGGCCCGCAGGTCATCCGGCACGTCCAGGGCGATGCGCACCGGTACGCGCTGCACGATCTTGGTGAAGTTACCGGTGGCGTTCGACGGCGGCAGCAAGGCGAACTGCGCGCCGGTGCCGGGGGCCAGGCTGTCGATGTGACCTTGCAGGTCGCGGCCGGGCAGGGCGTCCACGTGCACGGTGACGGTCTGGCCGGGGCGCATGCCACCGATCTGGGTTTCCTTGTAGTTGGCGGTCAGGTAGATCGCGCTGATCGGCACCACCGTCAGCAACCGGGTGCCGGGTTGCACGTACTGGCCCACGCGCACGCCCCGGTCGGCCGCGCGACCGTCCAGCGGGCTGCGGATGACGGCGTCGTCCACGTCCAATTGGCTTTGCGCCTCGCTGGCCTTGGCCACGCCCAATTGCGCCTGGGCCTGCTTGAGCTGGGCCTGGAGCGTGCCGTAGCGGGTCTGGCTGGAGCGCAGCGCCGCCTGTTTGGCCGCCACCGTGCTGCGCGCTTGTGCCAGTTGGTTGTTCAGTTGCGCCAGGCGTTCTTCTGGTTCGGCGCCGGAGCGGGCCAGTGGCGCGTAGCGCGCGACTTCGGTCTGCGCATGCCGCGCATCGGCTTCGGCGCCCTGCAACTGGGCACGGGCTTCGGCGATGGTCGAGTCCTGCTGCACCAGGTCGGCTTGGGCCTTGGCGTAGTCGGCGTTGCGCGCGGCAATGGTTGCGGACGCTTCGTCACTCACCGCCTGGTATTTGCGCGCATCCAGGCGCACCAGCACGTCGCCGCGCTTGACGTTCTGGTTGTCGCTCACCAGCACTTCGGCCACGTAGCCATTGATCTTGGGCGCCACGCTGATGCTGTCGGCTTGCAGGTAGGCATCGTCGGTGGTCTCGATGAAGCGCCCGGTGATCCACCACCAAGCGGCCCATGACACACCGACCAATAGAGCAATGCCGGCCAGGCTGAGCAGGATGCGTCGGGCTTTACCGCGCTGACCGTTGACGGTTTCTTCAGGCATGACCTGAGGGGAGGGAGGTGCAGCCGACATCGAGGTCACTCCAGATTTATAGCAGGTGGAATAAATTCCTTTTTTCGCGAATTTTTGTCAACTGGTATATTTTGGTCCGGTATTCGAATGGAGCTGCACATGGCACGACACAAACCTGCCGCCGAGGGTGGCTATCAGCGCGGCGAAGAAACCCGCGCCCGCATTATCGAGGCGGCCGTCGAGGTATTCGGCGCGCGTGGCTACGATGGCGCGTCCACGCGTGATATCGCCACGGCTGCGGGCGTCAACGCACCTGCGATCCAGTACTACTTCGATGGCAAGGAAGGCGTGTACCTGGCGTGCGTCGAGCACTTGATCACGCTGCTGTGGCGCAAGATGTCGCCGCCGGTGGAGGCGGCGGAAAGCGTGCTGGCCGATGCCGATTCCGGCGACAACGCGCTGATTGACGCCTCGCTGGGCATCCTGGGCACCGTGGTTTCAACCATCCAGGACAGCCCGCAAACCACGGCATGGCGTGCGTTCATGGATCGCCACCAGGCCGGCTTGTGCCCGCAAAGCGCAACGATGGCGTTCGAGGAGCGTTTCAAGGCGCGTATTGCGCGGGTCATCCGCCAACTGATCGCACGCGTGGCCGGCCTGGCGCTGGAGGATGAGCGCACGGTGATCCATTCCATGGCGCTGTTTACCCAGGGCCTGGCGTTCCGCATCCAGAAGCCCAAGCTGCTGGAGGCGTTGAAGTGGAGCGAAGTGAACCAGAAGGAAATGGAACAAGTGCGGGAGGTGGTGCTGATGCAAGCGCGGTTCACCCTGGAAGGGCTGGCCCGGCACCGGGACCAGCACGCCTCCCGTTAATCGGCGGTTACCGCCTACTTGCCGCCTGTCACATCCAGAAAGGTCCCGGTGATGAACGACGCTTCCTTACCGGCCAGCCACAGGATAGCGCGGGCCACCTCTTCGGGTTCGCCGCCACGGCCCATGGGAATGCTGTCCTTGACCCGATCCACACGCCCTGGTTCGCCGCCGCTGGCGTGCATGTCGGTGTAGATGTGCCCAGGCCGTACGCAGTTGACGCGTATGCCTTCGCGCGCGACTTCCTTGGACAGCCCGGTGGTGAACGTCTCCAGGGCACCCTTGGAGGCGGCGTAATCGACATACTCGTTCGGGCTGCCCAGCCGGGCGGAGGCCGAGGACACGTTGATCACGCTGCCACCCTTGCCATTATGGCGCAGCGACATGCGTTTCACCGCGTGCTGCGCGCACAGCATCGGGCCGATGGCATTGATCGCGAAGATGCGCTGCATGCGGGCAAAGTCGAGGTCTTCAAAGCGTGACTGCAGGGCAATGATCGCGGCATTGTTGACCAGCACATCGATACGGCCAAACGTCTGGTCAATGGCTGCGAACAGCTGCGCGACCTGTCCGGGGTCCGCACTGTCGGCGCGGATGGCCAGGGCGCGGCGCCCCAACGCTTGCACATCCGCCACCACGCCGAGCGCGGCCGCCTCGTTGCTGACGTAGCTGATCGCGACATCGTAGCCTTGCGCCGCTGCAAGGCGCGCGGTTGCCGCGCCGACACCGCGGCTGCCGCCGGTAATCAGAATCAGCGGTGTCGAAGACACAGTACTCATTGCTTGAACCTCCTTTGAGGGGTGAACGATCAGCCTATCAGCATCGTGCCGGTCGCAATGACCACGCACGCCAGGACTTTGCGGACAGTCAGCGACTCGCCCAAAAACAAATAACCGATCAATGCCGCGAACAGCACGCTGGTTTCGCGCAGGGCCGAAACGGCGCCCATCGGCGCGTGGGACATGGCGTAAATGACGATGCCGTAGGCCAGGAGGGACACAAGCCCCCCGATCAAGGCTGTGATGACACCGGGGCGCGGGGCGAAGAGGCTGCGTGTATCGCGCAGGCCGATATACACCAGGGGCATCAATACGCCCCAGAGCGCACACATCCATACGGTGTAGGCCATCGGTGCGCCGGACAGCCTCGCGCCAACACCGTCCGTGACGCTGTAGGCCGCGATGAAAAAACCCGTGCCCAGGGCGTAGGGCAGGCTGGGCACCGCCAGTCTGCGCTGTCTGAAGGCCAGAGAAATAATGCCGCCGGAGACCAGCACGATGCCGATGAGAGCGTTCGTGCTGACCGTTTCACCGGCAAACACCAAGGCGCAAAGCGTGATCAGAATGGGTGAGGAGCCGCGGGCGATCGGGTACGTCTGCCCCAGGTCGCCCACCTTGTAGCTTCGCACCAGGAACAGGTTATAGCCCACGTGCAACACGCCCGACAGGACAGCGTAGGGCCAGCTGGCTGGCGCGGGAGGGGCGAGAAACACGGCGATGACACTGCTGGCGATGGCGACCGCCACGCACATCACGGTCATTGACCACAGCCTGTCGGCGCCGACACGCAACAATGCGTTCCAGCTGGCATGCAAGAGGGCGGCGAAGAGGATGAGTAGAACGATGGGTAAAGGCATGCGCCATGTTAAACACCGCAAGGGCGTGTTTAACAGCGAAGTCCTTTCATCCTGTCATGAGTGATTGTTCATGTATCACTGATAATTTTGCTGTGCCTGCATCGACTCGGCCAACAGCCAGTTACGAAAGCTGATGATGTGTGGCTGGGTTTCAATCCCTTTGGGGCAGACAAAGTAGTAGCCGACCGGCGACGCGAACGGCAGCTCAAACAGCCTGATCAGGCGACCGTCATTGATTTCAGCTTCAACGTGGCCGCTTCGCGCCAGCGCAACACCTTGGCCCAGCAGCGCCGCCTCGATGGTCATGTTGGTATCCGCGAACCTGACGCTTTCCTTGAGTGGCGCAATGCTGACGCCGATATGTTCGAACCAGGCTTCCCACTTGGGCACCAGGTCTGCGCCGTCGCGCGTCAGCAACGGGTAACGCAGCAGCTCAGCGGGCTCGTGGGGCGCGCCGAAACGGTTGAGCAGATCCGGGCTGGCCACCGGGAAGATCTGCTCGCGGAGCATGACTTCCGAGTGCAGGCCGGGATAATTGCCGTTGCCCAGCCGGATGGCCACATCCGGGTCTGAGCTGGAGAACTTGATGGCCTTGTCGCTGGTCTCCAGCGTAATCAGGATTTCCGGATGTTGCTGCGACAGGCTGGGCAACCTGGGCAGCAGCCATTTCAAGGCAAACGAATACGTGGTGCTGACCTTCAGGCGAACCCGGCCTTTTTGTTCCCTGAGGTCAGCCAGCGTGACCTCAAGGTTCATGAAAAACTCGCGCACAATGGGCGCCAGTGCGGCCCCGGCCGGGGTCAGCCGCAACGCCTTGCCACGCTGGAACAGCTGCAGGCCCCACAGGTCCTCGAGGTGCTTGAGTTGGTGGCTGACGGCGCTCTGGGTCACATGCAGTTCTTCTGAGGCCGATGTGAACGTCGCGTGCCGGGTCGCTACTTCGAAAGCTCGCAGCGTGGCGGTGGGCGGTAGATCTCTCATGACTGGGGTCCGGGTCGGGGGCTGGCAATTAATCAGCATGAATACAGGTTCATGGTAATGGATTGGCAGGCTTTCACAGAAGCCGCAGATCATGGCCTTGTGAATTGTTGTGAAGCACAGATTAATGGCCCATTGCCCATGCTAACGTCGGCGCCAGGCTATCGTCAGCACGACGATTTCATTCGTACCTTCAGGGGAGCAGCGCCGATGTCTACTACCGTAACGCCCGCCGGCAGCGGGGCAAACACGCCTAAAGCGTCACCTTCGGCGTTCGATGACAAGTTGAACATTGCCAAGTCCAGCAAAGTGATTGCCGACTATATGCGCCAGACCGGCAAGTCGGCCATCACCAAGCAGGAGCTGACCCAGCTGGCCAACAATGCCTCGGGCAAAGTGCCTGCCGAGGTGTCCGATGCTGCCAAGTACATGGAGCGTCACCCCGATGTGTTCACCGCCATCGAAACCCACGACGTGGCCGGTGCCGATAACCTGTCGGGCGTGTGGAACTTCGACTGGGCGGCCAACGGTGGGCTGAAAGGCACCGCCACCGATGCCATTGCCAAGATGCAGGATACATTCGATTTTGCGATCGCCAAGTCGGCGCAAATCACCGAAATCAGCACTGCCAAAAAAGCCGAGCTGGACTCGACCAAACAGCGGCCGCAGAACTGACGGCAGCTTGTACCGCCGGGCTTACAAACCTTACCAACAGGTTACACGATAGCCGTGACGCATTTGAGTTGGCACTGTCATACCCAGCGAGAAGTCAATCTCGTCAAGTAAGAGAGTGTGGTCATGAAGTTGAGTTATGTAACCAAGGCGGCAGTGGTTGTCGCGCTGTTGTCGACCTTGTCGGGCTGCTGGATGTTCATGCCTCCCGGTGGTGGCGGCGGCGGTGGTCATGGTGGCGGGCACGGTCAGGGCGGCGGCCCTGGCGGTGGCGGCCCGCGCTGACGGGTAGAAACTGGAGGCAAGCCTTGATGAAGGGCTTGCCTCTTTTTTTGCCTGCGATAAACCCCAGGCAAAGAAAAGCCCGCGTGGGGAGCGCGGGCTAAAAGGATGTTCATTAGGAGCTGGATTCACCATAGGCCTTCATCTGTGAAAGGTTTGTGAAAGCCTTGGTAAAAAAGTGTATGCCTCAATCTGCCCATGGCTGTACGGGGCAGGGCGGTCGTTAACCCTCTACTGTCGCAGGCATACCACCCCGTTCGGATGCCGCTTCATGATCATGTCTACCAGCCTGTTGTCAGCCTTTGTACTGTTCGCTTTTGTATCTTCGATCACACCGGGGCCCAATAACACCATGTTGCTCGCCTCGGGCGTGAACTTCGGCTTCCGCCGCTCGATGCCCCATGCCCTGGGGATCAGCATCGGCTTCATGCTGCTGGTGATCTCGGTCGGCCTGGGATTGGGCGAGGTGTTCAAGGTCTTCCCATGGGCCTACACGTTGTTGCGTTACGTGGGGGCGGCGTACTTGCTGTACCTGGCGTGGAAGATCGCGACGGCGGGCGGTATGTCCGACAGCAATGACGCGCATGGCAAGCCCATGACCTTCCTCGGCGCGGCGGCGTTCCAGTGGGTGAACCCCAAGGCCTGGATCATGGCGCTGGGGGCCATCACCACCTATACGCCGGCTGAAGGCTACGTCACCAATGTGCTGGTGATTGCACTGGTGTTTGCCGTGGTCAACCTGCCCAGCGTATGCGTGTGGGTCGGCTGTGGCAGCGGCTTGCGCAATGTGTTGCGTGAACCTCGCTGGTTGCGGCTGTTCAATTGGTCGATGGCGGCGTTGCTGGTGCTGTCACTGTACCCGATGCTGTTTGTCAGCTAAGGGCCGCTTCAAACCGGTGAGATGGTTGCCAGCAGGCCGATGCCGATGGTGAGTACCAAAAAGCCGAACAGGAAAAGTGCCATCTTGGTCATAAGGCCTCCGAAGGGAAGGGGGTGGGGATGGCGCTATTGTCCGTCCAGGTGGCTTTTCGATACAGATGCAGATGGCAAAGAAAAAACCGTATCAGATACGCTTGCGGCTGTTCTGCCGGGGGCTTTGAAGGGTTACGGTTTTTTCAGGCTCAGTGCCTGAGACAGGCAACGCGTTTGCCCCTAAGATGGCGCCCAGTGCATCAAAAACAAAAGTGGGCCAACCCTCGATGGAAAGACGTCAATTCAGCGGTGGCATGAAGGGCAAGAACCTGCGCTACCTCAACGAAACCCTGCAGCCGGCGTCGGTCACCCGCGTTGGCTTCCTGTTGCTCGAACACTTCTCCCTGCCGGCCTTCACCCAGACCCTTGACACCCTCGTCACCGCCAACCTGCTGCGTCCTGACCTGTTCGCCACGCGCACTTTCGGCTGGGACGATGGCGAAGTCATCAGCGACCTGGGCCTAGTGATCCGCCCCGACGCGCGCCTCGACGTAGCAGCGCTGCAAGACTTGGAACTGCTGGTGATCTGCGGCGGTTTCCGTACCGAACTCAAGGCCAGTGAAGACTTCATCCACCTGCTGCGCAGCGCCGCCGAACATGGCATTTGCCTCGCGGGGTTGTGGAACGGTTCGTGGTTCCTCGGCCGCGCCGGGCTGTTGCAGGGTTACCGCTGCGCCATCCACCCCGAACATCGCCCGGCGCTGGCAGAAGTGTCCAAGGCCACCCACGTCACCAGCGAGCCCTATGTGATCGACCGCGATCGCCTGACGGCGTCGAGCCCGTCGGGCGCGTTCCATATGGCGCTGGACTGGATCAAGGGCCTGCATGGCAAGGCCCTGGTCGAAGGCATCGAAGACATCCTGGCCTTCGAAGAATCCCGCTACCGGCGCATCAAGCCCACCGAAAACGTCAGCGTCAGCGCGCCCCTGCGTGAAGTGGTGAAGCTGATGGACGCCAACCTCGAAGAACCCCTGGAGCTGGACCAGTTGGCCGTCTACGCCGGCCGCTCGCGGCGCCAGTTGGAGCGCTTGTTCAAGGAACAACTGGGCACCACCCCGCAGCGCTACTACATGGAGCTGCGTGTAACCGAGGCGCGGCGGCTGTTGCAACACACCGAGTTGTCCCAGGTGGAGGTGCTGGTGGCCTGTGGGTTTGTGTCGCCGAGTCATTTCAGCAAGTGTTACAGCTCGTATTTCGGATATCGCCCCTCCAAGGAGAAGCGCTTGGTCAAGTGAGGTATGGCTGATCCATCAACTGGGGAGCATGCATCTACCTGTAGTGAGCAGGCTTGCCCTGCGCTGGGCCGTGAAGCGACCCCACTGCAGGCACCGCAGTTCTTCAGTCCAAAATCGGCCGTCTGGGTTTAGGGCTGCTTCGCAGCCCAGCGCAGGGCAAGCCTGCTCACTACAGAGATTTCAGAATCGGTCTAGGCGATAAGGTGTCAGTAACTGCGCTTGATCCTTGCTCGCTAACTCACCAACCCACTCCGCCGTCACCGCCGCCTGTGTCAGCCCTAAATGCTGATGCCCAAACGCAAGCAGCACCTTCCCGTCACACACCCGGTCAATCACTGGCAGCGAGTCCGGCAACGACGGACGAAACCCTATCCACGGCGTTGCACCTTCTGCACTCAAGTCCTCGCGAAACAACCCCTTGCTCAGCCGATGCAGTTGCCAGGCACGCTCCATATTCGCAGGGCGATCAAGGCCAGCGAATTCCACCGTGCCGGCCAAGCGCAAGCCGTCGGTCATGGGCGTCATGATGAATTTACGCTCCAGGGAGGTGACCGCAAACGGCAGACGGTGGTGTTCATGGGGCAGCATCAGGTGGTAGCCGCGCTCGGTGTCCAGCGGGACTTTTTTGCCGGTCAGGGCAGCGGTCAGTTTGGCCGAGTGGGCGCCACAGGCGATCAGCACCTGGCTCGCCAACAAAGGGCCCTGGTCGGTCGTCAGGGAAACGCCGTCTCCTTCAACGCGCCCATCCAGTACCCGACGCTTGAGGAATTGCACGCCGCTGGCCTTGGCGGCCTGGACCAGTTCGCACACCACCTGATAAGGATCGAGAAAGTGCCCGGTGCCGGGAAAAAACAGCCCGCCCTGGATGTTGTCGCTCAATTGCGGTGCGGCTTGGCGTATGGCCTCGCCGGACCAGTAGTCCACGGGCACCTGCTGTTGTTGCATGCGCTGTTGCAGGGCCTCCAGGGCGGGGCGTGAGTCGGCCTGTTCATACACCAGCAACGAGCCATCCTTGCGCAGCAACGTCGGGCGCCCAATGCTGTGCAGCAAGCGCTGCCATGCGCCCAGGCTGCCTTCGTTGAGCGTGCGGATCCCGGCGACCGTGCGCCGGTAGCTCGCCGGACGCAGGTTGAGCAGCAGGCGCAGGAACCAGGGCAGTGCGCGCGGCAGGTATTTCCAATCCAGGCGCAGCGGGCCCATGGGGTCCAGCAGCATGCCGGGCAAGCGCTTGAGGATCGACAGGTCGGCAATCGGGAACACCTGCTCGGTCGCCAGGTGCCCGGCGTTGCCATAGGAGGCACCCATGCCGGGATCCTGGGGGTCGACCACCAGCACGTGCCGGCCTTGACGCGCCAGTTGCAGCGCGCAGGCGACGCCGATAATGCCGGCGCCAACCACTACGGTATCGGGTACGGACATCGCCTATGCCTCTCTCTGGCCGTCGAGCAGGCGCCGCAACAGCAGCCGGTTGCCGTGCTGGAGCGCTTCGGGCAGCAACGCGTCAGGGAAGTCCTGATAACACACCGGCCGCAAAAAACGCTGGATCGCCGCCGTGCCCACCGACGTGCTGCGCGAGTCCGAAGTGGCCGGAAAGGGGCCGCCGTGGATCATGGCATCACAGACTTCCACGCCTGTCGGCCAGCCATTGACCAGCAGGCGACCGGCCTTGCGCTCCAGAACCGGCAGCAGGGCTTTGGCGCTTGGCAGATCGTCTTCGTCCAGATGCAGGGTGGCGGTCAGTTGGCCTTCCAGGTGTTCGGACACCTGGCGCACTTCTTCATTGTTGGCGCAGACGACTATCAGCGACGCCGCGCCGAAGACTTCGGCCTGCAGGTGTTGATTGGCCAGGAACGCTTGCGCCTGGGTCACAAACACATGGGCCTGGCCCTGGTTCGGGCCCATCGCCGGTAAACCCTGTGCGACAACCTTGGCGTGTTCGGTCAATGCGCCCACGCCGGAAGCGTAGGCACTGGCGATACCGGGGGTGAGCATGGTCTGCGCCGCGCAACTCGGCAGCAACTCACTGGTGGTGCGGATGAAGCGATCCAGGGCCGGCCCTTGCACCCCGATCACCAACCCTGGGTTGGTGCAGAACTGCCCGGCACCCTGGGTCAATGACGCGACGAAACCCTGGGCCAATGCTTCACCCCGGGCGGCCAGTGCCGCCGCAAACAGGTACACGGGGTTGATCGAACTCATTTCCGCATACACCGGGATCGGCTCGGGCCTGGCCTGCGCGGCCTGGGTCAAGGCAAGGCCACCGCTGCGCGAGCCGGTAAAGCCAACTGCCTTGATGCGTGGGTCGGTGACCAGCGCAATGCCGACTTCAGGGCCCGAACCGTACAGCAGCGAAAACACGCCGTCTGGCAGGCCACACGCCTTGACTGCCTGCGCTACCGCCCGGCCCACCAGTTCACTGGTGCCAGGGTGGGCACCATGGGCCTTGACCACCACCGGGCAACCGGCGGCCAGCGCGGAGGCAGTGTCGCCGCCGGCCACGGAGAAGGCCAGTGGGAAGTTGCTCGCACCAAACACCGCCACCGGGCCCAACGCGATGTGGCGCTGGCGCAGGTCGGGGCGCGGCAGGGGCTGGCGTTGCGGCTGTGCGGTGTCTACCCGCACATCCAGCCATTCCCCGGCGCGTACGGTGCGGGCGAAGGTCCGCAGTTGCCCGCAGGTGCGCCCGCGCTCGCCCTGGATACGTGGGCGGGGCAGGCCGGTTTCGGCGACGGCGCGGTCGATCAATTCATCGCCCAGCGCTTCGATGTGCGTGGCGATGGTTTCAAGGAACGTGGCGCGCGCCTCCGGCGATGTTTCGCGATACCCATCGAACGCCGCCCACGCCAGTGCGCACGCCTGTTCGACATGCTCGCCTTTGCCGCCCAGGTAAGCAGGCTCCAGCGGCGTTTGGGTGGCCGGATTGATGGCCCGGATTGCCTCGCGATTACCGGTAATGGCGTGCTGACCGATCAGCATCTTGCCCGTCAGAGTCATGGGGTCGTCCTGGAAAAAGAAGGTGGGCCGCTGCGAGAGCCGCAGCGGCGCGCAAGGCATCAAGCGACGTTCTGTTCCGCCGACCAGTTGGCGTACCACTGGCGGAACAGCGCGTATTGGTGTTCGGCGTAACGACGTTGCGCGTCGCTGAGCGCGTCGGTTTCATTGAAGTGCAGGGCGTAGCCTTTATCACCGTTGAGCACCATCAAATGCTTGTAATACAGCACCAGGTCGCAGCCTTCATCGAACGACGACAGCACCGCCAGCGCCGCTTCCAGCTCACGGGCCTGGCGACGGGCCTTGGCATCGCCCTTGGCGGCTTTTTTGCTCAGCGCGACCAGTTGCAACACTTCCCGAGGCAGGGCGTTACCAATGCCGGTAATGGCGCCGGTGGCGTTGCAGTTGACGAAACCGTGCACCACCTGGGTGTCGACGCCGACCATCAGGGTCACGTTATCGTCCTGGGAGGTGATGTGCTCTGCGGCGTAGCGCAGGTCGGCACCGCCGCCGAATTCCTTGAAACCGATCAGGTTCGGGTGTTCGCGACGCAGTTCGAAGAACAGGTCGGCGCGGGTGGCGAAGCCGTAGTAGGGGCTGTTATAGATCACCGCTGGCAGGTTTGGCGCGGCCTTGAGGATCGCCGAGAAGTGCGCCTTCTGCGCGGTAGCGGAGGCACCACGGGACAGTACGCGCGGAATCACCATCAAGCCATGGGCGCCGACCTTGGCCGCGTGGGCAGCATGGGCCACGGCTTCGCGGCTGTTGACCGCGCCGGTGCCAACGATGGTCGGCACACCGGCAGCCACCAGCCGCGCCACGCCTTCCTGGCGCTCGGCCTCGGTGAGCAACGGCCAGTCGCCCATGGAGCCGCAGTACACCACGGCGCTCATGCCGATATCGATCAGCTCGCGGCCTTTGGCGACCAGGGCGTCGAAGTCGGGCTTGCGCTCAGGCGTGCACGGGGTCATCAGGGCGGGGATGCAGCCGGTGAAGATGTTTTCGCTCATTGTTCTAACTCCTTGGAACGTTCAGTACAAACAGGGAAGGGCTCAGATGCCCCAGGCAAAAGGGTCACGCTCGTCGATCAGCAAGGTGCTGTCGGCGGTCATGTAGGCGCTGCCAGTGATGAAGGGGCGGATGTGCTCGCCGTCCCATTCGTAGCGGCCTTCGAATTGGCTGCCGGTGATGCTGGCTTGGGTCCAGGTTTCACCCGGCTGGAGTTTTCCATCGGCGGCCAGGCAGGCCAGCTTGGCGCTGGTGCCGGTGCCGCAGGGCGAGCGGTCGTAGGCTTTGCCGGGGCACATCACGAAGTTGCGGCTGTCGGCGTGGTCGTCGTCGGCGAACAACTCGATGTGGTCGATCAGTGCACCGTCTGCACCGTGAATGCCTTGCTCTTCCAAAGCCTTGAGCATCGCCCAGGTGTAGTCGGTAAGCGCATCCACGTTGTCCATCTGCAAGCGTTGGCCATGGTCCGACACCAGGAAAAACCAGTTGCCGCCCCAGGCGATATCGCCGTAGGCCACGCCATGCCCCGGCACTTCCACCGGCACCTGCTGGCGCAGGCGATAGGCGGGCACATTGCGCAGGGTTACGCTGCCGTCTTCGTGCAGCGTGGCCGCCACCGGGCCAACGGGCGTGTCGATCGTGTGCACGCCGGGCTGGATACGCCCCATGTGGTGCAGCGACGCAACCAGGCCGATGGTGCCGTGGCCGCACATGCCGAGGTAACCGGCGTTGTTGAAGAAGATCACACCACAGATCGCGCCTGGCGTAACGGGCTCGCAATACAGCGCGCCCACCAGTACATCATTGCCACGCGGCTCCAGCAGGCAGGCGCGGCGCCATTGATCATGCTCAGTGCGCAGGCTGTGCAGTTGATCGGCAATCGTGGCGGCGTTCAGCGCCGGGAAACCGCTCATGACCAGGCGTGTCGGTTCGCCGCCGGTGTGGGAGTCGATCACATGCAGTCGCTTCATATAAGGCTCCTGAATCAGTAAGTCGCGGGTGTCAGCGGCGCGTGAGGTTCGTCGACCGCTTCGCTTTCATCGGCTTCGTGTTCCAGCCGTACCAGATGAGCCGGCACGCCAGTGGCTGCGCCCCAGTAGTAAATGCCGAGTGCGCAAGCGGCGACGACAATCGTGTCGAGCGGGTGGCTGATCACGCCGATGCCACCAAAACTGCCGAGCTTGGACAGCAGGATGGTCACCGCGTAGAAGCCGATCAGCCAGGCAGACGAGCGCACTTGCTGCTTGAGGTTGATGTGTGCGGTCGGCACCCAGCGTGCGCACAGCAGGTACACCACGAACATCAGGATCTGCAGGCCGAGCAGCCAGGACACCGTGCCCCAGCCAGACCAGTACACGATCAGCGCGGCGATGATGAACGACAGCGGGCCCAGCACCGCCATGCCCTTGACCCGGAACGGGCGCGCCATCTGTGGTGCGTTGCGGCGCAGTGCGGCGACGGTGACCGGGGCGACGGCGTAGCTGAGGATCAGCGCCGCCGACACCACGTTGATCAGTGCTTCCCAGGACGGGAACGGCAGGGTCCAGAACACCGACAGGCCAAAGGTCAGCCACAGCGCGGGCCGTGGAATGCCGGACTTCTCATCGATACGCGTGAAAATCTTGAAGAACGTGCCGGTCTGCGCCCAGCCATACACCACACGGGGCGTGGCATTCATGTAGATATTGCCGCAGCCGCTGGGGGAGATCACCGCGTCGGCCACCACCAGGTACGCCAGCCAGCCCACGCCCAGCGCCAGGGCGATATCGCGGTAGGGCAGCGCGAGTTCCTTGCTGATCCCGGCCCAGCCATTGGCGAGCATTTCCGTGGGCACGCCACCAAGGAAGGCGGTCTGAAGCAGCACGTAGATGGCCGTCGACAGCAGCACCGAGAGGATCAGCGCAATCGGAATCGTACGTTGCGGGTTCTTCACTTCGCTGGCCACCGAGATGATCGGCGTCAGCCCCAGGTAGGCAAAAATCACCCCGCCGGCCGACACCGCCATCTCAATGCCCGACAGGCCAAACGGCGCGAAACCCTGCACCTGGAAGTTCGCCGGTTTGAAGAAGCTGAACAGCACGCCGATCACCAGCAACGGTACGATGAACTTGAACACGCTCACCAGGTTGTTGGCGATGGCGAAGGTTTTGACACTGCGGTAATTGAGGATAAAGAACAGGCACAGCAGGGCGAATTGCACCAGCCAGCCGAGGGTGGTCGGGTCACTGGAGCCGACTTTGGTCAGCTCGGGAAACCATGCCGCGGCGTATTGGCGCGAGGCGACCACTTCAATGGCCACCAGGCTGGAAAACGCGATCAGCGTGATAAATCCCATCAGGTAGCCCAGCAGCGGACCGTGGGAGTAGACCGGGTAACGCACCACGCCGCCGGCACGCGGCAATGCGGCGCCCAGTTCGCAGTACACAATGCCCAGCAGCAGTACCGCGAAACCACCGATGAGCCAGGAAATAATGCCCGCCGGGCCTGCGATTGCGGATACGTGGCTGGCTGCGAACAACCAGCCCGAACCAAAGATGGCACCCAACCCGATAAAGGTCAGGTCCATCAGGGAAAGCTGTTTCTTGAACTTGCCTTGAGCTGACATAGCGTCGCCTTCTTGTGAGTTATTGGATAGGCATGCAGTGGCCATACAGTGAACTCATGAACGGCGGCGCGATTGATGTTTTTTGCTGGCATCGATGACGAAATCAGCACAGTTTTGGTGGCTCGACAGGGCGCCGGGCATCGTGCAATCTGCTATCCGTCCAGGCCAACAATGGGGATCAATCGTCATGATGCAGAGCGCGTTTGCGAGCCTTTGCCAAGGGAGCAACCCCAAAGACATCGAACAGTTATTAGGCAGTGTCGCGCAGCTATTGCCGATGCTCGACGTGATCCCCAATGCGGCGATTTTCATCAAGGACACCCAGGCCCGCTATGTGCTCGCCAACCGCACCCTGGTGCAGCGCTGCGGCCTCAAGCAGCTGCAACCGCTGCTGGGCAAGACCAGTGCCGAAGTCTTTCCTGCGCAACTGGGGCCGGGCTACACCGAGCAGGACCGGCGCGTGCTGGAGCAGGGCTTTGTGCTGGAAGATCAGCTGGAACTGCACCTGTACGGCACCCGCGAACCCGGCTGGTGTTTGACCCACAAGTGGCCGCTGTACAGCCATTCGGGCGCGATCATTGGCCTGGCCGGTATCTCGGTCGACCTGCAAACCGCCAGCGAAAGCCACCCGGCGTACCAGCGCCTGGCCGCCGTGGACGCGCACATCCGCGCGCACTTCAACCGCCGTGTCACCCTGGGTGAACTGACGCGCATTGCCGGGATTTCCGTGGCGCAACTGGAGCGTTATTGCAAGCGCGTGTTCCACCTCACGCCCCGGCAGATGATCCAGAAAGTGCGGCTGGAGCATGCCCACCGCTTGCTCCACACCGACCTGCCGATCACCGAGGTAGCGCTGCAGTGCGGGTACACCGACCACAGCGCCTTCACTCGGCAGTTCAAGGCGTCGACGGGGTTTACGCCGAGGCAGTATCGCGACACCCACTGACGATCACCGCCTACAGTGGGCGATGCCCAGCCATCGCCTCATCGCAATGCAACGAATGGCCCGCACAAGCCTCATATGTTCACGAGCAATGCTTCACGACGACAGGTACCAAGCTTATGACGGCGGCTGAAAACAACCATGTGAACTGGCTGGTGGAACAATCGATGCTGCACGCGGCACGCCAGCGGGCCAAGCTCTATTCGGGCCAGGGCCGGTTGTGGCAGCAGCCTTACGCGCAGACCCGGCCCCGTGATGCTTCGGCGCTGTCGTCGGTGTGGTTTACCGCGTACCCGGCCTCGATCGTGACCCGCGAAGGCGGCACGGTGTTGGAGGCGCTGGGCGATGAGGCGCTGTGGCACGCCTTGTCGAAGATCGGCATCCAGGGCATCCACAACGGCCCGCTGAAGAAGTCCGGCGGCCTGAGCGGCATGCAGCACACGCCGACCATCGACGGCAATTTCGACCGCATCAGCTTCGAGATCGACCCGCAGCTGGGCACCGAGGCACAGTTGCAGGCGTTGACACGCATGGCGGCGGCGCACAACGCGGTGATCATCGACGATGTGATCCCGTCCCACACCGGCAAGGGCGCGGACTTCCGCCTGGCCGAGATGGCGTACGAAGACTATCCCGGCCTCTACCATATGGTGGAAATCCGCGAAGAAGACTGGCCGTTGCTGCCCGACGTCGCCGAGGGCCGCGACGCGCAGAACCTCAGCCCGGTGCAGGTCGATGCATTGCGCGACAAACACTACATCGTCGGCCAGTTGCAACGGGTGATCTTCTTCGAGCCCGGCGTCAAGGAAACCGACTGGAGCGCGACGGACGTAGTGCTGGGCGTGGACGGCAAGCCGCGCCGCTGGGTGTACTTGCATTATTTCAAGGAAGGCCAGCCGTCGTTGAATTGGCTGGACCCGACCTTCGCCGCGCAGCAGATGATCATTGGCGATGCGCTGCATGCCATCGACGTGATGGGCGCGAAGATCCTGCGCCTGGACGCCAATGGTTTCCTCGGCGTGGAGCGCAAGCTGGACGGTACGGCCTGGTCCGAGAGCCATCCGCTGTCGATCACCGGCAACCAGTTGCTGGGCGGGGCGATTCGCAAGGCGGGCGGTTTCAGCTTCCAGGAGTTGAACCTCACCGTGGATGACATCGCGTCCATGTCACACGGCGGTGCCGACCTGTCCTACGACTTCATCACCCGCCCTGCATACCAGCACGCGTTGCTGATGGGCGATGCCGAGTTCCTGCGCCTGATGCTGCGTGAAATGCACCGCCAGGGCATCGACCCCGGCTCGCTGATCCACGCGTTGCAAAACCACGATGAACTGACCCTCGAACTGGTGCACTTCTGGACCTTGCATGCCCACGACACCTTCCTGTACCAGGGCCAGACCTTTCCCGGCAACATCCTGCGCGAGCACATCCGCGAGCAGATGTACGAACGCCTGGCCGGCGAACATGCGCCGTACAACCTCAAGTTCGTGACCAACGGCGTGTCCTGCACCACGGCCAGTATCATCACGGCCGCCCTGGGCATTCGGGACCTGGACGCGATCACCCCCGCGGACATCCAGCAGATTCGCCAGATCCACTTGCTGCTGGTGATGTACAACGCCATGCAGCCAGGGGTGTTTGCCTTGTCGGGCTGGGACCTGGTGGGCGCGCTGCCGCTGGCGGCCGAAGAGGTCGAACATTTGATGCAGGATGGCGACACGCGCTGGATTCATCGTGGTGCCTATGACCTGGTGGACCTGAACCCGGACGCCGAATTATCCGCCGGCCATATGCCGCGCTCGAAAAGCCTGTATGGCAGCCTCAACAGCCAATTACAGGACCCCGAGTCATTTGCGTCGCAACTGCAGAAAATCCTCGCGGTACGCCGTGCCTACGACATTGCGGCCAGCCGCCAGATTCAAGTGCCGGAAGTGCAAAACCCAGGGCTGCTGGTGATGGTCCATGAATTACCCGCCGGCAAAGGCATACAAATCACCGCGCTGAACTTCGGCGCCACGCCGATCACCGAGACCCTGAACCTGCCGGATATCGCGGCGGGGATGGTGGTGGACATCATCAATGAACGGGTCGAGGGTGACCTGACGGCAGACGGCGAGTTCACCATCACGCTGGATGCGTATGAAGGGTTGGCGCTGAGGGTCGTCAGCAGCGCTCCGATCTGACCCCGCCGGAACTCGGTCACCTTGCGCCTGGCAGTGCAAAGTAACCGGGTGACTCCGTGCAAGGGACTTGCGAAGGGTTGTCGCAAGCCTGCGGCAGGCTGCGCCTGGAGCGGGCCATGAACCACTCCAGCACGAGGTATTCCGGCAAGCCGCAGCGCCAGTAACGCTCACCGTGGCTGGCCAGGTTCACCCGTTCGCTGTCGGCAGGCCGGCCATAGATAAACACGTTCGCGATGGCGTAGGCGTCAAACGCCGACCCGCCCACGTCGGGCTTGCGCACCATGTGATCGGCGGCCAACAGCACATCGAAACGCCTCAGCCCGGCACGGCTCAATTGCCGGCCTTCCCGGTCGCTGCTGGCGGTGGCGATACAGTGATAGCCCATGCGGTTGAGCATTTTTTCGATCTGCATGACATGGGCATGAAGGGAATCCACGATGAGGATCCGCAGGTGTTTGTCGATCATGGCGGGGTACCTGTCAGCTGTGCGCCGGGCGCATTCCACAGAGGGGTAGGGAAGGGGCCAGCGTATCGCTGTCAGGCACGGGATGATTTAAGACGGGTCTGAAAAAAAACAGGCAGGCGGGCGAACAACCGTATGCGAGATGCCGCCTGCCTGCCCGTGTGGGTGATCAGTAGCGCTGCGGCACAATGAGTTCCGGCGGCGTCGGGCTGCGCGAATAGTCTTCCTGCCTGACGCGCTGCGGCAACTCGATCACCGGCAGCTCGACCTCTTCATACGGCATCTGCCCGAGCAAATGGTGGATGCAGTTGAGGCGGGCCTTCTTCTTGTCATCGGCTTGCACCACCCACCACGGCGCCTCGGCGATGTGGGTGCGTTCGAGCATGATTTCCTTGGCCTTGGTATAGGCTTCCCAGCGCCGACGCGACTCCAGGTCCATGGGGCTGAGTTTCCATTGCTTGAGCGGGTCGTGAATGCGGCTGAGAAAACGCAGGTGCTGTTCCTGGTCGGAAATCGAAAACCAGTACTTGATCAGTTGAATACCGGAGCGGGCGAGCATCCGTTCGAACTCCGGCACCGTGCGGAAGAACTCTTCGTACTGGTCCTCGTTGCAAAACCCCATGACCTGCTCGACCCCGGCGCGGTTGTACCAACTGCGGTCGAACAGCACGATTTCACCGGCGGCCGGCAGGTGCGAGACGTAGCGCTGGAAATACCACTGGGTCTGCTCGCGGTCATTCGGCGCGGGCAGGGCGGCAACGCGGCAGACCCTGGGGTTCAGGCGCTGGGTAATGCGCTTGATCACACCGCCCTTGCCGGCGGCATCACGCCCTTCGAACAGGATCACCACCTTGTGGCCGGTCTTGACCACCCAGCTTTGCAACTTCACCAATTCGCCCTGCAGGCGGAACAGTTCGCTGAAATACACCCGCCGTGCGGCCTTCTCGCTGCTTTCTCCTACGTGCTCGTCAAACAGCGCGTTCAGGTCATGCCCGTCTTCGGATAATTCCAGTTCCAGCTCTTCGTCACTGTGATCCAGCAACTCACGGTGGATGCGCTGCATCAAGGTGTCTTCTATTGAGGACATGGGCGGAACTCGCGTGGTGGGAGATGGCAAAGTCTTAGTCGCATTTTGTTACTAACCAATGACACCAAATCGCGCGATTGCGGTGGGAGATGGGGACAACAAGGCGTTTTGCCATTCCACGTTCATAAAACCGTAACAAGATTGTTGCAGAGTTCCCGAGCCCGTAATTCACAAGGATTTTCCTGAATGAAACGTCTGATGAAGTCTGCTGCACTCGCCGTTGCGGTTTCTCTCAGTGCCACCTCGGTGTTTGCTGCCGAAAGCATCCGCCTGACCGGTTCCGGTGCGAGTTTTCCAGCCCCGATCTACCTCACCTGGTTCAAGGATTTCAGCAAGAAAACCGAGGGTGTCACCGTTGATTACCAATCCAAAGGTAGCGGTGCGGGTGTACAGGACTTCCTGAACAAAACCGTCGACTTCGCCGCCAGCGACTCGGCCATGAAAGACGAAGACATCGCCAAGGTTGCCGAAGGCGCGCAACTGCTGCCGATGACTGCCGGTGAAATCGTGTTGGCGTTCAATCTGCCGGGCAATCCTAAAGAGCTCAAGTTGCCTCGCGATGTGTACTCCAACATCTTCCTGGGCAAAATCACCAAGTGGAACGATCCGAAGATCGCTGCCGCCAACCCAGGCCTGAAACTGCCAGACATGCCGATCACCGTCGTCGTACGTGCAGACTCCAGCGGCACCACCGCTGTGTTCACCAAGCACTTGGCTGCGATCAACCCTGAGTTCCAGAAAGACCTGGGCGAAGGTAACACCGTCAACTGGCCCGCCAGCGACAAGTTCATCAAATCGCCGAAGAACGATGGTGTGACCGCCACTGTGCGCCAGACCCCAGGCGCGATCGGCTACATCGAATACGGCTTCGCCAAACTGGCCAAGGTTGACTTTGCCCAACTGCAGAACAAGGCCGGCAAGTACGTGGTACCGAACGCCGAAAGCGGCGCCGAAGCCCTGGCCGCGGTGAAAATGCCGGAAAGCCTGGTGGCCTGGCTGCCGGACCCGGATGGCGCCAAGTCCTACCCGATCACGTCCTACACCTGGATGATCTTCCGCAAGGACAACGGCAACCCAGCCAAAGCCAAAGCCATGCGTGAAATGGTCGAGTACAGCTTGACCGAAGGTCAGAAAATCGCTGATTCGATGGGCTACATCCCACTGCCGCCATCGGTTGTCGACCAGGTTCGCAAAGCTTCCGCCAACATCCAGTAAGGCTCGCCAGGCCGCTTCCGGCATGGGCTGTCAGCCATGCCGCAAGCGTTCCCCCCTTGTTCCGGAATTAGCCAATGAACACACCTTTTGTCGTACCGGTTAACCCGGATTCTGCGTGTCAGCCGCCGTCCACGAAGGACTTTGTGGTTGACCGCACCTTCCGTGCACTTGCACGCATAGGCGTAGTGCTGGTGCTGGCGCTGGTTTTCGCGCTGGTCTTCGAAGTAGGGCGCAAGGCACTTCCCGGCATGGAAAAGCATGGCTTTGACGTGCTGTTCGGCAGTGTCTGGGACGTTAACCAAGGCAAGTACGGGATTCTGCCCGCGATTTGGGGCACGCTGTACAGCGCCCTGATTGCGTTGCTGATCGCAGGCTTTTTTGGCGTCAGCATGGCTATTTTCCTCACCCAGGATTTCCTGCCAGCAAAACTCGCGGCGGTGTTTCGCACCATCGTCGAATTGCTCGCAGCCATCCCCAGCGTGGTCTACGGCCTCTGGGGCATTTATGTGGTTATCCCGGCCATCCGCCCGCTCACCGCGTGGCTGAACAGCGAACTCGGCTGGATTCCTTTTTTCGGCACGTCCCTCAGCGGGCCGGGCCTGTTACCAGCTGCACTGGTGCTGGCCATCATGATTCTGCCGACCATTGCTGCCGTGTCCCAGGACGCCCTCACGGGTGTCCCGATGAAAACCAAGCAAGCCGCCTACGGCATGGGCACCACTCACTGGGAAGCGATTCTCAAGGTCATGGTGCCGTCTGCCGCCACCGGCATCTTCGGATCGCTGGTGCTGGGCCTGGGCCGCGCCTTGGGTGAAACCATGGCCCTGGCCATGCTGGTGGGTAACGCCAACAACATTTCCCTCTCGCTGTTCGCCCCGGCCAACACCCTGGCGGCCTTGTTGGCGCTGAACTTCCCCGAAGCCGGCCCGAACGAGATCGAAGTGTTGATGTACGCCGCACTGGTGCTGATGTTCATCACGCTGCTGGTGAACATCATCGGTTCGATGATCATGGTCTACGCCCAGCGGGGTACCAAGTAATGACTGACCTCTCGTCTCCAATCACCGCCATGCCTAGCCTGCAGCGCCGGTTTGAAGGGCGTGCCCTGCGCAGCCTGGTGCTGACCACCCTGGTGTGGTTCGGCGCGCTGCTGGCCAGTGTGCCGCTGATTTCCGTGCTCTACATGCTGATCACCCGTGGCGGCGCGCGCCTGAGCCTGGAAGTGTTCACCGAGCTGCCACCCACCGGCTTCGAGACCGGCGGTGGCTTCGGCAACGCCATGGCCGGCACCTTCGTGATGGTCGGTATTGCCGCCGCCATCGCTGTGCCGGTCGGCATCCTGGCGGCGATTTTCCTCGCGGAACTGGGCCCGGACAGCAAGCTGGCGAACGCCTCGCGCTTTGCCGCCAAGATGCTCACCGGCTTGCCCTCGATCCTGGCCGGCGTGTTCGCCTACGCCCTGGTGGTCATGACCACCGGCACGTACTCGGCACCCGCCGGTGGCGTGGCGCTGGCTGTACTGATGTTGCCTATCGTGGTGCTGACGGCTGAAGAGTCGATGAAGATGGTGCCCAAGATCATGAAGGACGCGGCCTATGGCATGGGCTGCACCCGTTCGCAGGTGATCTGGAAAATCGTTTTGCCCACCGGCATGCCCGCGATCCTGACGGGCGTCATGCTCGCCGTGGCACGCGCCGCCGGCGAAACCGCGCCGCTGTTGTTCACCGCGCTGTTCAGTAACTACTGGATCTACCACGACGGCAGCCTGGCGGTCATGAATCCGACGGCGTCGCTTGCCGTGTTGATTTACAACTTCTCCGGCATGCCTTTCGACAACCAGCTCGAGCTCGCCTGGGCGGCCTCGTTGGTGCTGGTAATGATCGTGCTGGTTGTGAATATCGTGAGCCGTATTTTCGGCAAGCCCAAGTACTAAGAACGGGAGCACCTGAATTTTGAACATGTCATCTGCGCAAGTAGCCGCTCCGTTTATCACCCAGTCGCCTGTGGTCATGGACTGCAAGCTGGACAAGATTTTCTACGGCAACTTCATGGCGGTGCGTGACAGCCATGTGCCGATCGAAAAGAACAAAATCACCGGGTTCATCGGCCCCTCCGGCTGCGGCAAATCCACCGTGCTGCGCAGCCTCAACCGCATGAACGACCTGGTGAAGGGCTTCCGTTTCGAAGGCCATGTGCACTTCCTCGGCCAGGACGTCTACGGCAAGGGCGTTGACCCTGTGGTCGTGCGCCGTTACATCGGCATGGTGTTCCAACAGCCGAACCCGTTCTCGATGAGTATCTTTGACAATGTGGCCTTTGGCCTGCGCTTGAACCGCTACAAGGGCGACCTCGGCGATCGCGTCAAGCACGCCCTGCAAGGCGCGGCGCTGTGGGATGAGGTCAAGGACAAGCTCAAGGTCAGCGGCCTGTCGCTCTCTGGCGGCCAGCAGCAACGCCTGTGCATTGCCCGTGCCATCGCCACCGAGCCGGAAGTGCTGTTGCTGGACGAACCTTGCTCGGCACTGGACCCGATTGCCACGCGCCGGGTCGAGGAACTGATGGTCGAGCTGAAAAAGGACTACACCATCGCCCTGGTGACGCACAACATGCAGCAGGCGATTCGTGTGGCCGATACCACCGCGTTTTTCTCGGTGGACATCTCCCAGGGCACTCGCACCGGCTACCTGGTGGAAATGGGCGCGACCACCCAGATCTTCGAGAACCCGCGCGAACAAATGACCGGGGACTACATCAGCGGCAAATTCAGCTGATCCGCCTTCCACCGTTTCCAGGATTGCCAATGACTGCAACACGTCGTCTTGATTTGCTCGCGATCGAACGCGCACTGCGTGAGGTACAGGGCCGTTTTGCCCAGCTCAGCCGGGACTTCACCGAGCCACGCGACCCACTGACAGACGAAGTGCTGCAGAATGTACTTGAAGGCTATGCCCTGATTGACGACTATGTGGCGCGCGGTGTTGACCTGTTCGACCTCCAGCAGTTGAACCTGATGCTGGAGATCAATGCCACCGTGCTCTGCGGCACAGACCCGGTACGCAGGCGGGAATATGCCCAGCACCTGGCTGCCACCGAAGTGCATTTTTTCAACAATGTCGAGGGCGGCATCAAGGACCTGTACAACTGGTACTGCAAGCACCACAACGAATCAGTGTGGAAGCGGGCCGCCGGTGTCTATGTGCGGGTCCTCAGCAAGCCGCAGTTGTTCATTGAGGGCAACCACCGCAGTGGGTCGTTGATCGTCAGTTACCTGCTGATGCGCGAGGGGTTGGCGCCTTTCGTGTTGACGCTGGACAACGCCGAGGGCTATTTCAACCCGTCCTCGGTCATACGCAACTCGGCCAAGCACGGTGTCATGGCGTTGTACGAATTGCCCAAGATCAAGAAAAAATATGCGGCGTTCCTGGAAGATAAGGCCCCTGACCCCATGGGTTTTTTCCTCCGCGACGCACCAGCGCCCGCCTACCAGGGGGGCCAATGATGGGAAGGTTTTCAGTGCTCGACACAATCACGCGTGTGTTCAAGCGTCAGCGCATTCGTATTTCATTCGATATCGATGACACGTTGGCCTGCCAACTGCACCACAGCGCGACCGAACACAGCCGCTTGCCGGCCTGTGTGCACCGTTGGCTGGGTGAGCCGCTGCGCAGCGGCACCCGCTCCCTGACCCGCGAGCTGCGTCGCCAGGGCTGCAGTGTCTGGGTCTACACCTCGTCCGGTCGCACCCCGTCCTACATCCGTCGCTGGTTGCTGTTGTATGGCATCCACGTCGATGGCGTGGTCAACAGCGTGCGGCATAACCAGGCCCTCGCCGAGCGTGGGCTGACCAGCACGCCGTCGAAATTCCCACCGGCCTTCGACATTGACCTGCATGTCGATGACTCCGAGGGTGTGCAGCTTGAAGGCGTCGATCACGGTTTTCGCGTGGTAGTGGTGGACCCGCAAGACGAGCAATGGGCACAGCGTGTGCTGGATGCCGTCGCACAGGTCCAGGCCCAGCTTGCACGCCAGCAACCGCAGCGCCACAGGGTGCCGGTGCGGGCTTATCCGGGGCTGACGTTGAACGGTTGAGCGCAATAGCAGGCATCCAGCAAAAGGGGCGACTGATTGATCGGTCGCCCCTTTTTTTGCCTACTTGGCGCTCAAAGCGCCCAGGAACTCGGTATGCCGCAGTGCCTGGGAAAACATTGGCAAGGTGAAGTTCTCGGCAGCCTTTTGCTGCTCCTCGGTGAATGTCGCCGTGCAGTCGGTCAAGGTCACGACGTTGTAACCCTTCTCGTAGCCAGAGCGCACGGTGCCCTCGACACAGCAGTTGGTCAGAAACCCTGCCACCACCAGGTTGTGGATCCCGTTGTTGCGCAGCACCAGGTCCAGTCCCGTGGTCGCAAACCCATCCAGCCCGCGCTTGCCTTCCACGACGATGTCACCGGTTTCACGCGTAATTGCATCGGTGATCTCGGCCCCCCAACTGCCTGCGCGAAACGCGCTGCCGTCGGCAACGCCTTTGAGAATCCCATAGTCACGCGTGGTCAGTTCGGGGTAGCCATCGGCGAACTGGATCGGCAGGTGAATGATCTTGACGCCCAACTTGCGCGCCTGTTGCACCGTGGTCGCGGTGTTGGCCAGCATGTCGGACTGATGCATCACCTCTTTGACGGCGTCATGGAACACGCCCCCTGGTGTGGTGAAGTCGTTCTGGAACTCGATCAGGACAAGGGCGGTGGCGTTTGGATTCATGTCGGGTCTCCGATAGGGGGGATCATTGCGGGGTTTGGGCGTCTCGCTCCAGCATAGACGGGCTACAGCAGGGGTTCGACAGGCAATCCCTCTAGATCATGGCGTGTGGCCATTAGATTGGAATAAGGGTTATTACCAAACGTCAGTAGCCAAACATTACGTGTTCGCAGAGCATGAGTCGACGCCCGATCCTGTTGTAAGCGAATCGCGGCGCAGGGAACAACATACACTCCGGAAAAAGGAATCTCCGCATGGAACAAGACCAGATCAATGTGCTTTGGAGTTTGTTCGGTTTTATCGGCCAGAAGTGGGGCACCGCCGCCGATTGCCAAATGCCACAGCAGCAGTTTCAGCAAGCGCTGCAATGGCAAATGCAACGCGACCCCGCTTACCTGGGTTATTACCGGCAAACCATTGCCGAATACCAAGCGCTTCTCCAGCAATACCACACACCTACCTTTGCCCTGGCGGCGCTGATCAATCAAAACCCTTATTCATCCAGCAATCCTTCGCCGGTGGCCAACTACGTGCTGCTTGAATTCATGCGCTGGAATATCGCATTTGGAGGCTTCAAGACGTTCGGCTACATGAACTACAACGGCTGGATGGGCGGCGGGTCGTTTCTGAATAAACCACCACCTTATCGCGCGCTTAACATTCAGGCGCAGACCCAACCAGTGGGAGGCGATCATGGCCAAGGTGCGTAATGAATCAGCCAATATCGTGATCGTCGGCTCCGGCGTGGCTGGCAGCCTGATGGCAAGCCGGTTTGCAAACCACCCGGGCGTGGTCATTTTAGAAACCGGGCCAAGCATTCCCATGGGCGATCCCGGTTGGTGGTTTCATCATGTTGCACGAGGTGGCGGTACTGGCAATACCCCCTATGCCGCCTTTTACGACCAGGCGGCAGACTTCGATGCCACCGGAGCCAACCCCTGGAATATCCAGGGTGGGCGAATATTCGGCGCCGGCGGCACCATGCTGCATTGGGGGGGCTGGGTACCGCGCTTCAAACCTGAAGATTTTGCGCTTTACAGCAATACCGGGCAGGGCATCGATTGGCCATTTGGCTACGATCAGTTGGAACCGTTCTACAACCAGGCCGAGCGGTACTTGGGCGCCAGTGGTGACTCCAGCGACAATAATCCGCCCCGCAGCCAACCCTATCCCTATGGCGCAGCGCCTTATCCGATTTCGGCAGGGCCATTCATTCAGGCGTTTGCTCGCGTTCGCCCAGCCATAGGATTTGGGCATTTACCGGTGGCGCGCTATGGGCAGGCCAATGGAATGGGTGGCCCATGCCGCACCACAGGTACCTGCGACTACTGCCCGGTAGCGGGCCGTTTCACAGGTGACCAGCCGCTGGCCCTGCTGGCCGACAACCCCAACGTGAGCCTGCGCCTCGGAGCGGCTGTTACGGCGATCCGCATGGTCAACCGGCAACAGGTGGCGGGTGTTACCTACACAGATATGAACACGGGTGACACCGTGCTGTTGGACGCCCAGAACGTAATCCTGTGCAACGGCGCGTTTGAGATTCCCAAGTTGCTCCAGGCGTCCACATCGAGTTACTGGCCCAAGGGGATCGGTAACGACCGCGATCTGGTTGGCCGTTTTGTCAGTGCGACTCAATTTTTTTATGCCTCAGGTACTGCGCCCAACCCCCAGAAGTTTGAGGAAGAGTTGGGGTTCCCCAGCCTGTGTTCACGGACCTTCGACGCACCTCAGTACCAGAAGGACGGCAAGTTTTTCATATCGATGAACTATGAAACGCCCAATATCGATGTGGGCCTGATGATGGCTCAGGGCTATAGCGCCAGCCAGATTCGCGACGCTTGCACCGCGCCCGCCAAGTATCAACTGTATGGCAACCTGTCGGCGATCCCGCAGTTCAACAACCGGGTCTCCTGTGCAGTGGGTACTACCCGTTTCGGGTTGCCGCGCACCTCAATCTACACGCCTGACCCGTTGTTTGATCCCCTGAAAGCACAGATCTACGTGGATAAACTCAAGACCGTCCTGGCGCAAATGGGTTGCACCGATGTGGGGTGGGGCACTTACCCCCAACGGGGCGATCATGTGGCCTGCACCACGCGGATGGCCAACGACCCCAACCTGGGGGTGGTTAACCCTCAGTTGCAAGTGTTTGGCGTGGATAACCTTTACATCGTCAGCAACAGTGTCATGCCCACGCTGCCTGCGGCCAATCCAACGCTGACCCTGGTGGCTTTGGCGATGAAGGCAATGGGCAGCGACACTGCGCTGGCACGCTTGGCAAAATCGGCTTGATCGAAAGGAGTCTGAGCATGTGGCAGTTCCAGAGCATCAATAACCCGTCTGGCGCGGCGCTGTGGTTCAGCGACGGCGAGCCGTTGAGTGTGATTCGCGGAGGTAAAGGTGTATCCAGCCGCTTGATCGTGGAGGGGCAGGGCTTTCTTGACGTGACCGACTTCCAGAATGGCTTTCCGAATGGGCCGGTCATGGATTTCGTCAACCTCAATGGCCAGGTCGTCGACTACACACCCAGCCCCAGCGTCGATCTCACGCTGAGCCTGCCTGGAAATGGCGTATTCAGCGTCACCCAGGCCAGCAAGGGCATCACGTTGTCGGGTCAGTTGAAACCCTTGCCGGATATTGCCGCAGCCGACGTCGCATATTTCAACCAATTGATCGCGGACAACTACGTTCCTTATCAGAACATTCCCGATGCGCCTGGCAAAACCACCGCGCAGATAACGGCGCTGGGGCTGCAACTGTTTCCGTTCACGCCTTATAGCTTCCAGCTCGCGATGGCCGTGTATGACTGGACGACGGCGTCTTTTACCCGCCTGGTGCTAATGAAAATATTTGAATACACCAGCGTCGGTACCGCGCCTTATCCGCTTGATCAAGCGAGCATCGCCGAGGCGATCTGGGCGTCCAACTGGGGGACTTATACGCCTCAAAATGTGGACTACATGAGGTCGTTCTTGATGGTGCCAGCCAACTCCCTGCAAAACGTCGAGAGCCAGTTGGCGCAAGTCGCCACTGCCTTGCAAACGTTCAGTGCGGTCGAAAACCGCCTGCTGTGTGCTGCGTTCCAGTCCTTGCCACGCACCAGTATTGTGAGCGAGCCCCAGTTGTTCAGCGGGCAAGTCGATATTGCTCAGTTGGGCACCGAACATTTCGGTATTGAGTTCCAGCAATGCCCACTTAACGAGGGGCCCGTGGGCACGCCTTTGCAGATCCCGTTGGAAGCCGCATTGGACACGTATATCCAGGTCGGCCAGGTCATCACCACCAAGATGGTCTGGAGTTTCGGCAGTTCGCTGACGGAAGCGATGCAGTACCAGAACGGCATCATTCTGATCGCGAACCCGCCGAATAATGCCTGGGTCTGGGACACGGTCAGTTACATCACCGCGCTGTCGGATGACCCTATCAAAATTGAATACACCTTCGCCCCGGGCAGCTCGTTTGAAGTGCTGGCTGTTGCGCAGGCGACCGTGCAGGGCAAAGAGGTCTGGAGTATTACCTTGCAACCACTGGTTTGACCTGGGGCCGTGTCTTTTCACCATTCGTCTAATGCTGGGCACTCCGGCTGCCGTGACGCCTCTGACTAGTAAGCGCGGATAACCCGAGCGTCTGAGTGGAGAGCCAGTATGGACATCAATGAAAACGCCCCAGGGAACATTTCACAGCAGGCCGTGACCCGCGGCACAGACAACGAGACCGGGCATGATCCAAAGCGTGACGAGGATAATATCCCGCTCCCGCCGGACGACGATGCGCCACTCGAAGAAGACATGTCGGACGTGGATGCTGCCGACTCGGTTGCGAGCGAGCATCCCGAGAACTGATAAGCCTGTGGACACAAAAATCCCGACCTTGACGTCGGGATTTTTGTGTCCACAGGGCGGCTGCTCTTCAGCGTACAGCGACGGCGGCCTTCGGCGGCTCAGTCATCCACGGTAAACGTCACCCAGCCAGGGCCATCGGCTGATTTTTCGATCTCGGCGATCACACCGCCGACCGACGTACCGTCCGGCAAGGTGACCACCACAGCGTTGGGGTGGGCGGGCCATTGAAGGGGGGCGTCGAAACTCAGGCGCGCGATGGTCGGCTTGCCGCTGCTGGTCAGTTGAATATTCACCGCCTCATTGAGCAGTTCGTCCGAGTGCGTACCCATGTGACGGGATGCAGTGATGACGCTGGCAATACCCTGGTAATCGTAAGACATGACGGCTGACCTTTCTGGGTGGGTCGCGGACTCATCCGCAGGGGGGGCTGGAGAAGGCAACGGGTGCGGCCTGGGCAGTTGGCTGCTGATGAGTAGAGGGTGCCGGGCTTCAGATCGTTCCCTTGCGTCCAACCCGATTCAGGTTCCAGATCACCCGAAAGCAGTGCAACGCTGCTAGCCTTTTGCCTTTAACCAAGCACTGATGGCCTCAACCAGTTCTGCCTTGCACTCCACCGGCAACCAGTGCCCGCCGGGTAGGCTGGTCACGGTGAGGTCTGCGCAGGCCGCGCGCATTGGCTCGCCCAACTGATTGCCCTTGATGGTATTCATCGGGTCGTAATCGCCGTTCACAAACAGGACGGGCAACGACAGGCGGCCGCCATTGAGTGACCGATTGGCATAATCGACGTTGGCTGCGTCGTTTAAATACCATGCGCAGGGCGCGCGGAAACCATGCGTCTCGAACGTCTGGACCAGTGCAGCGAAGTCCGCCGCGGGCCAGAGCGCGAGGTCTGGTTGAGTGGGTGGGGCCTGGTGCGCTTGGCCAAACCGCCCACCTTTGCGGGTCACTTCGGCATTGGATGCAACCTTGGCGATGCTTGCCGGATCGCCTCGCCGATAAATCGACGCCAACGAGGCAGCTTTATCCGCATCCAGGTCAGCGACAGCGGACGCAAAGTGCGTGTTGTAGTAGCGGTAATAGTCCCATTGACCGTCTGGGTACAGGTCCTCTGGATAGATCGCGCGATCAACCAGAGGGACCAGCGTCGGCAACGCGTTCGTCGTCGGGAAGTAGGGCACCGATACCAGCACAACGCCGCGGCTGCGCTGCGGCTTCATGAGCGACCAGTTCGCCCGCTACGACACTGCCCCAATCGTGGCCCACCCAAATGGCGGGCAGGCCACCGAGATGGTCATGCAGTGCTGCCATGTCCGCCACGATGTTTTCAAGGGTGTACGCTTTGACGTCTGCTGGCGAAGATGAACGACCATAGCCGCGCATGTCCGGTGCAATGCAATGCCATCCTTCGGCAGCGAAGGCTTCCATCTGCGCGCGCCAGATCAGGCTTATCTCCGGCCAGCCGTGCAGGAATATCATCAACGGCCCCTCGACCGGGCCCGACGCCAGATAGTGCGTCGTATGGCGAGGCGTGCTGAAGATGTGCGAAGTCAGTGTGGAAGTGGACAAAGGATCTCCTCAGGCTACGCCGGTAGCTAATCGCGAGGCGGTAGGCGGCATAAGCGTACTACTTTTTAGCACTCTGTCTTCCACCCGAAAACCTACCCTTGGACTCAGCAGAGAGCCGATGGAGTGCCAGAAACGAAAAAACCCGCCAAGCGGCGGGTTTTAAAGGGTTTCACGGACTTTACTGGCTGTCAGTGAAACAAGAGATGGTGCCCGAACCCGGAATCGAACCGGGACGCCCTTACGAGCGGGGGATTTTAAGTCCCATGCGTCTACCAGTTTCGCCATTCGGGCGGCAGCGCGTTGTTGCAGGGTTGGGAATATATAGATCCAGGCGCTTAGGCGCAAGGTCGAACGGTGGCTTTGTTGCATTGCGAGGCCGACGAAAAAGCTTGCTAGATCAGTGATCTAGCAAACTTTTCGGCGGTAGATCGGATAATGCCTATTGTCCCGCGCAAATGCGCTTGGTCTCACAGGCCAATGCGACATCGCTCGTCGAAGGCAGTTTGGGTGTGAGGGCGCAAGTGCCCTCACTCCGGGCCAATGTGCATCAATGGCCTAAACGAATGGCTGCCCACTGAAACCACGTGGCAGGCGCTGCAAGCCAGGCAGGTCGGTGAGGCGTTGTGTCCAGGCACTGCGCCAATCAATTGCGGTGTGGGTCTTGGCTTTGCGGTTGGCGCGGCGGGCGGCGTTGCGCTGGGTGCGGCGCGCTTCCTTGTAGGCTTCGGTGTTGCGGCAGGTGCGGCATTTGACCCGGTTCAGCTCGGTGCTGGAAGGGAGGTTGGTGCCGTGGTGGCCACAGGCTAAGTGTCCTGCGACCTTGAAGTGAATGACCATGTAAGCGTCTCCTTCTTGGGGTACGCGCATCGGTAGACCCACAATGCGCGCGGGGAGGGCGGGAGGTAATAATTCCCGGCACCTGGGATTTCGACCCCTGCGGCGAGACAGGGTTCGGTTTTGTTTTGCAAGCCTGTTCAACCCTGGGGCGGGACGCTAACCTGCCACGCACCCCCATCAATAAAAAGGAAGCCATGATGAGCGTCGACACCCCGCCACGTGAAGGCAGCTGTCGCTGTGAGCGTGTGCGTTTCAGCGTGAGTGCCGCCCCGGTGATGACCATGGCGTGCCATTGCACCGGTTGCCAGAAGATGTCCTCCAGCGCGTTTTCCCTGAGCGCGTTGATTCCCGCCAGCGCGTTCACGGTCACCCAGGGTTGCCCGGTGATTGGCGGCCTGCACGGCGCAGACCGCCACTAATTTTGCCCGCACTGCATGAGCTGGCTGTTCACGCGCCCTCATGGCATCGATGAATTCGTCAATGTGCGCGCCACCTTGCTGGATAACGCGAACAGTTACGTGCCGTTCATGGAGACCTGGACCCGCGAAAAACTGCCCTGGGTCTCCACGCGGGCGGTTGAAAGTTTTGAACAGTTGCCCGAGCCCCAAGCATTTGCGCGCTTGCTGCAGGCGTATGCCGAGTTCAGTCAATCAGCGCCAGTAAATCCGTAGTCCCCACATCCAGCCCCGCCTGGGTCAGCAAGGTGGTTGCCTGGCCCCGGTGGTGGGTCTGGTGATTGAAGAAATGCACCAGCAGGCTGAAGAAGTCTTTATCGGCCGCGGTACCGCGCATGTTGTGGTAGTGCAAGCGATGATCCAGGTCGGATTCTTGCACGCTCTGGGCCCAGTCGATGATGAGCTGGTCCAGCCAGGCACGCCGGGTGGCAAGCTCGCGGATATTGGCAAACGCCACCTGCTTCAGGTCGACCGGTGTGGCGATGGCACTCAACGGAGCCAGTGCCGGGTAGCCCACCGGATGCTGGGCAAACCGCTTGAGCCAGACCGTGTCGCCCAAGGCCAGGTGGTTGAGCGTGCCGAGTATCGAGCCGAAAAAAGCCTGTCGGTCCATCGACAATTGCGCGTCCGACAGCGTGCTGGCCGCGTCGTAGAGCTTGCGGTTCATCCACTGGTTGTAGCTGGCCATCAATCCGATGTGCTCAATGCGGTTCACTTGGGTGTTCTCTCGAAGGCACGGTGTCGTCATGATAGGCCGTGCCCGCCCGGCGGTCATGGTGTTCCGGCAGTAGCGGGCTATGGTTGTTAGACGCCAATACTGCACCCTGGGAGGGTGACACCATGAACACCAGCGATTTACTCGAGCAACTCTTGCGTGCCGGGCAAGGGAGCGGTGCTTCTTCAGGCGGTTTGGGTGGGCTGCTCGGCGGCCTGTTGAAAGGCACCAGCACCGGCAATGCGTCGGCGGGTGGCGGTTTGGGTGGTTTAGGTGGTCTGCTGGGAGGCCTGGGCGGCATGTTGGGTGGTGCCGCCAATGGCCGTCCTGCCCAGGGGCGCTCTAGCGGCATGAATTACGCGGCGTTGGCATCCTTGGGCATGGCGGCCTTCCAGGCCTACCAAGCCTGGCAGCGCCAGCAAGCCAATGCGCCGCAGCAAGCCTTCCAGACCGTCGACCAGCTTGACGGCCCCGCCGCCGAGGCTCATAGCCATGCCGTATTACGCGCCTTGATCGCTGCCGCCAAAGCGGATGGGTGCATTGATGAAAAAGAGCAGCAACTGATTTCCAGTGAACTGGGCCGGCATACCGACGATCCGCAACTGAAGCAATGGCTTGAAACCGAAGTCGCCAAACCCCTGGATGCCGCGGATTTCGCCGAATTTGCCAGCGACCCTGCCGTGGCAGCGGAAGTCTATCTGGCCAGTGTGATGCTGGTGGATGATCAACAGGATGCCGAGCGCAATTACCTCGACGACCTGGCGGGGCAGCTGCAGATCGACCCGCAGTTGCAGCTGCACCTGGAACAACAGGCCAAGGCCTGACTGAAATGAGAGCGTCCAGATGAAGCCGGGACGAATGTGGGTGCTGGTTTGCCTGCGATAGCGGATAAACATCCAACCCTGTCGTTGAATGAACGATCGCCATCGCTGGTAAGCCAGCTCCTACAAAACCGCGTACCCACCCCGTACCCACGATGCGAAGCGAGCCGCTCTTGATCGTGATCTTGATCTGGCTTTTGATCTCGCTTTTGATCTTGTTTTTGATCTTAGGCGCCCCGTCAAACACGCTGGCCGGAATTCGACAGGGATTTGGGGGGTAAACCGGCAGGGATGCCGGTTTAGCCGCCCCGCGCCATGGATGGCGCGTGGCGGCGGCCCCCCAAATCCCTGTCGGATTACGGGCACACCGAGCCTAAGCGAGGTGCCGAGTGTTGGGGCAAGAGCCTTTTGCTTACTTTTGGGCTTTTCAAAAGTGAGCCGCTGTAAGAGCGGAACCATAAGCAGCCGTTACCCAAATAACGGATATGTACACCGCACCACCGCCTTCGCAGGCAAGCCAGCTCCCACATTTTTGGATCGCGGGGTGACAGTTAGTTTGTGGTCGACTGTCACGTCGCTTTCGCAGGCAAGCCAGCTCCCACATTTTTGGATCGCGGGGTGACAGTTAGACTGTGGTCGGCTGTCAGGCCGCTTTCGCAGGCAAGCCAGCTCCCACATTTTTGGATCGCGGGGGTGACAGTTAGATTGTGGCGGCTGTCAGGCCGCTTTCGCAGGCAAGCCAGCTCCCACATTTGGATCGCGGGGGTGACAGTTAGATTGTGGTCGGCTGTCAGGCCGCCTTCGCAGGCAAGCCAGCTCCCACATTTTGGATCGCGGGGGTGACAGTTAGATTGTGGCGGCTGTCAGGCCGCCTTCGCAGGCAAGCCAGCTCCCACATTTTGGATCGCGGGGGTGACAGTTAGATTGTGGTGGCTGACAGGCCGCCATCGCAGGCAAGCCAGCTTCCACATTTGGATCGCGGGGTGACAGTTAGATTGTGGCGGCTGTCAGGCCGCTTTCGCAGGCAAGCCAGCTCCCACATTTGGATCGCGGGGTGACAGTTAGAGAGTGCGCCTTCGCGGGCAAGCGAGCACACAGGTGCTGCCAAGCCACTAGAAACGCAACGTAGCACCGGTGGTCAACCACTGCGCGCGCTCGCCGATCAGGCTTCGCCCGACCACCAGGTCAATGTCGACAAACTCGCCCAAGTGAAACCTAGGTCCGGCCTGCCACGCCTGATCGCCGCCTTCCTGGCCATAACGCTCGGCGATCAGCGTCAACACCGGTGCCACCTGGTACTCAACGCCGCTGCCCCAGGTCAGGCGATGTTGTTGGTCACCGTCGTTATAGGCATGCGACCAGCCGGCGTTCAGGTTCAGTCGCAGGGCCTCCAACGGCTGCCAGGTCAGCGGGACGTTGAAGTCGGCGCCATCAAAACCGTGCCGGCGGTCCAGCGCAAAATGCGCGCCGGCTGCCACGGCCATTTCCAGACCCAAGTCTTCCCGTGACCACACCTGGGCCTTGAGCTGCGGGCTCACCTGCGTTTCGCCCTGGCCCGTATGGGTGGCGCGCGACACCGCCGCGCCCCATTGCATCCAGGGCATTGTGGCGAACGTGCAGGCCGGTGACAGCGTTTCAGTGTGGGTACTGCCATCGTGTCGGTTGGCGGTGTACCAGGCATCGACGTTGCATTCGCCTGGCGCGTTGATTGCGCCGTCGTCGACCACATAGGCACCGCCGGCCGCGTGGGCCTTCGACAGCAAGGCAATCGCCAACAGAATGCCCAGGGTCAGCCCGATAAAGATCAAGTTGCGTTGCAGTGCGCGACGTTTGGCCGCCGGCAACAACAATAAGGTGTGGCGTGCGCCTCGATAGTGGCGGGCACGGTATTTGGCAAACCCGTCCTGGCGCTCGGGCGTGTGTTTTTTGTGCATGATGCACCTCGCTTGAATTCAGTTTTCTACGGTCAGCACCGAAATGCCGCTGGCTTTGGCCTGGCAGACCAGTTCGCAGGTGTCGTCCCCGCCCGGCAGGGCGATGACCACGTCGGGGCGGCTATCGGTCAGCATGAAATGGTTGCGCTGGCGTTCAGCCTGCTTGCCGTGGCGTTGCCAATTGGGCGGGTAGCGCACTACGTCGATGCCCAGTTCCCGCGCCCATTCCTCGACGTCACTGCCAAGGAATTGGTTGCCGCCGTGGATCAATACCTGCACCGGGCGCAGGCGGTGGTAAGCGTCCAGCACCTGGCGGGACATTTTGGTGTCGGCGTAATGACGACCTGCACAGATCAAGACGCGCATAGGGTGTTTCCTTGTAGTGCACGGTGGCGGCCGGGCGACCGCCACCGTTTAAACGGCGGGGGAGATCAGTACCACTGCTTGAAGCGGCGGATGTAGATCGTCTTCATCAGTTGGGCCACGCAGCAGTAGCTGAGCAGGGTGCCCACCAGCCATGGGAAGTAGGCCATCGGCAACGGTTGCAGGCCCACCAGGGTGCCCAGCGGCGAGAACGGCACATAGATCCCCAGTACGATCACCACGCAGGTCATCATCAACACCGGCCACGCGGCGGTGCTCTGGAAGAATGGGACCTTGCGGGTGCGCAACATGTGCACCACCAGGGTTTGCGAGAGCAGGCCCTCGATGAACCAGCCGGACTGGAACAGGGTCTGCATCTCGACGCTGTTGGCGGCGAACACGTACCACATCAGCGCAAAGGTGGTGATGTCGAAGATCGAGGAAGTCGGCCCGATCCAGATCATGAAGCGGCCGATGTTTTTCGCATCCCACTTGCGCGGCTTGGCCAGGTATTCCTTGTCCATCTTGTCCCATGGCAACGCCAGCTGGGAGATGTCGTACATCAGGTTCTGCAGCAGCAGGTGGATCGACAGCATCGGCAGGAACGGAATGAACGCACTGGCCACCAGCACCGAGAACACGTTGCCGAAGTTGGAGCTGGCGGTCATGTTCAGGTACTTCATGATATTGCCGAAGGTTTCGCGGCCCTTGAGCACACCTTCTTCCAGCACCATCAGGCTCTTTTCCAGCAGGATGATATCGGCTGATTCCTTGGCGATATCGGTGGCGGTGTCGACCGAGATTCCCACGTCGGCATCACGCAGCGCCGGTGCATCGTTGATCCCGTCACCGAGGAAGCCCACGGTGTGGCCGTTGGCTTGCAGCGCCTTGAGCACCCGGGATTTCTGCAGCGGTGTCAGCTTGGCAAACACGGTACGTTCTTCCACGCGGCGCAGCAGCGTCGCGTCGTCCATCGCTTCGATTTCGGTGCCCAGCAACGGCTGGCCTGGATCGAGGCCGACCTGGCGGCAGATCTTGCTGGTGACCACGGCGTTATCGCCGGTGAGCACTTTGATCGCCACGCCAATCTGTTGCAGCGCGGCAATCGCAGGGCCGGCGGTTTCCTTCGGTGGATCAAGGAAGGTCAGGAAGCCCTGAATCACCAGGTTGCGCTCATCGGCCGTGGTGTACTGCTGACGCGCCAGGGATTTAGGGATGTGACGGGTCGCCACTACCAGCACGCGGAAACCGTCCTCGTTGTAGTCGTTGGCGATCGCCAGCAGTTCCTCGCGGCGACGATCATCCAGTGGCACCGCAGCGCCGGCTTCCATCACATGCGTGGAAATGCTCAGCATCTCTTCCACGGCGCCTTTGCACACCAGCAGTTGATCGTCGGCGGCATCCTTGACCACGATCGACAGGCGACGGCGGACGAAGTCGAACGGCAACTCATCCACTTTGCTATAGGCAAACGGCACCTGGAACTTCGGATTACGTTCCGAGAACTCCACCACCGCCTGGTCCATCAGGTTTTTCATGCCGCTCTGGTGATGGCTGTTGAGCCAGGCCAGGGACAGCACGGCGTCGTCACGTTGGCCGAAGGCGTTGACGTGGTGTTCGAGGATGATCTTGTCCTGGGTCAGGGTGCCGGTCTTGTCGGTGCACAGCACATCCATCGAACCGAAGTTCTGGATCGCGTTGAGGCGCTTGACCACCACTTTGCGCTTGGCCATGGCCGTGGCGCCCTTGGCCAGGTTGGCGCTGACGATCATCGGCAGCATTTCCGGGGTGAGGCCTACGGCAACTGCCAGGGCAAACAGGAACGCATCCCCCCAATCACCCTTGGAGAAGCCATTGAGCAGGAACACGATCGGCACCATCACCAGCATGAAGCGGATCAGCAACCAACTGACGCTGTTCACGCCGCGGTCGAACGCGGTTTGCACCCGCGAGCCGACAATCGCCTTGGCCAGGGAGCCAAAGTAGGTGCGTGCCCCGGTGGCCACGACGACAGCCTGTGCCCGACCGCTGACCACGTTGGTGCCCATGAAGCAGATGTTGGGC
Organism: Pseudomonas pergaminensis; assembly: GCF_024112395.2. Taxonomy (NCBI): domain Bacteria; kingdom Pseudomonadati; phylum Pseudomonadota; class Gammaproteobacteria; order Pseudomonadales; family Pseudomonadaceae; genus Pseudomonas; species Pseudomonas pergaminensis. The sequence goes on along the minus strand of NZ_CP078013.2, from coordinate 3,503,889 downwards.
AGGTCCAGCAGGTTGCCCTGGTCGGCGGCCATGGCGCTGGCGGATTTCTGTGTGACATCGCCGAGGGTGTCGTACTTTTCCACCGGCAAGGCTTCGCCGGTCAGCACCGCCTGGCTGATGAACAGGTCACGGGACTCGATCAGGCGGATATCGGCCGGGATCATGTCGCCGGCCGACAGCTGCACGATATCGCCGGCCACCAGCTCGCGCATCGGCACTTCACGCAGGGTCGGTTGCGAGCCCACTTGCTCACGGCGCAGCACGGTGGCCGTGGTGCGGACCATGGCCTTGAGGGCTTCGGCGGATTTGGCCGAGCGGTGTTCCTGCCAGAAGCGCAGCAGGCTGCTGAGCAATACCATGGTCATGATGATGATGACTTTGGTCGGGTCGGCGTCTTCGCCTTCCTGCATCGGCAGCCAGCAGTCAGTGAAGAAGCTGATACCGCCCAGGGTCAGCAGCACATAGATGAATGGGTTGTTCAGTGCCTGCAGGAACTGCACGATGGCGTGAGGCGGCTTGTCATGGGCAACTTCGTTGTAGCCTTCGCGTTGCAGGCGCGCCTGGGCGTCCAGCTCGGTGAGGCCGTCCTTGGTGGCGCGGACGTTGGCCAAGGTGGCCGACAATCCGTTCTGGGCTTCGCGGGCGGCGCGCATCGACAGTCTGGTGTCGGTGTGGCTGCTGCTCTTTTTGTTCAATGGGGCGTTTTTTACGGCGCTCATGGTGTGTGCTCCTGTCGCCAATTTTTCGACAAAACATACCCGTTACCGGCCTGATGACAGGCGAGCGAAAGCATGCCGAGTCGCTAACTTCGCGATCGGTTTAAATAAGGTGTTCACATAACTTCTACAGTGCCCGCTAACAGCGCGTTAATTAATTAGCGCGCAGCGGGCTACTACTGGACGTGTTCATAAAAGAACGCCAGAACAATAATCAGGAAGTTGCTGTTTCCAGCCGGGTCAGGCGGCGCGAGCGCTCACATACAGACCGAGCATCAAGCTGGCCTTGGCCAGGCTGGAAACCTTGGGTCTCTGTGGGTCTTGAGGGTCGGCGTGATCCCAGTGCTGGACCAGTTGGCCACTGTCAGGGCAGATACGCCAATGCGCCAGCGGGTAGGCCGGGCGCACTTGGGGGGAGGGTGCAGCAAAGGTTGAGCGGGTAGGCGAAAAACCCACAGGCTCACGGCACAGCTTGGCACGCAGGGCGGCCGCGAGTGTGCGTACATCGGGCAAAGCAAGGGTTAGCAAGGTCATAACACACCTCGGGACCGGACAAGCGACCGGCGAGGCAGTTACGGTGGAGCATCAAGCTCTAGCGCAGCTTACCGGACCGGGGAGGCGAGTCCTGTCATGTTCTGGGTTTGGCGCCCGATGCCCGCCAAGGCGGTGCTCGGACAGCGACTAGATACTGTGTCCATTGGCTTCTTTTGTGAGGTTTAAAAAAGGCCCCAGTTGCAGGCACGGGCAATCTACTCAGGGCGATGCAGGATGTCAACGCTTAATGTATTAATTCATTACAAGTTCAGAGTCTGTTCAGATAGAAGGCCTGTTTCAGTTCTGCTTCGGTTGTATCGTTACTTGCACTTCTTCAGCGTTGTGAGCGGGAAGTAGTTGTTTTTGAAGGTGGAGATGAACGGGCTTGCCTGTATCCTCCAGGGGGGGATACGATCAGGCATCCTCGAAGGAGCCTCTCAATGAGCGAACATGTCCACCAAACCCATGACGCCATCGTCAAACGCCTCAAGCGTGCCGAAGGCCATTTGCGCAGCATCACCAGCATGATCGAGGCGCGGCGCCCGTGCGTGGATATCGCCCAGCAACTGCATGCGGTGGAGAAGGCGATCTGCCAGGCCAAGCGCACGCTGATCCAGGACCATCTCGACCATTGCCTGGAAGACAGCGTGACGCTGGATAGCCTGGCCTCGCTGGCTGAGCTCAAGCAACTGACCAAATACCTGTAGGCAACACGCCAGGGGGCTCCCATGTTCGACGTGCTCAGCAATAAAACCTACCGTCGCCTGTTCTTCGCCCAGGTGATAGCCCTGATCGGCACCGGCTTGACCACCGTCGCTCTGGGGTTGCTGGCGTTCGAGCTGGCAGGTGACCAGGCCGGCACCGTGCTGGGGACCGCATTGGCGATCAAGATGGTGGCCTATATCGGGGTGGCGCCAGTGGCGGCCGCCTTTGCCGAGCGCTTGCCGCGCCGGGCGATGCTGCTGGGCCTGGACCTGACACGCGCGCTGGTCGCGCTGGCGTTGCCCTTCGTCACAGAGGTGTGGCAGGTCTACCTGCTGATTTTTGTGCTGCAGTCGGCTTCGGCGGCCTTCACGCCGACCTTCCAGGCGACCATCCCCGACATCCTCACCGATGAGGTGCAGTACACCAAGGCGCTGTCTCTGGCGCGCCTGGCCTATGACCTGGAAAGTGTGGCCAGCCCGATCCTGGCGGCGATGCTGTTGAGCGTCATCAGCTTTCACAGCCTGTTCGCCGGGACCTCGATAGGGTTTCTGGTCTCGGCCCTGCTGGTGTCGTCGGTGCTCTTGCCCCAGGCGCGGATGGCGCTGCGGCGCGGTATCTATGACCGCACCACCCGTGGCCTGCGGATATTCCTGGCAACGCCGCGCCTGCGCGGTCTGCTGGCACTGAACCTGGCGGTGGCGGCTGCCAGTGCGATGGTCATCGTCAACAGCGTGGTGTTGGTGCAATCCGGGTTTGCCTTGCCGCAACGCTTCACGGCGTTTGCGCTGGCCGCGTTCGGCACCGGCTCGATGATGGCGGCGCTGGTGTTGCCAAGGTTGCTTGCGCGTCTCAACGACCGCGCGGCCATGCTGTCGGGCGGTGGGTTGCTGATCCTGGGGCTCAGTGTGGGCGTCTACCTGTCTGAATACCGGCAAATGCTGGTGCTGTGGTGGGTGCTGGGGCTGGGCTATTCCCTGGCGCAGACCCCGGGCGGGCGCTTGCTGCGCCGCTCAGCCCATGCCGAGGACCGGCCGGCGCTGTTTGCCGCGCAATTCGCCTTGTCGCATAGCTGCTGGCTGGTGACATACCCCTTGGCCGGTTGGCTCAGCGCCAACTTCGGCATGGCGCAGACATTTGCCAGCCTCGCCTTCGTGGCCACCCTGGCTTTGATCGCATGCGCCAGTCTGTGGCGACCGGAACACGAGCAGGCAAGCGTGGCGCACGAACACCACGACCTGCCCGCCGGCCATCCGCACCTGCTGCACCATCACGCCGGCGTGCATGGGCATGCCTATGTGATCGATGACCTGCACCGCCGCTGGCCGGCCTGATCAGAGGCCTTGCCAGGCCAGCAGCGCCAGGTAGATCAGCACCAGCCCACAGGCGGCATAACTGATGCGCTGCCAAGTGGGCGAGGCGTTCTGCCGCAACAGGTTCACCAGAGCGGCAATCAGAAAGCATGACAAGATCGACGCGAGCATGAACCCGGCAAAGAACATCAGCGTCTGCCCGTGGCTGGGCGTGGTGCCGACAATCCCCGACAGCGCACTGCCCAGTGCGCCCCAGTAGACGATGTTCTTCGGGTTGGCCAGGGAAATTGCAGCGCCTACCGCCAGGGCATTTTGCCGAGTGCTGGCCGGCGCGCTGTCCGGTTGTGGCAGGTGCCAGGCATCGATCAGGCTGCGTACGCCCAGCCAGGCCAGGTACAACGCACACACCACCGTCAACGGCACACGCACCGTGTCATGCTGGATCAGCAGGGCGATCCCGGTCAGGCCGATCACCGCCCACACGGCATCGCCCACCAATGAGCCGAACTGCACCAGCAGGGCGGGTGTAAAGCCATGCAGCAAGCCACGGCGCAGGGTCTCCGCGAGCACGGCGCCGGGGGAGAGGCAAAACACAAAACCGAATATCAGTGCATAAAAAAAGATCGTCAGCATGCCCGCATTTCCTTCAAGTGAGGTGGGGCAGTGTGAGGATGTGCAGGTGCGGTGTCTTGGACCAGATTGCGCTGTTCAGCGCTTCACGGTGCTTTGATAGTGGCCAGGAGTGATGCCGTAGGCCGCCCGGAAATGCCGGTTCAGGTGACTCTGGTCGGCGAAGCCCAGGTCGTGGGCCGCCTCGCCGGCGGGAACCCCTTTGCGCAACAGGCCTTTGGCGCGACGGGTACGCAACTGCATGGCCCACTCCCGGGGCGTCAGCCCGGTTTCTTTCTGGAAGGCACGCAGCAGGTGGAATTTGGACAACCCCAGTTCGCCGCCCAGGTGGTCCAGGGTCAGGGGTTGATGCAGGTGTTCGGCGAGTAATGCCTGGGCGCGGCTGATCAGGGGTTTGCCGGGGCTGGCGGTGCCGGGCAGACGTACGCCGCTGATGTTCACGACCTCTGCCAACAGCAGCACCAAGGCATCTTCATTCACGTCGCGAACCAGCGTGTCACCGTTTAGCGCCCCCTTGATCGCGGCGGCCAGTCGCAGGGCAAGCTCGGGCTGAACACATAAGGCACGGTCAAATTCCAGATGCATCAGCCCCAGGTCCGCCGCCAATTGATCCGCCGTGGCGTACAGGCTCACAAAGTGCCAGGGCGCACCATCGGCCGCACCGCCGCCTTGAATCTGACCGGGGTTGTACAGGGTGATGGAGCCTGGGCCGGCGTGGAACTCGCGACGATCCAGCCAGACCTTTTCCTCGCCTGCCAGGTTCACGCCGATCACACATTCATCATGGCTGTGGCGGGCAAAAGTCAGGCCGGTGCAGGTGGTGCTGCTGACTTCATAGTTGCCCAGCCAGGCGTGTTGCACGGCGCTCATCGATTTCACTCAGTCGGGGACAGGCACGAGCATACGCTGGCAAGGGTGATCAAATCGACCGTTGATTGACCCGGCGCGACAGTTCACCGGCGCTTTCCTTGCGTTCCGAGTAACGGTCCACCAGGTCGGGACGGTCGCGCAGCAGCAGGGTGAAGCGCACCAGTTCTTCCATTACATCGACGACCCGATCATAAAGCGCCGAGGGTTTCATGCGGTCCTGTTCATCGAACTCCATGAAGGCCTTGGGTACCGAGGACTGGTTGGGGATGGTGAACATGCGCATCCAGCGCCCCAGCACCCGCAGCTGGTTGACGGTGTTGAAGGACTGGGAGCCGCCGGACACTTGCATCACCGCCAGGGTCTTGCCCTGGGTCGGGCGGACCGCGCCCAGGGTCAAGGGCACCCAGTCCAGTTGCGCCTTGAACACCGCCGACATCGAGCCATGCCGCTCGGGCGAGCACCACACCTGGCCTTCGGACCACTGCATCAGTTTCAGCAGTTCCTGCACCTTGGGGTGGTCGCTGGGCGCGTCATCCGGCAATGGCAGGCCGCTGGGGTTGAAGATGCGGGTATGCGCGCCGAAGTGCTGCAACAGCCGTGCGGCTTCTTCCACCAGCAGGCGGCTGAACGAGCGTTCGCGGGTCGAGCCGTAGAGCAGCAGGATGCGCGGCGGCTGGTCCGGGCTGGCCGGTTTTGAGTCGACCAGGGACAGGTCCAGATTGGGCAGCGTCGTCATAGGGCCTCCGATTACAACTGCGCAATGCGCGCGAGTTCCGCCTTGAGGTCGGCAGGGCTGAGTTCGCCGAAGGGCAGGACGAAGAACGCCCTGCAGCGTGTGGCGATGGTCTTCAGTGTGGCGTCGAATGCCGCTTGCACACTGGCGTCGTCACCCTGGACGTCCGACGGGTCTTCCAACCCCCAGTGCGCCTTCACGGCCGGCCCGAAGTACACCGGGCAGGCTTCGCCGGCGGCCTTGTCGCACACCGTAATCACCACATCCGGCGGGCTGCCTTCAAAGGCATCGTTGCCCTTGCTGTACAACCCTTCGGTACTGATCCCGGCCGCTTGCAACGTGCTCAAGCTACGTGGCAACACCTGGCCCTTGGGAAAACTGCCGGAGCTGATCGCTTCGAAGCCTTCCGGCGCCAGGTGGTTGAACATGGCTTCGGACAAGATGCTGCGGCAGCTGTTGGCGGTACACATGAACAGGACTTTCATCGGGGTATCTCCGTTAGAAACTCAGGCGCAAGGCGAGGGCGGCAAGGGTGATCAACAGCACCGGCAGGGTCAGCACGATGCCGACCTTGAAGTAGTAGCCCCAGGTGATGGTGATGCCCTTGCGCGCCAGGATGTGCAGCCACAACAAGGTGGCCAGGCTGCCGATGGGGGTGATTTTTGGGCCCAGGTCACTGCCGATCACGTTGGCGTAGATCATCGCGTCCTTGACCACGCCCACGGCATGGCTGGACTCGATCGACAGCGCGCCGATCAACACCGTCGGCAGGTTGTTCATCGCCGAGGACAGCAACGCCGTCAGCACGCCGGTGCCCATGGCCGCGCCCCACACTCCGTAAGTGGCGAAGGTATCGAGCCAGGTCGCCAGGTAGGTGGTGAGGCCGGCGTTACGCAAGCCGTAGACCACCAGGTACATGCCGAGGGAAAAGATCACGATCTGCCACGGTGCTTCCTTCAGCACTTTGCGCGTGGAGATTTTGTGGCCCTTGGCCGCGATCACCAGCAGGAGCACGGCGCACACGGCGGAAATCGCGCTGATCGGAATGCCCAGCGGTTCCAGGGCAAAGCAGCCGAGCAACAGGATGCCCAGCACCCACCAGCCGGCGCGGAAGGTGGCGCGGTCGTGGATGGCGCTGGCGGGGTCTTCGAGGTCCGCGGGGTCGTAGGTCTGCGGGATATCACGACGGAAGAACCACAGCAGCACAGCCAGCGTGGCCGCGACGCTGACGAAATTCACCGGCACCATCACGGCGGCGTATTCGTTAAAGCCGATCTTGAAGTAATCCGCCGAGACGATATTCACCAGGTTCGACACCACCAGCGGCAGGCTCGCCGTGTCGGCGATAAAGCCCGCGCCCATGACGAACGCCAGGGTCGCCGCAGGGGAAAAGCGCAGGGCCAGCAGCATCGACATGACGATCGGTGTAAGGATCAGTGCCGCGCCGTCGTTGGCGAACAGCGCCGACACCAGCGCCCCCAGCAGCACCATATAGGCAAACAATCGCCGGCCGCGTCCGCGCCCCCAGCGCGCCACATGCAGGGCGGTCCAGGCAAAGAAACCGGCCTCGTCCAGCAACAGGCTGATGACGATCAGCGCGACAAAGGTCCCGGTGGCATTCCAGATGATGTGCCACACCACGGGAATGTCAGCCAGGCTGATCACGCCGCAGGCGAGGGCCAGGATCGCGCCCATCGTGGCGCTCCAGCCGACGCCCAAACCTTTGGGCTGCCAGATGACCAGGACGATGGTGAAGATGAAAATGGCAATAGCGACAAGCATGAATAAAGGCTCCGATGGCTCAGCAGCAGGTGCTGGCCCGTTGTGGTCTGTCGCCCATTGCATCCAGACGCTGCGCGTCGTTGTGCAACCATGGCTGGTTGGCTTGTAGGGTGGTATGCAGCACTTCGGTTACCCACTCGGGCAATGCCGGGTTGATGCGGTAGTAGATCCATTGACCTTGACGACGATCCAGCAGCAACCCGCAACTGCGCAGTTGCGCGAGGTGCCGGGAGATCTTGGGCTGGCTGTCATCCAAGGCATGGATCAGTTCGCACACGCAAAGTTCGCCTTCACGCAGGATCAATAGCGTCAGGCGTGCCCGGGTGGCATCGGCCAGGCATTTGAAGAGGGTGGGTGGGGAGATGAGGTCCGACATGGCCAAGGCCTGTGTATATATGTTTATTCGAATATACGGATTTCCATATGTATCAGTCAAACCCCGTTTCAATTGATATGGATCAAATGCCGTGGAATCCGCCACAAGTGTTTGAAATTAAAATGAAACACGAATGTCCTAAAGTGCCTGCCCATTGCTTATGAAGGAAGAACCCGCGTGACCCGTGCCACTCGCAACCTGCGCAAGACCCTGGATTCCGTCGCGGAAAATAACGAAACCGCGGCGTTCGACCTGATGCGCGCCGTTGAAAAACTCGGTGATGAAGTTCTGCGCCAGCGCCTGCTCAATACCATTCACCGGCTCAACCAGGATGCCTATGAGTTGCGCGAAGCGCGTGATTCGGTGGAGCAGGTGTCGGTCCGGCTCGCCTGAGCAAGATCGTTCAAGACAAGCCCCTTGTTGCGCTGGCATGCTTGTCGACTGTTTGTCGATGAGCCGTTTCCATGCCTACCGCCTTACCTCATTACGCCTTCGCTCGCGGCGCTATCGCCGTCATTCCCCTGTCCCTGGCCTGTGCGCCGTGGGGACTGCTGGCCGGGTCCATGGCCATCGATGCGCAGTTCAGCCCGTTGGAAGCCCAGGGGTTGTCCGCCATCGTGTTTGCCGGTGCGGCGCAACTGGTCGCCATTGGTATGGTCAAGAGCGGCGCCAGCCTGATCTCCATCGTACTGACCACCTTGCTGCTGACCTCCCAGCATTTGCTCTACGGCATGCACCTGCGTCCAATTGTGTCGCCGCTCAAAACCCGCTGGCGCATGAGCCTGGGCTTTCTGCTCACCGACGAATTCTTCGCACTGGTCAGCCACTACGACCGTGAGACCTTCAACCGCTGGTATGCGTTGGGTGTGGGGCTGACGTTCTATATCGCCTGGAACCTGTTCACTCTGGCAGGCATCGTGCTCGGCAAGAGCATCCCCGGTCTTGACCAGCTGGGCCTGGAGTTTTCCATCGCCGCCACCTTTATCGCGCTGATCACGCCGGTGGTGCGTGACGTCCCCACTGTGGTCTGCGTGGCGGTGTCACTGGTGTTTTCGGTGTGGCTCAGTTTCCTGCATTGGGAATCGGCGGTGGTGGTGTCCGGCGTGCTGGGCATGAGCGCGGGTTATGCCTGCAAGCGACTGGGAGTGGGGCAGCAATGATCTACATCATGATCGTGGCGATGGGCCTGGTGGTCTTTTTCAACCGTTACCTGTTTATCGAGCCGCGCCTGCCGGTGCGCCTCAACCGCGGGGCGCGGGAATTTCTCGGGTTTGCAGTGCCGGGAATGCTCACGGCGATTTGCGGGCCGATCATTTTCCTGGCGGATCATCATCTGAACCTGAGCCCAGCCAACCCGTACCTGCTGGCAGGCATCAGTGCGGTGGCGTTGATGTTCTGGACGCGCAATGTGCTGATGACTGTGCTGCTGAGCATGGCGTTGTTCTATCTGTTTCGCTGGCTGCTCTAAAACCCAGGCGAAAAAAAGCCCGCGGGAGGGCGGGCAGAAGGCAGGCTTCTAAAAATGAGCGTGGCCACTATAGGCGGCGCCTGCACCCTTTACCGTGAAACAAAGTTCATGCAGCCGTCAGTCCGGCTCGCGGCAATGGTACAGTCGCGTTTTTTTCCAACGGAGCAATGGCATGCACAAGGTGGTAATTGGCGCACTGGTACTGGCGGCCCTGGCCGGTTGCGCGGGTTCGAAGATGAAAGAAGCGCGCACCGGTGTGCCTTACAAAACCCTGGCTTCGGACAAGGCCACCCTGGTCGTTGCCGAATGCGTGCAGTTCGGCTGGCAGGACGAAAGCGTGTTCGGCGTTGACGCCGGCGGCTTCAAGGAGCCGATCGGGGCGGGTGGTTTTACTGTCTACACCACCGCAGGCGATTACTTTGTCGACGTGCAGAGCGCGGGCACCGGCTCCACCATCAAGTACTACGCCGCAGAAGACAACATGCCGGCCAAGCGTCGTTTGGCCGCACTCGCGACCTGCCTGTAGTCTGTTGCCTAAGTCGTTTTAGGAAATGCCTGGCACGACAGCAACGACGCATTAGCTTATGATGCACCCGCTCGCCCGACATGATGGCTCTTTACCAGTACACGGACGTCGAGGCCTAAACGTCGGGCGAGCATCCCCTTTGTTCAGCGCGGCATGTAGCCCAGGTGCCAGCGGCGGGGAATTTTCAGGGATATCAGCCCCAGCAATCCCGCCAATACCCCACTGACCAGCAACGCCTTCAAGCCCATCTGCTGCTCCAACAGCGCGCCGATCACTGCGCCCACAAACATTCCGGCCCACGGGATCAACTGCACGCGCCAGCCACTGCGGCGCTCGCCGAGCAGCCAGCGCCCCAGCCCACGACCAAAACGCGAAAGCGCCCCCGTGACATAAGTCAGCCCCACGGGCAGGCCGTTTACCTCTTCCACCGCCGCGTTCAGCATGCCCATCGCAATGATCGCTGCCAGCAGCGCCGCCAGGGTATCCGCGAAAGGCAGCCACGCCGCACCGCACAACAAAGCAGCGATACACAACAGCAAGGGCAGGGCATGGCGACGGCTGAGTCGGCTGACCACCACGCCCAACGCATTGCCCAGCACAAATGTTGCGACTAGCAACAACAAGCGCCCGGTCAGGCCCAAGTCACCCGCGCTGATCGCCACCGCCAGGCGCGTAGTGTTGCCGCTCATGAACGAAACAAAGTCGCCGCTCGCCATGAAGCCGATGGCATCGGTCATGCCCGCCAGCACCGACAGGCTGGCCACCAGCATCAGCCCGACACGGCCGCGCCAGCGCTGTCGATGGGCCAGTGCAGCATTGGCGTAGGGCTTGCGGGGCGAAGGCAGCATAGGGCCGGGTTCCTCGATGAGATTATCCGGCCACTACGGTAGGACGCTTTCGGCGCGCATGCAATGACCTCAGGCACGCTCCAGGCACCAACCCGCAGGATGCCAGTCCAGGTAGTGCGTGGGCCGGATCGCCTGTACAAATGCCGCGTCATGGGACACCACCAGCATCGCACCGGTAAACCCTTGCAACGCCTGCTCAAAAGCCATCACCGACTCCAGGTCCAGATGGTTGGTTGGCTCGTCCAACAGCAGCAGTTGCGCCGGCACTTCGCGCCACAGGGCGATGGCCATCGCGGCCTTCAAACGCTCACCGCCACTGAGTTGGCCGACGGGTTGGGTCACGCGCAAGGCATCCAGTTGCAACAAGGCCAGGCGTGTGCGCAGTTCGGCTTCGGCCAGTGGTGTGTCGAGCAGGTTGAGCTGTTCGACGAGGGAGCGTTGGTCGTCGAGCAGCGCAAGATGCTGATCGATATAGGCACTGGGCACCTGCACGCTGCATTCGCCGCTGACCAGTCGCCATTCTCCCGCCAATACCTTGAGCAGCGTGGACTTGCCGCAACCGTTCGGCCCACGTACAGCCACCCGCACCGGGCCGGCAAGGTGGACGTTCAGGTGCGTCGACGGTAGCCACGGCAAGTGCGCGTCAACCAGGGACAGCACCTGGCGACCGTTGGGCACGGCCGACGCGGGCAGTGCCAACAGCGTCGGGGTCTCATCCACGACCCGTTCGTAGGCGTCGCGCACCTGGGCATCCAGTTCATGTTTGTGCTGCCAGTGCGCGCTGCGCACGGTGCTGACGATTTCCGTGGCGGCGCCTTTCCAGCGCGCTTTGGTAAAACGGTCGACATTGGCCGTCTCGGCATGTTTGCGCGAACGGGCCGCGTTGCGTTGCAGGCTGTCGTGGTCCTTTTGCAGGCGCCGCCGTTCACGACTGCGCGCCAGGCGTGCGTGTTCCAGCGCGGCATGGGCAGCCTGTTGTTCAGCGTCGCGCTGGTGCCGATAGGTCGCGTAGTTGCCGCCATACACGTGGACGCCAAGCGGCGACAGTTCAATGATGCGCGCCATGGCATTGAGCAATTGCCGGTCATGACTGACCACCACCAGGCCGCCACGCCATTCGCCAAGCATGCGCAGCAGCCACATTCGGCCATCGCTGTCGAGGTGGTTGGTGGGTTCGTCCAACACCAGCAGTTGGGGCGCGGCCAACAGCGCGCCGATAATCACGACACGCGCCAATTGGCCGCCGCTGAGTTGCTCGGCCGGCGTTTGAGCAGTGAGTGTTTCCAGGCCGGCTGTATCCAGGGCGCCGCGCAGTCGCTCAGCCAGGTCCCAGCGGTCGTCGATCAACGCAAGGTCATCGACCTGTGCAACGCCTAGAGCCATGCGTTCAAGGGCTGACAGGATCGGCAGGGTGCCGGTGAGATCAGCCACGGTGTCTCCGGGCGCCACCTCGACGCTCTGCGGTACGTAGGTGACACGGGACGCACCACTGAGCGTGCCGGAGGAAGGCGAGAGCAACCCGGCAATCAGTTTGGCCAGGATACTTTTGCCACATCCGTTGCGCCCGACAATGCCGGTGGGGGTGTGGTCGATGGACAGGGACACATCATCCAGCAGGGTCTCGCCATTGGCGAACTGGAAGGTTACATGTTGCAGGGAAACAAGCACTGGCAGCCGGTTGACGTCAGTCATCAGCACCTCCAAAAAAATGTCGAACAGGCCAACAAGCGCGCCAGGCGGCTCGTTGCAGGTACATTTTGGAAGGCTTAGTTGTTCACGTCGGCGGTCGTCCCGTGCGTCAGAAGGGAGGCAGAGCCTAACCCGTCTTGGCTTTCTTCGGCAAGTTTTCCGCCAGTTGCTCAAGGAACATCGCCAAGGCCACTTCTTCGGCCTTGAGCCCTTTGCGCAGCCTTGGCTTGGGCAGCTTGGACAGTTCACCCAGGCTGAAATGCTCCAGCACGGCCGGGTGGATGTAGCACTTGCGGCATACCGCCGGGGTATTGCCAAGCTGCTTGGCGACGTCCTTGACCATCGCCACGACATGACGCTTGGCATCGGACTCGGGCTGCCACTCCAATTCCCGCAACACGGCCAGTGCCATGGCGGTGCCGGCCCAGGTGCGGTAGTCCTTGGCGGTGAAGTCTGCACCGGTAAGGCTGTGCAGGTATTCATTCACGTCCTGGGAACTGACGGTGTGCCGCTCACCGTCTTCGTCCAGGTACTGGAACAGGTTCTGCCCCGGCAATTCCAGGCAGCGTTTGACCACCGTGGCCAGGCGCCGGTCCTTGACGCTGATCTGGTGCTCGACGCCGCTTTTGCCGCGGAACTGGAACTGGATCTCGCTGCCCTTTACATCCACGTGTCGGGTGCGCAGGGTGGTCAGCCCGTAGGATTTGTTGTCGCGCGCATATTGGGTGTTGCCGACGCGGATCAGCGTGGCATCCAGCAGCATCACCACCGTGGCCAAGACTTTGTCACGGGTGAAGCCGGGTTCGGCGATTTTCGCTTCAAGCTGTTTACGCAATTTCGGCAGGGCGTTGCCGAACTCCTGCAGGCGCGAGTATTTGTCGCTGTCGCGCACCTCGCGCCAACGCGCGTGATAGCGGTACTGCTTGCGCCCACGTGCGTCGCGACCCGTGGCTTGCAAGTGGCCACGCGGGTCGGCGCAGATCCACACGTCGGTGTAGGCGGGAGGGACCGCCAAGGCGTTAAGGCGCTTGATCTCATCGGCGTCGGTGATGCGCACGCCCTTGGGGTCGAAGTACTGAAACTTGCCGCGCACCGTCTTGCGGCGAATGCCGGGCTGGGTGTCGTCAACGTAATGCAGGTCGCGGGGCAGCGCAGAGTCGGACATGAGGCGGGTTCCTTGGCAACAAATCAGGCCGGTATGTCTGATTGACCGCAGCCGTTTGCGGTCGTGCCAAAAGGTTGTTCACGCCAGCACGGCGACCGCCTTGATCTGCGCCCATAGCGTCTGGCCAGGGTGCAATTGCAGTTGGTCGCGGGAGAAACGCGTGATGCGTGCCAGCAACGGCGTGCCACTGGCGTCCAGGCGCACCAGCACATGCGCACTGTTGTCCGCCGAGATCTCCTGGGTGACCGTCACCGGCAGGCGGTTGAGGATGCTGCTGTGCTCCTCGGCTTGCAGACTGAGGCTGACATCACGCGCCTGTACCTTGATGCGCAGGGCCTTGCCGAGTGCCATCGGAGCATGGGCGACGCGCATGTGCAGGGCACTGGCAGGCAATTGCAGGGTGAGCAACTGGTAGTGTTCGTCGTAGGCGCTCACCGTGCCGTTGATGACCACACCCGCGTCGTCGCCCAGGGCCATGGGCAGGTCGAGCCGCGCCAGGGTTTCGCCGATGGGGCCGCTGGCCAGGGCCTTGCCATCGCTGAGCAACACGATGTGATCGGCCAGGCGTGCCACTTCATCCTGGGCATGGCTGACATACAGCACCGGGATGTCCAGCTCATCGTGCAGGCGTTCGAGGTACGGCAGGATCTCGCCCTTGCGCTTGCTGTCGAGGGCTGCCAGGGGTTCGTCCATCAACAACAAGCTCGGGCTGGTGAGCAGTGCGCGGGCGATGCCGATGCGCTGGCGCTCGCCGCCGGAAAGGTGCTGGGGATGGCGGTCGAGCAGGTGGCCAATGCCCAATAATTCGGTGGCTTGTACCATGTCCACACGGCGCTGTTGGCACGCAATGCGCTTGAGGCCGAACTCCAGGTTGGCCCGCACCGACAGATGCGGGAACAGGCTAGCCTCTTGAAACACATACCCCAGCGCACGTTTATGCGCAGGCACAAACACGCCCTGACGGCTGTCTTGCCAGACTTCATCGTTGATCTGGATAAAACCGTCCTCGGCCCGCTCCAGGCCAGCGATACAGCGCAGGCAGGTGGTCTTGCCGGAGCCGGAATGCCCATACAGCGCGGTCACGCCGCGCCCAGGCAGGTGCAGGTCCACATCGAGGGCGAAGCCCGAATAGGTGAGGTGCAGGCGTACATCAATCATCGACATCAGCTCCAGCCCATCTTGGTTTTACGGCTGGAGTAGAGCGCCAGCAACACCAGGAACGCGAACGCCACCATGGCGCCGGCGAGCCAATGGGCCTGGGCATATTCCATGGCTTCCACATGGTCGTAGATCTGTACGGACACCACCCGGGTTTTGTCCGGGATATTGCCGCCGATCATCAGCACCACGCCGAACTCACCGACGGTGTGCGCAAAACCCAGGATGGAAGCGGTGATAAACCCTGGCCGCGCCAGCGGCAGGATTACGCTGAAAAAGGTATCCCACGGGTTGGCGCGCAAGGTCGCGGCCACTTCCAGCGGGCGTGTGCCGATGGCGGAGAAGGCGTTTTGCAACGGCTGCACCACAAACGGCATGGAATAGATCACCGAGCCAATCACCAGCCCGGCGAAGCTGAAGGTGAGGGTGCCCAGGCCCAGCCATTGGGTGAACTGGCCGAAGTAGCCATTGGGGCCCATGGTCAACAGCAGGTAGAAGCCGATCACCGTGGGCGGCAACACCAACGGCAAGGCGACGACCGCGCCGATGGGGCCGCGCCACCAGGAACGGGTGCGCGATAGCCACAGGGCAATCGGAGTACCGATGACCAGCAGGATGACGGTGGTCAGTGAGGCCAGTTTGATGGTCAACCAGATAGCCGAAAAATCGGCACTCGATAACGGCATTTACTGGGCCAGCTCGTAACCGTAGGACTTGATAACAGCCGCGGCTTTAGGACCTTTCAGGTACTCGACCAAGGCTTTGGCAGCCGCGCTGTCCTTGCCCTTGTTGAGGATCACCGCGTCTTGTTTGATCGGGTCGTGCATCGAGGCTGGGACAACCCACGCCGAACCGCTGGTGACCTTGCCATCCTTGTAGATCTGCGACAAGGCGACAAAGCCCAGCTCGGCGTTGCCGGTGGACACGAACTGGTAGGCCTGGGTGATGTTCTGGCCTTCGACGATCTTGTCCTTGACCTTCTCGGTCAGCCCCTCCTTGGCCAACACCTGGGTGGCGGCGAGGCCGTAAGGCGCGGCTTTGGGGTTGGCGATCGACAGGTGCTTGTAGTCGTTTTTCTTCAGCACTTCGCCTTTGGCGTCGACGTAACCTTCTTTGGCCGACCACAGTGCCAGCGTGCCGACGGCGTAGGTGAAGCGCGACCCCTTGACGGTGTCGCCTTCGGTTTCGAGTTTTTGCGGGGTGGTGTCGTCGGCGCTCAGGAACACCTCGAACGGCGCGCCGTTCTTGATCTGGGTGTAGAACTGGCCGGTGGCACCGTAGGCAGCGACCAGTTTATGGCCGGTGTCTTTTTCGAAGTCGGCGGCAATCGCCTGGATCGGTGCGGTGAAGTTGGCGGACACGGCCACCTGGACTTCATCGGCATGCGCCGAACCAAAGGCCAGGGCAGCGATCAGGATGGCCAGGCGTGAGGCGTGAATCGTCATGAAGCAGCTCCTTTGAGGCTATACGGCTCGTTCTAGGTAGAAGGCTCAACCGCTATGTATGGGAATATATAGCGGTTGGCCATTGCCGGTACAGTGCAAAGTTGCCTTGGGTAAGGGTTCTAGTTGAACTTGGCCAGCGCCTGTTCGGCCAGTTCACGTGTCAGTTCATAGGTGCTGATGTCTTTGCCCAGGCGCAGTGCCTGGCCGGCCCACAGGTTGCTGAAGCCCGCTTCGTCCTTGGCTTTGAGCGGGATCAGTGCGCCCCCGGAGGTCGGGAAGGCGGGCGCAGCAGGGTTGATCGCACCCAGTTCACGCATCACCCGGTTGACGATGCCCCGCGCCGGGCGACCGGTGAACAGGTTGGTCAACGCGGTCTCGCTGGCCTGGGCATGCCGCAGCGCGTAGTGGTGGGACGCAGTGACGTTGGCTTCGGGCGTAAACAAGTAAGCCGTACCGATCTGTACCGCCGAGGCCCCCAAGGCAAAGGCCGCGACAATCCCGCGTGCATCCCCGATCCCACCGGCCGCAACCACCGGTACGCTGACGGCATCGACGACTTGCGGCAGCAGGGCGAACAAGCCGATCTGGGTGTTGAGGTCATCGCTAAGAAACAAGCCGCGATGCCCGCCCGCTTCACTGCCCATGGCGATGATTGCATCGCAGCCGTGCTGTTCCAGCCAGACGGCTTCTTCCACCGTAGTGGCCGAAGACAGCACTTTGGCCCCGGTGGCCTTTACCCGGTCCAGCAGGGATTTTTCCGGCAAGCCAAAGTGAAAGCTGACGACCTCGGGGCGGAATGCTTCGACTACCTGGCACGCTGCTTCGTTGAACGGTTCACGGTTGGACACCGGGGTTGGCGCGTCATAGTCGGCACCCAGTTCGCGGTAGTAGGGTTCCAGCAACGCCTTCCAGCGTCGATCGCGCGCGGCATCCGGCGCGGGCGGTTGGTGGCAGAAGAAATTGACGTTGATCGGGCGTGGGCTGGCCTGGCGGATGGTGGTCAGCGCGTCGCGCAGTTGCTCGATGCTCAGCGCCGCGGCCGGCAATGAGCCCAGCGCGCCCGCCTGGTTGGCGGCAATGACCATGGCGGTGGAGGTGCCGACGGCCATGGGGGCCTGGATGATCGGCACGTCTATGCCCAGCAGGTCGAGAAGGCGGGTGTCTGGCCAGGTGCTCATGGGTTGCTTCTCCAGCGTTAATGAGGCTTTTCGCTGTTTTAACAGGGCCCTTGGCACCCGGCCAGTCTGTTTTATTCACTGGACGAAAGCGTGGTTTCGTGGTGTGCCATCAATGGGTGGCGTTACCGAGAACCGCGTGTATCCGCTCGGCGATATGCGCCGCGTGGGTTTCCAGGGCGAAGTGGCCGGTGTCCAGCAGTTCCACGACAGCGTTGGGGTTGTCGGTTTTATAGGCATGGGCACCCGGCGGGATAAAGAACGGATCATTCTGGCCCCAGATCACCAGTGTCGGGACTTGCCTGGCCTTGAAGAAGGCCTGGAACGCCGGGTACAGCGTCAGGTTGTTGCGGTAGTCGAGAAACAGGTCCAACTGGATCTCATCGTTGCCGGGACGCTGCATGAGCAGTACATCGAGCATATAGGATTCCGGGGCCACCCACTCGGGCTGATGCACGCCGTGCAGGTACTGGTAGCGCGTGCCTTCCAGGCTGATCACGGCGTTGCGGATCACCTCTCGGTTGGCCTGGCTCGGCTCGGCCCAATAGGCGCGGATCGGTGCCCAGGCATCCCCCAGGCCTTCCAGGTAGGCATTGCCATTCTGCGACACCAGCGCGCTGACCCGTTCCGGGTGAGCCACGGCCAGGCGCAGACCCACAGGCGCGCCGTAGTCGAAGACATACAGGGCGTAGCGGCTCAGTTCCAGCGCATCGACAAAATGCCCAATCGTGATTGCCAGGTTATCGAAGCTGTAGTGGTAATCGCGCTCGGCCGGCACTTCGGTAAAACCGAAGCCAGGCAAGTCCGGGGCGATCACTCGAAAACGCGTGGCCAGCAGCGGAATCAGGTCACGGTACATATGCGAAGAGCTGGGGAAGCCGTGCAGCAACAACATGACCGGAGCCGACGGATCGCCAGCCTCGCGGTAAAACAGGCGTACGCCGTCCACATCGACGTGGCGGTAATGAACGATGGGAGCTGGAGTGGTCATGATCAGAGCGCCTCTGTAACTGGATTGGATTGATTTAAGGGTTACTGTTTTCAAAAGCTGCGCTTAAAAAAGTAACCTGTCAAATAATTTATTCAGGTTAGCTTGTTGTCGTGTGTAACTACCCAACAAGCGAAATAGGGGTTACGATGCCAGCGCTCACCAGAGGATTGACCATGACTGTTTCCCCGCCGACTACCGCCCCCTCGGAACCCTACGTCCTCGCCGATGACCCGGTGCTGGATATGCTCAATACCCTGGCGAATATCGACGGGGTGCCGTGTGATTTCTGGCAAGCCGATGCTGACGTAGCCGCCTGGTTGACGCGCGTGGAATGGGTTGAACAGGACAGCATTCCAGGATTTGAACCCGGTGCTTTACTCAGCGCTGCGCGAGAACTGCGTGAAGTAATCCGCGACCTTGTTGCTGCCCGTAAAGCCCAACAACCGGGCAACCCTGCGGCGCTTAACGCCTTCTTACGCAAGGCCGTCAGCCATCCGCAGTTGGTCTGGCCGGCCACTGAGGCGCCCCGGCTCGAGCGTCAACGCAAGCAGCAAACAGCGGAGCAGTTCCTGGCGCCGATCGCCGAGGCTGCCGCCACGTTAGTGGTGGAGGGGGATTTCAATCTGATCCGCCGCTGCGAGCACCCGGAATGCATCTTGTGGTTTTATGATCGGACCAAGGCCCACAAGCGTCGCTGGTGCAGCATGGCGCTGTGTGGCAATCGGCATAAGGTCGCTGAGTTTCGTAAACGCAAACTGAAGCTCTAAGCGAGAGGGCTTTGCAGAACACCCAGAAGCAGTACGTCGAGGCAATCCGTACCTGGCGCTGATCCACATCGGTATCCGTTAGGTCTTCGACGCCTGCTCGCGGGCGAGCAACTGCTGCTTGCGTTCCACACCCCAGCGATAGCCCGACAGCTCGCCATTGCTGCGCACCACGCGGTGGCAGGGGATCGCCACTGCCAGGCTGTTGGCGCCACAGGCCTGGGCCACGGCACGGAAAGACGTCGGCGCGCCGATGCGCTTGGCGATCTGTGCGTAGCTGGCCGTGCTCCCCGGTGGAATATCCCGCAAGGCTTGCCAAACGCGTTCCTGAAACGCCGTGCCGCGCAGGTCCAGCGGCAGGTCCAGGCCAAGCGCCGGCGCTTCGATAAACCCCACGACCTGCGCCACCAATTGTTCGAATCGCTGGTCGGCGCCCACCAGTTCGGCCTTGGGAAACTGATCCTGCAGGTCGCGCACCAACTGATCCGGGTCATCCCCCAGCAGAATCGCGCACACGCCACGGGCGCTTTGTGCCACCAGGATCGCACCCAGGGAGCACTGCCCGACGGCGAACAGGATCGCGTTGTTGGTGCCACCGGCTTTGTAGTCGCTGGGCGTCATGCCGAGCAGTTGATTGGCCGACGCATAAAAGCGGCTGTTGGAATTGAAGCCCGCGTCATACAGCGCATCGGTCACCGAGTGCGAAGCCTTGAGGCTATCGCGCACCTTGCGTGAGCGATGGGCGCTGGCGTAGCCCTTGGGGGTCAGGCCGGTAACGGCTTTGAACACGCGATGAAAATGGAAGGGGCTGAGGTTGGCTTGCAGCGCTAGCGCATTCAGGCTGGGCGGAGTGTCGGCCTGCTCGATATGGCGACAGGCGTCGGCCACCAGTTGCGCATGCTGTGCTGCCAGCTGGGTCTGGTCACCGGCCGCGCGTTTGCTGGCGCGGTAACCCGCAGCTTCGGCCTGCGCCGGGGTGTCGAAAAATTCGATATTTTCCGGGCGCGGCAAGCGCGAGGCGCTGCTGGGGCGACAGTACACGCCGGTGGTCTTCACGCCGTAGACGAACAGCGTATCAGCCTTGGGATCACGGGCGAGGATGGCTGCCCAGCGGGGGTCTAGTTCGGTAGTCATGGTCGGCACTCTTGACGGATCATGGCCAGATTAGTCGTGCCGTGAAGACCTGGCACTCTGAAGCTTGCGGTCAAATCAGCCGGCGGTGCGAAAGGTCAGGTTGATGCGTTGCGGGCCCATGATCGGGTGCACGCCTTCCTTGATCGGCATCACGCCGTGAAAGCGCAGGCGATCCACGCCACCCCAGACCACCACGTCGCCATGGAACAGCGAGACTTTGCGCGTCTTGTCACTGCGCGCATGCCCGCCAAACAGGAAAATCGCCGGCAAGCCGAGGGACACCGACACCACCGGTTCGCTGTAGCGACGCTCGTTCTTGTCCTGGTGCAGGGACATTTTTGCGCCTGGCACATATCGGTTGATCAGGCAGGCGTCGGGCGCAAAGTCGACAAAGCCGGCTTCTGCCGCCGCCACGCTAGCCAATTGGCGCAAGACCTCCGGCATGTTCGGCCACGGCTGCTGGGTGCGCGGGTCGAGTGGCGAGTAGCGGTAGCCGGAGGTGTCGGTGGTCCAGCCCAGGTCGCCGCAGCTGCTTAATGCGGCCGACATGGTAAAGCCACCGGGCGTGACCATCTGCCGAAACGGTGATTGAGCCAGCACTTGGCGCAGTTCCGGCAGAAGGCGCTCAATCCAGGGCAGGGCGTAACCCCTTAATACGTAGGACTGTTCGCTGATTTGCTCGCGCCCTGCAGGTTGCTGCAAGGCATCATCGGCGAACAGGTCGGCGGTGGGGCCAGGCATTGGCTTACAGCGCCTTGCTCACGGTGATGTCGGTGATTTCGTCACTGGCATCGTGAATCTTTGCCAGCGCTTGCTTGGCTTCTTCTACGTCATTGGTCTGCAGTTGGGCGAACTCAAAGCGGCGTTCGCCGTTGAGCTTGTACTTGATCACGTATTTGGTGGTAGCGGTCACGATGATTTCCTATGGGGTGTTCGGGTCAGCTCAGCTTGGAACTGGTACGGCGAACAATGCGGATCTTGTGGGACAGCGCGGGTTTGCGGGTCACGCTGATGGCGCGACGTGTAACCACATCCAGGGTAATGTTCCAGAAGCCGGTGCTCGGTGCGGTGATTTTGGCCGGGAATTTGTCAAAGGCGCCGCCATGGTAGGTGTGGCGGCCACCGTTCTTGAAGCTGCGAAAATTCGCATCGCTCATCAGGCGGATATTACAAGTCTGCGAACATTCGATGACGACAATGTCTCCCTCGTTGAGGTGCTCGCGCTGGTGGATAAATTTCATGAGGGTGTCTCCAGAAGGGCTTTTTCTGAAAAATCAGAACGATACGTAGGTTAAGATGGAGTTTATCAGCCCCAGCGCGTTTATTATCGGCCCGTCTTCAACGACGTCGACAATTTAAAACAGTTATTTACCGAGTTATCAGGGATAAATCCTACGTTGGCGGGAGAAAAATACCATTCCTGCTGTCGTAGGGTCTTTATCGGAGGTTTTGTATGAAGTGGAGTGTGTTGGTTCTGGCCCTGGCGATTGGTGGGTGTGCTTCGGTTGCAGATATCAAGCAGACCCCGCCGACCTTGACGGTCATTTCCGGGAAGAAACCACAGGAATACGCTGCGTGCGTCGTACGAAAGTTGTCCGCAACCCGCCGGCCGCCGCAGATCGAACCGCATAAGGAAGGTGGCGTGCAGGTAATCGTACCGCAAAAATTCTCAGCCGATCCTTCGGCGATTTTCGAAATTGATGAACGTTCCAGTGGTAGCAGCATTAAGCTCTACGAGAGCATGTCCAATGTGCCGATCCGTCCGGGTGACGTGAAGAAGGCTGGCGAAGACTGTATTTCCGGCTGACAAGGCCTGTTTGACCCAACGACTTCGAATCCGATAAAAAGTCTGGCTCCGCATGTGTGGAGCCGGGCTTTTTTGTTGGTGTAAAGTGCGCCGGCTTTGCGATCCGATCAGCAGAAGACGTGCCGGTACGGCAGGGCATTCGTTAAACTCTCACCCAATATGTAAAAATGCCGCGCGAACTCTCGGTTTGTGCGGCATTTGTCTTTTTTGGGAAGTCTTTTATGAAGCGTGAACACGTCAGGGCTCGCCAGGCCGAAGGCCAGATATCGGCCACTCACATCATCCAGAACCCCGCTGACCTGAGCGAATGGATCGTCTTCTTCAAGAAAAGCGGCGGTCGCAGTTTTTTCCTGGTCGACGATCAGGACGAAGTCGAGTCGTTCCCGCGCCTGGATGACCTGGTAGAGACCATCCGAGGGCTGGGCATCAAGTTTGCCGATATTCAGCTGTAGGCGTAACGCTTACTTACAGACCACCACCACACTGCGGCTCTTGAAGTTGCCGACGTCCTGGCCCAGGGTCTTTTCACTTTCCTTGAGCGAAGGCGTGCCTTCGGTGCCGACGATTCGGTAGCCAGTGCCCGCACACGAGGCGTCAGCCTTTTCGTAGCAGCTGGCCCAGGAGTTGGCTTCGCCCGAGCAGTCGATGGTCAGGCCTTGTTCACCGTTTTTCAGGTAGACGTCAGAGGTGGTGGTGCAGCCGGCAATCGCCAGTACCGCAGTCAGTGCCAGAATCTTGTTCATGTGTGTTCATCATAAAGGGTGTTGGAGGGGCGCTGACACTGTCGTGGGGCGTTTCGGCGAGATTATAGCGAACTGCCATCTACGTACAGACAAACACAAAAAAGCCCCGTTCATCGGGGCTTTTTGCACAGCGCGCTGAAGCTTACTTGCCCTTGGGCCGCTTGCTCGACGCATGGCCTGCTTCGTCCACGAACACTTCAGCCACGGCGATAGCCTGGCTTTCTGTCGCGAATGCGCCTGCGACGCTGTCGCCGTGGAAATTGATCAAGTGCCAACCGTCCGCTCGCTTGGTGATCAGGTAGCCGTTCACGCCTTTTGGTTCTGACATCTATCAAGTATCTCGTGGTTTGGTTCAAGGCCCTAATGATAGCGCCAAATGTCGCGGGGCCGCGCAAGTTATTCCAGGTCAGTGTTCTGGGCCCGAAAGCGTGTTAAAAAGCTTGCAGACCTTGGAAATACTGAGGTGCAGGCATTTTTTGCCGTGCCATTGATAAACCGCTGTGCAACTTGAGCGGAACTTACGCCGACATTTTTTCTCTATGATGACATCGCAACGCCAGCAGGACCCATTGTAAGGTGACTGCGGCCTGATTAGACTGCGCCGAATTCCGTACGCACAGCCCTTTGTAAGGACCCATATGATCAAGAAATGCTTGTTCCCAGCAGCCGGTTACGGCACTCGCTTCTTGCCAGCGACCAAGGCCATGCCCAAAGAGATGCTGCCGGTGGTGAACAAGCCACTGATTCAGTACGGCGTCGAAGAGGCACTGGATGCCGGTCTGAACGAAATCTCCATCGTGACCGGTCGCGGTAAGCGCGCGCTGGAAGACCACTTCGACATCAGCTACGAGCTGGAAAACCAGATCAAGGGCACCGACAAGGAAAAATACCTGGTCGGTATCCGCAAACTGCTCGACGAGTGCTCGTTTTCCTACACCCGTCAGACCCAGATGAAAGGCCTCGGCCACGCCATCCTGACCGGTCGCCCACTGATCGGCGACGAGCCGTTCGCCGTGGTCCTGGCGGATGACCTGTGTGTCAACCTGGAAGGCGACGGTGTGCTGACCCAGATGGTCAAGCTCTACCAGAAATACCGCTGCACCATCGTTGCTGTGATGGAAGTGAACCCGACCGAAACCAACAAGTACGGCGTTATTGCCGGTGACGACATTGGTGATGGCCTGATCCGCGTACGTGACATGGTTGAAAAACCGGCACCGGAAGACGCACCTTCGAACCTGGCGATCATCGGTCGTTACATCCTGACCCCGGATATCTTCAAGTTGATCGAAGAAACCGAGCCAGGCAAAGGCGGCGAGATCCAGATCACCGACGCCTTGCTCAAGCAAGCCAAAGACGGTTGCGTCATTGCCTACAAGTTCAAGGGCCAGCGTTTCGACTGCGGCGGCGCTGAAGGCTACATCGAGGCGACCAACTTCTGCTACGAGCATTTCTACAAGACCGGCAAGGCTTACTGATCCACGGTGTAAGCAGCCTGTTCCAAAAAAGCCACCTTCGGGTGGCTTTTTCGTTTTTCAGCCCCATGTAAGTCGGTATGCTGATGTCCTGCCGAGGAGAGTGAAATGGCCTACGATTTTGACCTGTATGTAATTGGCGCCGGTTCTGGCGGTGTTCGTGCGGCGCGTTTTGCCGCAGGCTTTGGTGCCAAGGTGGCCGTTGCGGAAAGCCGCTACCTGGGTGGCACCTGCGTCAACGTTGGTTGCGTGCCGAAAAAGCTGCTGGTGTACGGCGCACATTTTGCCGAAGACTTTGAGCAAGCCAGCGGTTTTGGTTGGTCGCTGGGCGAGGCGAATTTTGATTGGCCCACCCTGATCGCCAACAAGGACCGCGAGATCAACCGTCTCAATGGCATCTACCGCAACCTGCTGGTCAACAGCGGTGTGACCCTGCATGAAGGCCATGCGCGCCTGGTTGATCCGCATCAGGTCGAGATCAATGGCGAGCGTTTCACTGCCAAGCACATCCTGATCGCTACGGGTGGCTGGCCACAGATTCCAGAGATTCCAGGGCGTGAACACGCGATTAGTTCCAATGAAGCATTCTTCCTCAAGGAGCTGCCTAAGCGCGTGCTGGTTGTCGGCGGTGGTTATATTGCCGTCGAGTTCGCCGGGATCTTCCACGGCCTGGGTGCACAGACAACCCTGCTGTATCGCGGCGATCTGTTCCTGCGCGGCTTCGACGGCTCGGTGCGCACGCACCTGAAGGAAGAGCTGACCAAGCGTGGCCTGGACCTGCAATTCAATGCCGACATCGAGCGCATCGACAAGCAAGCCGATGGCAGCCTCAAGGCGACGTTGAAAGACGGCCGCGTGCTGGAAGCCGACTGTGTATTCTATGCCACCGGGCGTCGTCCGATGCTGGATAACTTGGGATTGGAGAACACCGGCGTCAAACTCGACAAGCGCGGCTTCGTTGAGGTGGATGACCAGTACCAGACCGCCGATTCATCCATCCTGGCCATCGGTGATGTGATCGGTCGTGTGCAGCTGACACCGGTTGCCCTGGCTGAAGGCATGGCCGTGGCGCGTCGGCTGTTCAAACCCGAACAGTATCGCCCGGTGGACTACGCGATGATCCCGACGGCGGTGTTCAGCCTGCCGAACATCGGCACCGTGGGGTTGACCGAGGAAGACGCGAAAGAGAAGGGCCACCGGGTGCAGATCTTTGAGAGCCGTTTCCGGCCAATGAAGCTGACGCTGACCGAGTGCCAGGAAAAAACCCTGATGAAGCTGGTGGTCGACGCCGACACCGACAAAGTGCTGGGTTGCCACATGGTGGGGCCGGACGCAGGTGAAATCGTGCAAGGCCTGGCGATCGCGCTCAAGGCGGGCGCGACCAAGCAGCATTTCGATGAAACCATCGGCGTGCACCCCACGGCGGCGGAAGAGTTCGTCACCATGCGCACGCCCGTGGCAGGCTGATCAGCCGTTGGGGCTTGCCTCTGGGGCCGTTGCAACGGCGGCCGCCAGACGCAATGCCTCGATACTGGCCTGGGCCTTGATCAACTGCAGTTCCAGGTTCTTGTTGTTGCGCTGGTGTTCGGTCAGTGCTTCCTGGCGTGACTGGCTTTCCAGCACGGCCACCCGTAGGCGTTCCTGAAGCAAGGTGCGCTCGCTGTCTATCAGACCGACCTGTTCGCTCAGCTTGAGTTGCTGGGCCTGATCCTTGCGGGACTGTTCCTGCAAGGCGGCCAACTCCTTCGCTGTCACCCGATGCTCGATCAACAGGCGCTCATTGTCGCGATGCAGTTGGGTGATCTCATCCTGACGCACCATGGCGCTTTGTTGTGCCTGGCGCAATTCGGCCTGGACCTGCTGCAACTGGCCTTCGTGGCGGCGCTGTTCCTGCTCGCGCTGCTCCTTGATCGCTGTACGGTAGTGCTCCAGGGCCTCCCGGGCGTGCAAGTGCTTTTCTTCCAGCGAACGAATCTGTTCGTCCTTGTCGTTGATCCGTAATTCGTAATCGCTGCATGCCTGGCTCAGCCCGGCGTTACGGGTTTGCTCGGCCTGCAGGCTGGTGCTGGCGGTTTGCAGAGCGGCGCTTTCTTCAGCCAGGGCTGCGGCCTGGATATCAAACTGTTGCTTGAGCTGGCCATGAGCGTCTTCAAGCGCCTCTATCTGGGCGAGCAGGGCGGCTTTTTGCTGTTCGAACTGTGCCAGGGCCAGGTCGATTGGCTCTTGGGCCTTGTCTTTCAAGCGCTGTGCCAGGCGTGCGACCAGTTCGCCGAGCTCATCGTCGATGGGCGCCTCAGTGATGGTGGCGCGGGTTTCGCTGTCGTCCAGCTCCTTCAAATAGCGGTGAATCGTGGTTTTTGAACCGGTGTTGCCCATTTCGATGCGTACAGCGTCGATGCTGGGGTTTTCGCCACGGGCGAGGATCGCCAGGCGTGCCGTTTGAACTACTGCTTTATTGATGCCGCCGCGAGCCATGGGGTCTCCGTCGATTTCGTAGTGTGGTACGTGGTATGTATATACGTACTGTAACACGAATAAAAACCTGTTTAAATTCATCATTTAACAGATGGGATATTGGCGTATTATCCCGTGTCATACGCGTTTAATCCGCGAAAGCACCTGCCAGCAGTACGAATAGGCCTCCCATGAGCGATCTGGACCGTTACCTCAATGCCGCCACCCGCGATAACACCCGGCGTAGCTATCGCGCAGCCATCGAGCACTTCGAAGTGAGTTGGGGCGGGTTCCTGCCCGCGACCAGCGACAGCGTGGCGCGGTACCTGGTTGCTCACGCCGGGGTGCTGGCCGTGAACACCTTGAAGCTGCGGCTCTCGGCGTTGGCGCAGTGGCACACGAGCCAGGGGTTTCCCGACCCGACCAAGGCGCCGGTGGTGCGCAAGGTGCTCAAGGGTATTCGTGCTGTGCACCCGGCCCAGGAGAAGCAGGCCGAGCCTTTGCAGCTCAAGCATCTGGAGCAAGTGGTGACGTCTCTTGAGAGAGAGGCGAAAGAGGCGGCGCAGGCACAGGATCAGGCTCGGCTGCTGCGCGCCAAGCGCGACACGGCTTTGATCCTGTTGGGTTTCTGGCGCGGCTTTCGCAGCGATGAGCTGTGCCGCCTCGAGATCGAACAGGTGGAGGCGACGCCCGGTGCCGGTATCAGCCTGTACCTGCCACGCAGCAAAGGCGACCGCGACAACCTCGGCAAGACCTACCACTCCCCGGCATTGCTGCGCCTGTGCCCGGTACAGGCCTACAGCGAATGGCTCAGCGCCTCGGCGCTGGTGCGCGGCCCGGTGTTTCGTGGCGTTGATCGCTGGGGCAATCTGGGGGAGGAGGGCCTGCACCCCAACAGCGTCATCCCGCTGCTGCGCCAGGCGCTGGAGCGCGCCGGCATACCCGCCGAGCAATACACCAGCCACTCACTGCGTCGCGGCTTTGCCACCTGGGCCCATCGCAGCGGCTGGGATATCAAGTCGTTAATGAGTTACGTCGGCTGGAGCGACATGAAATCTGCCATGCGCTATGTTGAAGCGACGCCCTTTCTGGGCATGACCTTGGCAACCCAGCCGCTGCTTTGAGATTTCTTCTATTAATACAGTCACCTGATAGGGAAAACCAATCGTCAGCATGAGGTTTGCCAATGAGCCATCGGCCGAGAGAGTGGGTAGGATTCACCTCATCAACTTCTTCACCCCTTTTACAAACCTGACGGAGAGTCAACGATGCCTATCATCAACAGCCAAGTAAAACCGTTCAAAGCTACCGCCTACAAAAACGGCAACTTCGTAGATGTGTCCGACGCTGACCTGAAAGGCAAGTGGTCCGTTGTGTTCTTCTACCCAGCCGACTTCACCTTCGTTTGCCCAACCGAGCTGGAAGACCTGGCTGACAACTACGCCGAATTCCAGAAACTGGGCGTCGAAATCTACAGCGTTTCCACCGACACTCACTTTGCCCACGCTGCCTGGCACAACACTTCGCCAGCCATCGGCAAGATCCAGTACACCATGATCGGCGACCCAACCCTGACCATCTCCCGCAACTTCGACGTACTGATCGAAGAAGCTGGCCTGGCTGACCGCGGTACTTTCGTGATCAACCCAGAAGGTCAGATCAAGATCGTTGAACTGAACGACGGCGGTGTTGGCCGTGACGCTTCCGAGCTGCTGCGCAAAATCAAGGCCGCTCAATACGTCGCTGCCCACCCAGGCGAAGTGTGCCCAGCCAAGTGGAAAGAAGGCGAAGCCACCCTGGCTCCGTCCCTGGACCTGGTCGGCAAGATCTAAGTCTGTGAAGTCTCAAGGGCGGAAATCCGCACTTAAGTAAGCTGCATCCGCCCCCAAAAACGCCCGGGCGAGATTCGCTCGGGCGTTTTTTTGTCTGCAATAAACCGAATTAATAGGAAATCGCCCGTATGTTGGACGCCAATCTTAAAGCTCAGTTGAAGTCATACCTGGAACGGGTCACCCAGCCGATCGAGATCGTCGCCTCCCTCGACGACGGTGCGAAATCCCAGGAAATGCTTGCCCTTTTGCAGGACGTTGTCAGCCTCACTACGCTGATTACCCTGAAAACCGATGGCGATGATGCGCGCAAGCCTTCGTTCTCCATCAATCGCCCGGGTGCCGATATAAGCCTGCGTTTTGCCGGCATCCCGATGGGCCATGAATTCACTTCGCTGGTGCTGGCCCTCCTGCAAGTCGGTGGCCACCCGTCGAAGGCCAGTGTCGAAGTGATTGAACAGATTCGCGCCCTCAAAGGCGAGTTCAGCTTCGAGACCTACTTCTCGCTGTCCTGCCAGAACTGCCCGGACGTGGTCCAGGCGCTGAACCTGATGGCCGTGCTCAACCCGAACATCCGCCACGTCGCCATCGACGGCGCGCTGTTCCAGGCTGAAGTCGACGAACGCCAGATCATGGCGGTGCCAAGCGTGTACCTCAATGGTGTGAACTTCGGCCAGGGCCGCATGGGCCTGGAAGAAATCCTCGCCAAGCTCGACACCAGCGGTATCGAAAAAGCCGCCGAGAAAATCAGCGCCAAGGACGCCTTTGATGTCCTCGTCGTCGGCGGTGGCCCAGCCGGTTCGGCGGCGGCGATCTACGCGGCACGTAAAGGTATCCGTACCGGTGTCGCTGCCGAGCGTTTCGGTGGGCAAGTGCTGGACACCATGTCCATTGAGAACTTTATCTCGGTTCAGGAAACCGAAGGCCCGAAACTGGCCAGCGCCCTGGAAGCCCACGTACGCCAGTACGACGTGGACATCATGAACCTGCAGCGCGCCAGCAGCCTGATCCCGGCGAAAAACACCGGTGACCTGCACGAAATTCGCTTCGAAAGCGGTGCGACCCTCAAGTCCAAGACTGTGATCCTGGCTACCGGCGCCCGCTGGAGAGAAATGGGTGTGCCGGGCGAGCAGGAATACAAGGCCAAGGGCGTGTGCTTCTGCCCGCACTGCGACGGTCCGTTGTTCAAAGGCAAGCGTGTCGCGGTGATCGGCGGCGGTAACTCCGGCGTTGAGGCGGCCATCGACCTGGCTGGTATCGTCAGCCACGTTACCTTGCTCGAGTTCGACAGCAAATTGCGCGCCGACGCCGTGTTGCAGCGCAAGCTCTACAGCCTGCCGAACGTTGACGTGATCACCAGCGCGCTGACCAGCGAAGTGAAAGGCGATGGCCAGAAAGTCACTGGCCTGGCGTACAAGGACCGCGACAGTGGCGAGTTCAAGACCCTCGACCTGGAAGGCATCTTTGTGCAGATCGGCTTGCTGCCTAACACCGACTGGCTAAAAGGTACCGTGGAGCTGACACCGCGCGGCGAGATCATTGTCGATGCGCGTGGCGAGACATCACTGCCAGGCGTGTTTGCCGCCGGTGACGTCACGACAGTGCCGTACAAGCAGATCGTGATCGCGGTGGGCGAGGGCGCCAAGGCCTCCCTGAGTGCTTTCGATCACTTGATCCGTACCTCCGCCCCGGCCTAAACCCAGGGCCCCGGAAATGAAAAAGCCCCATGAGTGATCATGGGGCTTTTTTCGTTACAGCGGTGCGGGCTGGATTATCTCGACCCAGTACGCATCCGGGTCCTTGATGAAGGCCAGGCTCTTCATGCGGCCGTCGGTCAGGCGCTTCTGGAAATCACAGCCCAAGGCTTCGAAACGTTCACAGGCTGCGACGACATCCGGCACGGAGATGCAGATGTGGCCAAAGCCACGCGGGTCGGTATTGCCGTTGTGGTAGGCAAAGTCGGCGTCGTTTTCGGTGCCGTGGTTGTGGGTCAGTTCCAGGATGCCTGGGATCGACTTCATCCATTGGGTCCGTTCGGCGGCGTCAGCGGGAATCTGGGATTTGTCCACCAGGGCCAGGAAGTACAGGCTGAATTCAGCTTCTGGGAAATCACGTTTTTCGACCAGCGAAAAGCCCAGGACGCGCGTGTAGAAGTCCAGCGATTTGGTGATGTCCTTGACCCGCAGCATGGTGTGGTTGAACACGAAGTTGGCGGTGGCGGTGTCAGGTTGGGCAGTGACGCCCGGGAAAGTGTTCAGTTCGTGCAGGCTCATGGGCCCTCCAGAAAAAATGGGGCAAACGCGGCTCTAAGATGTGAGCGGTTCCTTGGCTTGCGGCTGGCATCCGTGCAGCCGGACCATGATACGCAAGGCTCGCCCCATGCGCCAAATGAAAAAGCCCACGCAGGCCTTGCGACACAGGGCGACCGGGGGCCAAACTTTAATGCTTGGACCTTGGGTGTTTTTCGTGATGATTGAACTTCGCAAACGGCTGTTGAGTAAGGTGTGTCTGTTGTTGGCCAGCCCCTTGTTGATGGCGGCCGACCCCGAAATCCATTGGCCCAGCGGTTGGCAAGTCGAGGAAGTCGTGCCCGACGACAAGGCGCCGGTAACACCACAGCCGGTGTCTCGGCAGCGGGCGATCAAGAATGATGAAAACGGCGCGACCTTGATGGTTATCGAATTGACCGGCACACCGATTGAAGCGGGGCATAAGGTTAATCTGCAGGGGGTATTGCTGGAGATGCGCAAGTCGATCCAGAAAGATTTTGCCCAGGGCGGTTATCAAAGTGTGTGCAGCAAGATGCACCCTACAACACTGAGCCGTCTTGACGCGCTGGAAACTACTTGCGTGATTACCGAAAACGGGCGCCACGTAATTTCGCAAACATTGGTGGGCGCGGTGGATGCCGATAAGGCTTATGTTTTTTCATACGCAGGCCAGGCTGATGCTTACGAAGCCAGCAAGGACGAAGTCAGTTCAGTGCGCGACAGCCTGAAACTTTAAGTGTGGCGTGCGCGTCGGTTTTGAACATAATGAAACGTTATTTTAGTTCGATTTCGAACCCTTGAATAAAAAAGCCCCGCATAAGCGGGGCTCTTTATTAGTGCGATGCAATCAGCCGCGAAGCCAGGAGTCTACAGTGGCGGCGCCGTACTGTTCTTTCCAGGCCTTGAGGCCGCGATGGTTGCCGCCTTTGGTTTCGATCAGCTCGCCGGTGTGCGGGTTCTGGTAAACCTTGACCACGCGTGCACGGCGCTGTTTTGGTGCGGTAGCGGCAGCGGCGCTGGACTTGCCCGGGTTGGGGTCAAGAATGGAAATGATGTCGCGCAGGCCTTTGCCATAGGTCTTCATCAGGGCTTGAAGCTTTTCTTCGAATTCGATTTCTTTCTTCAGGCCGGCGTCGTTCTTCAGGGATTCCAGCTGGGCAAGCTGCTCTTGAAGGGCTTTTTCTGCTGCGCGAAATTCGGCGAGTCTGGACAAAATCTGTACTCCAATAGTGTATTTGGCTGATATCAACTGCAGACAAAGCTATAAGCCAAGCGCTTTAAGGCGACCCAGAAAAGAAGTCGTCTCGCGAGTTCTGCACAGGCAGGAAAAATTGTAGTAGTTAATGCGCTACGAGTAAATCATGTCTTTTGTCTAAATAACATTCTTTCCACACAGGTAGTGCGTGGCTATTCAATGGCTGGCCAGTGATTTAATAAATTCATCACAGGGTAGAGGCTTTCCGAAGAGGTAGCCCTGGAGAAAATCCACGCCTTGTGCGGCCAGGTATTCACACTGTTCAGCGGTTTCCACACCTTCGGCAACGATGCCCAAGTCGAGCTTGCCGGACAGTTCTATGATGCTGTCCAGAATATGCCGTGATAGTGCGTCGGCACCGATCATGGCGACAAAACTCTGGTCGATCTTCAAATAGTCCACATTGAAGTTACGCAAGTAGCCCAGGCTGGAATGGCCAGTACCAAAGTCATCAATGGCAATCATCACCCCCAGCTGATGCAAGGCGTCGAACAGGCGGCGGGTGATATCCGTAGGCTCGATCAGCTCGCGTTCGGTCAACTCCAGCACCAGGGTCACCTGGCCCACGGCAAAGGCGGCAAGAAACTCCCGGCAGTCATCTACCAACGCCAGATCCTGGCAGTGCCGTGCGGTGATGTTCACGCCGATGTGGAAGCCAGGGCTGAAACGCGCCGCATGCGGCGCCAGTTGCGCAGCGGTCTGGCGCAGCAGCGCCCGGGTCATCGGCACAATAAGGCCGGAATGTTCGGCCAGGGGGATAAACAAGTCGGGGCGCACCAGGCCCTCCTTGGGATGTTGCCAGCGCATCAGTACTTCGCATCCCGCCCACTCGCGGGTGTCACCTCGCACGACTGGCTGGAAATACGGAATAAATTCATTGGCGCCAAGCGCGCGCTGAAGCTCATGGGTCGGTGCCGAAGAGCGCTTCTGCAGCCAATGCGCAAGCACGCCTGCCAGCACGCCAAAGAACAGCACCAGGCTGAACAGCGCCGGGTATCGGGCCTGCATGTAGCGCCACACCTCGCCGGCCGGCATGCCGGCCTCGACACTGTAGTGATAGCGTTCGGAGGCTAGCTGGTGATGGGCCACGGCAAACACCGGCACGGCGGTGTCACGCACCTTGCCGTCGCCGCTTAGCCAGTTCGGACCCACTTGCAATACCAGGTGGGCATAACGGCTGATCAGGCGCAGGGCGTTGGTCAGGTGGTAACCATCAATCGACGCAAAGGCGGCCTTGTCACCGTCCACCAGCCGGTAAACCAGCAGCGCGGTATCGGGCGTTACCGGGTTGCCGTTCATCAACCATAAGCGACCATCCACGTAGTCGTCCGGGTTGACCGGTGATTCGTAGTTGCTGCCAAACAGTGAGCTGCAGTAGATGTTTTTCTGCCAGGACAAGGTGGTCGCACGCACGAACGGCCGCCGCGTGACTTGTTCGCGCAGGGCCAATTGTGCACCGTTATCACAGGGCTGCCCCGCCAGCGGCAGCAAGGCCTGGGCGGCGAGGGCGGTGTTGTCGAGCATCAGGTCGAATTGGCGCACCGCCTCCTGGGCGGTCTGCGCCGTGCTTTGTTCCAGTGTGCGTTCAGCCTGCCAATGCAGAATGACCACCCCGAGCGCGATCGGCAACAACGCGCTGAGCGACGTAATCAAGTAACGAGTGGCGCGTTTACGCGGGCCGTTGACGGTCAGGGGCATGAAGGGCACGGCCTGTTGCAGGGATCAGATTCAGTCGATGATAGTTGGCTGGGACAAAATAAGCTCGCCGAGCCTGCACGGTTACCACTCAAGCCCTTGTGCAATACGGATAAAAGCCAGCGCCGCCGGCGAAGATTGACGCCGATCCAGTACCGCCAGGCCGACCCGACGCGGCACACGGGGCGACAGCGCGCGCTGCACGTACCGCGAATCGGCCGCGGTCGGCAATGAAGCCTGTGCCACCACGCTGACGGCCTCTGCGCGGCTTACGGTTTCCAGGGTACTGAGCAATTGTGAGCAGCGATATCGCACATTCGGCGTCAGCCGCGCCTCGTTGAACAGGCGCACCACCAGCTCAGTGGAGCCCGCCTCTGTCAACGCGAAAGGGTCGCTGCACAGGTCCTTGAGGCTCACCTGTTCCTGGGCTGCCAGCCGGTGATTGACCGGCAGCAGCGCCACCATCTGGTCTTCGAACAACGCAAAGGTGTCGAAGCGCTCCTGGTCCAGCACTACAAAACCAATATCAATCCGGCGTTCATCAAGCCATTGGATCACTTGTCTGTCGGGCCCTTCGTCGACGTGCACTTCGATGCCTGGGTACTCCAGGCGAAACCGGTTGAGGATCTTTGGCAGCAGGTAGGTCGAAGAGGTTGGGCCGAACGAACCGATGCGCAGGGTCCCGCGTTTCATGCCGCGCGCATCCGCCGCTTCCTGTTGCAGGGTATTGGCCAACCCCAGCATTGCCCGGGCGCGTCCCAGCAACTGCTTGCCAATATCACTGAGCTCCACCTGGGCCTGGTGGCGGCGGAACAGTGCCACCCCCAGTTCCTGCTCGAGGCCTTTGATCGCATGGGAGACCGCCGATTGGCTGATCCCGAGGCGGTGGGCGGCGCTGGTAAAGCCTTGCAGTTCGGCAACCAGTGAGAATATTTCCAATTGGGTCAGGGTCATGAGTAATCACTCATTTTACGATGACGCTGTATTACCAGAAGAATGCCAAAGCCCTCAAGCCACTAGAGCCTCTGCCCGTGCATTCTTCGTCGGATCGCATCACTTACATAAAGTTGGCCACTGTCACCATGATCTGGGGCGGCACGTTCGTAGCCGGTCGCTTTTTGAGCGGGGCACTCGACCCGTTGCTGGCGGCCAGCCTGCGGTTTGGGCTGGCGAGCCTGGCCTTGCTGGGGTTCATGGGACTTGCGCGCATACCCTTGTCGCGTCCAAACCTGCGGCAGATGGGGCAGTTGGCGGTGCTGGGTTTTTTCGGCATCTTTTTCTACAACCTGTGTTTCTTCTATGGGTTGCATTACATCAACGCGTCGCGGGCCTCATTGATTGTGGCGTTGAACCCGGCAGTGATCGGCCTGGCGTCCTGGTGGCTGTTCAAGGAGCGCCTGGGAGCCAGCAAAATCATGGGCATTGCAGTGTGCTTGGCGGGCGCAGCCACGGTGATCGTCAGCCGTAACCCACAGGTATTGAACGCACAAGCCAACGCTTGGCGTGGGGACGTGCTGATCTTCGGGTGCGTAGCAGGGTGGGGCGTCTACTCGCTGTTTTCCCGAGGTTTGAACCAGAGCCTTGGCCCGCTGCAGACGGTCACCTGGTCCATACTACTGGGCACCCTGATGCTCTTCCTCACCACGCTGGGCATGGGCCGGTTCAGCCTGGAGGCTATCGGCAGCCTGCATTGGCCCCAGGCACTGAGCCTTATGTACCTGGGCGTACTGGGTTCGGCACTGGCCTATATCGGCTATTACGATGGCATCCGGCGTATCGGCGCGACGCGCTCCGGGGTCTTTATCGCGCTCAACCCGCTCACGGCGGTGATCTGTGGCGCCTTGCTGCTGGGCGAGCAATTGACCCTGCCCATGCTGATTGGCGGGGCGGTGATCCTGCTGGGCATCTACCTGTGCAACAAACCTCTTGCGCCTGCCAGGGCAATGGGGATTTGATAAGACTACGGACAAACACTGTTACGCTGTGTAGAATCGATTTACGCATACAAGAATATGGACTTGTGCTCACGCAAGCCTAAGCCGTCAGAGACTGATGCCCCCATGAAGCTACTCGGCTCCCCCCTCATCTTTGGTGACTTCCTCGCCCGCAGCGTGCGAGGCCTTTCCTGTGCGCCGCCCTCCAACCTCATCCTTGCTCGCAATTAATTCAGTATTTATTACAAGAATGATGAGGTGCCACCATGGCAGATCTATACGAAAACCCAATGGGCCTGATGGGCTTTGAATTTATCGAATTCGCGTCGCCGACCCCGGGCACCCTGGAGCCGATCTTCGAGATCATGGGCTTCACCAAGGTCGCGACCCACCGCTCCAAGAATGTGCACCTGTACCGCCAGGGCGAGATCAACCTGATCCTCAACAACGAACCCAACAGCATCGCCTCCTACTTTGCGGCGGAACATGGCCCGTCGGTGTGCGGCATGGCGTTCCGCGTCAAGGACTCGCAAAAAGCCTACAACCGCGCCCTGGAACTGGGTGCCCAGCCGATCCACATCGAAACCGGCCCGATGGAGCTGAACCTGCCGGCGATCAAAGGCATTGGTGGCGCGCCGCTGTACCTGATCGACCGTTTCGGCGAAGGCAGCTCGATCTACGATATCGACTTCGTGTACCTCGAAGGCGTCGAGCGCAACCCGCAGGGTGCGGGCCTTAAGGTCATCGACCACCTGACCCACAACGTCTATCGCGGCCGCATGGTCTACTGGGCCAACTTCTACGAGAAGCTGTTCAACTTCCGTGAAGCGCGTTACTTCGACATCAAGGGCGAGTACACCGGCCTGACCTCCAAGGCCATGAGTGCACCGGATGGCATGATCCGCATCCCGCTGAACGAAGAATCGTCAAAGGGCGCTGGGCAGATCGAAGAGTTCCTGATGCAGTTCAACGGCGAGGGCATCCAACACGTGGCCTTCCTCACTGACGACCTGGTCAAGACCTGGGATGCGTTGAAGAAGATCGGCATGCGCTTCATGACCGCGCCGCCGGACACCTACTATGAAATGCTCGAAGGCCGCCTGCCGAACCACGGCGAGCCGGTGGATCAGCTGCAGGCACGCGGTATTCTGCTGGACGGCTCGTCTATCGAAGGCGACAAGCGCCTGCTGCTGCAAATCTTCTCGGAAACCCTGATGGGCCCGGTGTTCTTCGAATTCATCCAGCGCAAGGGCGATGATGGGTTTGGTGAGGGCAACTTCAAGGCGTTGTTCGAGTCCATCGAACGTGACCAGGTGCGTCGTGGTGTATTGACCGCCGACTAAACGTAAAAAAGCCCGGCCGAGGGTGACCCCGGCCGGGCTTTTTATCGCCTGCGCATCAGGCTTTGCGTTGGCGGACCAAGTGCTTGAAACCTTCAAACACCAGCACCATCACCGCCAGCCAAATCGGGATATAGGTCAACCATTCGCCGCCCTTGATCCCTTCACCCAGGATCAATGCCACGCCCAGCAACAACACAGGCTCCACATAACTGAGCAAGCCAAACAGACTGAACGCCAGTAAACGGCTGGCGATGATATAGCTCACCAGCGCTGATGCACTGATCAGGCCCAGCATCGGTATCAATGCATACAGTTTCGGGTGCGCATCCATCACCGAAAAGCCTTGCTCGCCACTTTGCACAAACCACCACGCCACCGGCAGCATCAGCGCCATGTCCAGCCAGAGCCCGCCCAGGTGGTCGGTCTTGAGGTATTTGCGCACGATGAAATAAACCGGGTACCCAATGATCACCACCAGCGTTGCCCAGGAGAATCCACCCGCCTGGTACAACTCGTTGAGTACACCGAGGGCGGCAAAAAACACGGCGATCCGTTGCAGATAGGACAGTTGTTCACCCCACACCAGACGCCCGGTCAGCACCATGGTCAGTGGCAACAGGAAGTAACCCACCGACACATCCAGGCTGCGCCCATTCAGTGGCGCCCACATGAACAGCCACAACTGTACGCCGAGCAACGCGGATGAAAGCAACACGCCGGCAATCAGGCGCGGGCTGTCCGCCAGCATGCGCACCAGTTCCCACACACGCCGCCATTCGCCACTGACGATCATGAAGACGGTCATGCACGGCACCGTAAGCAACATGCGCCAGCCGAAAATTTCCAGGCCGCTCAAGGGCGCGAGCAATGATGTGAAGTAATACATCACGGCAAACAACACCGAGGCCAAGACCGATAACACAACACCTTTAGACACACTGTCCTCGCGAAAACCGTTGATACAAAAGATGAGGGGATTATGGAGCTTTTGGCGGGAGAGGGTTGCGCTGTTTTGGGGCGTTTTTCAGGAGAATTTCTCGCAACCTTTTGTAGGAGCGAGCAAGCTCGCTCCTACAAAGTGGAGGGGTTATGCGCGTGGTATGCGACCGGAGACGAAATGCCCCACATCATTGAACCCCGGCGTGGATGAATGCCCCGGCGTCACCAACGAATCGATAAACGCCTCATCTTCGGCGCTGATCTTCACCTCCAGTGCACCCATATAGGCATCCCACTGCGCCTCGGTACGCGGCCCGACAATCGCCGAACTGACCGCCGAGTTGTTCAGTACCCAGGCAATCGCAAACTCGACGATCCCGACGCCACGACCTTGGGTGTACTGCTGGATCTGCTGGGCAATGCGCAACGATTCCACGCGCCATTCGGTTTCCAGGATGCGTTTGTCCTGGCGCGCCGCGCGGCTGCCGGCTTCAGGGGTAACGTCCGGGGCGTATTTACCACTGAGCACGCCGCGGGCCAGTGGGCTGTAAGGCACCACACCCAGGCCGTAGGCGGCTGCCGCGGTGATCTGTTCCACTTCGGCCTGGCGGTTGACGATGTTGTACAACGGCTGGCTGATCACCGGTTTGTCGACGCCCAGGCGCTCGGCCACGCGAATCACCTCGGCGATGCGCCAACCGCGATAGTTGGACAGGCCCCAGTAGCGGATCTTGCCCTGGCGGATCAGGTCGCCAATCGCCGATACCGTTACTTCCAGCGGCGTGTTGTGGTCTTCACGGTGCAGGTAATAGATGTCCAGGTAGTCGGTATCGAGGCGGGTCAGGCTGGCCTCCAGCGCGTTAAAAATGCGCTTGCGGCTCAAGCCGCTGCGGTTGGGCAAACCGTCCACCGGGCCGATGCCGACCTTGGACGCCACCACCCAATCCTGGCGATTGCGCACAATGGCTTCGCCGACTATTTCCTCGGAGCGACCGCCGGTGTAGACGTCCGCCGTGTCGATGAAATTGATGCCCTGGTCCCAGGCCTTGTCGATGATGCGCAGCGAGTCCTCGGTGTTGGTCTGTTCGCCAAACATCATGGTGCCCAGGGTCAAGGCACTCACCTTCAACCCGGACTGGCCCAATGTGCGGTAAATCATGGATAACTCCTCAAGGCGGGAAATGTACCCATGCAATACCAGACTCAGCCGCTCTGGGACAAGCCCTGCGCGCGTTTCTTCATGGGCTCAGTAATGTCTGGCAACGCTGCTGTAAAAAGCGATGCAGCACCTTCACGCGTTCCGACACTTGCAGGCGGTGAGGGCACATCAGGTTGAAGGGCGTGGGTTCGCCTTGCCAATCCGGCAGCAAGGGCACCAGTCGACCGGCCTTGATGTCTTGGGCAATGTCCAGATTGGCCTTATAGGCGATTCCGTGACCGGCCAACGCCCAGCGCCGCACGATTTCACCGTCATCGCTCAGGTAATCGCCCGACACCTCGACCTCCTGCAGCACCGTGCCCTGGCGGAAATACCAGGTGTTGTTGGCCCGGCCCTGGCGCATGTAGCGCAGGGTGTTGTGCTGCGCCAGGTCAGCCGGAGCGAGGGGGGTGCCATGGCGCGCCAGGTAAGCCGGGCTGGCACAAGGGATGCGGTGGTGATCGGGCACCACCGGCAGCGCCACCAGGCTGGAATCCCTTGGCACGCCAAACCGCAGGGCGATGTCGACGGTGTCGCGGAACAGGTCGGCATTGCTGTCGTTGAGCAGCAATTGCAGGCGGATATTCGGGTGTTCGAGCTTGAATTCATCCAGCCAGCCCAGCAACACATTGCGCCCGAAATCCGAGGGCGCCGCC
Organism: Pseudomonas pergaminensis; assembly: GCF_024112395.2. Lineage (NCBI taxonomy): Bacteria > Pseudomonadati > Pseudomonadota > Gammaproteobacteria > Pseudomonadales > Pseudomonadaceae > Pseudomonas > Pseudomonas pergaminensis. The sequence continues at coordinate 3,464,272 of NZ_CP078013.2, read as the reverse complement.
AGTTGCAGCAAGCCGCTGAGGCTCTGGCCCTGTTGCCTGATCGCCTGTTCGCCCTCGGACAGGGCTTCCAGCGCGACGCGCACGCTCTCGAGGTAGCGCCGACCTTCCTCGGTCAGGCGCATGCTGCGGGTGGAGCGTGCCAGCAGGCGAATGCCAAGGCGGGTTTCCAGGCGCTTGAGGGCGATACTGGCGGCAGCAGTGGTATCGGCGCCGCCGTGGCCAAGGCTGCGGCCGCGCGGGGCGCGCAGGTGGTATTGGCCGGGCGGCGCTTGGTGTCTGGCGTGGAAAATGGCCTTCGCAGCGAACCGGTGGATGTCACTGATTCGGGTTCTCTGCAGCGCCTGTTCGAGACCGTGGGGCGCTTTGACCATCTGGTCTACACCTCCGGCCCCAGCGTGCGTGCCAAGCCGCTGGTCGAGACCGACCTGAACGAGGCCCAGGAAAATTTCAATGTGAAGCTCTGGGGCTCGCTGCGGGCGATTCAACTGGCACTGCCATTTTTGGACGAACACGGCAGCATCAGCCTGACCTCTGGGCAACTGGGACGTAAATTGGCGCCGGGCCAGTTCATCAAGACGGGTATCAACGCGGCGACTGAAGCGTTGGGCAAGCAGTTAGCGAAGGAGCTGGCACCGCGTCGGGTCAACGTGATCAGCCCGGGGGTCATCGATACGCCGGCGTATGCAGGCTTGGCGCAAGAACAGCGCCTGGCGATGTTCGCCAAGGCGGGCGGCGCATTGCCGGTCGGGCGCGTGGGTCAGGCGCATGAGGTCGCGGCGGGGTATGTGCTGGCCATGGAGAATGGCTTCATGACTGGTGCCGTGATTGACATCGACGGCGGCGGTTTGCTCTGACGTAATTTTCGGTGCCGGCTGAGGGGTAGGCCTTCAGGGCATAGGTATCTATACAGTTCTGAGTACGGCGCTGGACCTGTGGCGAGGGAGCTTGCTCCCGCCAGCGCTCGTATGGACGACCACAATCTAACTGTCACCCCGCAATCCAAATGTGGGAGCTGGCTTGCCTGCGAAGGCGGCCTGACAGCCGACCACGCTCTAACTGTAGCCCCGCGATCTAAAAATGTGGGAGCTAGCTTGCCTGCGAAGGCGGCCCGACTGCCGACCACAATCTAACTATCACCCCGCAATCCAAATGTGGGAGCTGGCTTGCCTGCGAAGGCGGCCTAACAGCCGACCACAAACTAACTGTCGCCCCGCGATCCAAATGTGGGAGCTGGCTTGCCTGCGAAGGCGGCCTGACAGCCGACCTGGATGCTGGATCTGATCGGGTACATATCCGTTATTTAGGTAAAGGCTTCTATTGGTTCCGCCCTTACGGCGGCTCACTTTTGAAAAGCCCAAAAGTAAGCAAAAGGCTCTTGCCCCAACACTCGGCACCTCGCCTAGGCTCGGTGTGCCCGTAATCCGCCAGGTATTTGGGGGCCGCCGCCACGCGCCATCCATGGCGCGGGGCGGCTAAACCGGCATCCCTGCCGGTTTACCCCCCAAATCCCTGTCGAATTCCGGCCAGCGTGTTTGACGGGGCGCCTAAGATCAAAGGCAACATCAAGATCAAGAGCGACTCGCTTCGCATCGTGGTTACCACGGTTACCACGGTTACCATGGCTACTGTGGCTACCGTGTTTGCCACAGTGCTGTGTAGACGCCTCTACTCATCGCCGGCAAGCCGGCGCCTACAGGACAAGGTTACGCCTTGAGGGTACGGGTCATTCGCAGCGCCAATACGCTACCGGCGACGATCACCGCTGCCAGCAGGTATAGCGCCACATCCGTGGACCCGGTGGCATCCTTCACAAAGCCGACGATGTACGGGCTGAGGAAGCCGGCCATTTGGCCCATGGAGTTGATCAACGCCAGGCCACCTGCTGCCGCGCCGGCACTGAGCATGGCGGTGGGCACCGGCCAGAACATTGGCAGGCCGGTCAGTGCGCCCATGGTGGCGATGGTCAGGCCGAGGATTGCAATCGCCGGGGTGGTGGCGAAGTTCACCGCAATCACCAGGCCGATAGCGCCCATCAACATCGGCACCACCAAGTGCCAGCGACGCTCTTTGCGCAAGTCGGCGGAACGCCCCACCAGCAACATGAACACCGCCGCCAGCAGATAGGGGATCGCACTGAGCCAGCCAATCACCAGGTTATCGCTGAACCCCAGGTTCTTGATGATCGACGGCAGCCAGAAGTTGATCGCGTACACGCCGCTCTGGATGCAGAAGTAGATCAGGCCGAACGCCCAGATCGCCGGGTTCTTGAACACTTCGGCGAGCGAATCGGTGGTGGTTTTCGGCTTGTTGGCCAGGTCGGTCGCCTGGTCGGCTTCCAGGACCGCACGCTCGTGGGGCTTGAGCCACTTGGCATTGGCAAAGCTGTCACTGAGCAGGAAGTAGGCGAGGGCGCCCAGGATCACGGTCGGGATACCTTGCAGCAGGAACATCCACTGCCAACCGGCCAGGCCGCCTTGGCCGGCCGCGAAGTGGTTGAGGATCCAGCCGGAAAACGGGCTGCCCAGCAGGCCGGACACCGGGATGGCCGACATGAACAACGCCATGATCCGCCCACGGCGGAACGTCGGGAACCACTGCGAGAGGTACAGCACCACGCCAGGGAAGAAGCCGGCTTCGGCGGCACCGGTAAACAGGCGCAGGGTGTAGAAATGCGTCGGCGTGGTGACGAACAGCAGGCAGGTGGACAGCGTGCCCCAGACGATCATCATCAACGCAATCCAGCGCCGTGGACCGAACTTGGTCAGCGCCAGGTTGCTCGGCACGCCGCACAGCACGTAGCCGATAAAGAAGATCCCGGCACCAAGGCCGTACACGGTTTCGCTGAATTTGAGTGCATCGAGCATCTGTAACTTGGCAAAGCCAACGTTTACCCGGTCGAGGTAGTTGAACAGATAGCAGATGAAAATGAAGGGGATCAGGCGCAGGGTAATGCGCTTGTAGATGGCGTTTTTATCGTCATCGGTGGCCAGTGTGGCTGCGGCGCTCTGTGACATGGGAGTCTCTCTTTATTATGATTTTTTGCGATGCGAAGGTAACGTTGATCGCCCAAAGAGTCTCGACCACCTGGCACGCCGCTGTCTTTGTGCTTGCGCACAGTGAAGCAGCTATTGCGCTGTGCTGATGAACAACCCATCGCTTTCTAGGAAATTAGCCCCATGTTCGAGCTGGATCATGACTTGGCGCAGAATATCGTCGATCGCACCATGGCGATCCTGCCCTACAACGTCAACGTCATGGACAGCCAGGGCCTGATACTCGGCAGCGGCGAGCCTGAGCGTATCAACACCCGCCATGAAGGCGCGCAACTGGTGCTCGCCAATGGCCGCGTAGTGGAAATCGATGGCCAGACCGCCAAGCACCTCAAGGGCGTGCAGCCAGGCATCAACCTGCCATTGCTGCATGACGGCCGCCTGATCGGCGTGCTTGGCATTACCGGCGAGCCGGAAGGCCTGCGCACCTACGCCGAACTCGTGCGCATGACCGCCGAAATGCTGGTGAGTCACCGCCACCAACAGGCCGAGCAGCAATGGCGACGCCAGCGCTGTGATGACCTGCTGGCCCTGCTGCTGGCCGAAACCGGCGATTCGCCGCGCCTGGTGGACGAGGCTCAGCAACTGGGGCTAAAGCCGCAGATGGCGCGTACGCCGTACCTGTTCGAACTGGGCGCGGGGCAATCGGCGGAAGCCTTGAGCGCTTGGCTGACCTCGCGTTATCCGGACAGCTGGTGCGTCAGCTCGGCGCAATATTCCTTGCTGTGGTGCCGGCCGGCGGCGGTGCAGGTCGACAACCCACGGCTGCTGGAAAAACTGGAAGGCCACGGTTGGAATATCCTGCGCGTTGCCGTCGGTGGCCAGGCGGATGGGCTGGCGGGGCTGCGTCGTTGCTATCGCCGCGTGGGCGATCTGCTTGCTTATGGCCGCGATGTGTTGCCGCAGTCACGGCTGTTGACCCTGAACCGCTATCGCCTGCCAGTGATGCTCTGGCGCCATCGCAACGACGATGCCCTCGACGAGCTGCTCAACCCCCTGCGTAAAGTACTGGCCAAAGACGGCAACGGCCAACTGCTGGCAACGCTGCGCAGTTGGTGCGATCACGACGGGCAAAGCCAGGCCTGCGCCGATGCCCTGGGCATTCACCGCAACAGCCTGCGCTACCGCATGGAGCGCATTGCCGAACTCAGCGGTGTCGACCCATTGACCCTGGATGGGATGCTGGCGTTGTACCTCGGCGTGCAGTTGTTGCCCCAATCTTTGTCGGAATGAACAACAAAGCTCATCCGGACTTGTGCATCGGACCGGCGTCAGCGGCGGTGCCAACTGGCAGCATGGGCGTTATAAAAACCGGAGAAAGCCCATGAAAATCATCATCGCCCCCGACTCGTTCAAGGACAGCCTGAGCGCCGAAGGCGTCGCCCAGGCCATTGCCGCCGGGCTGGCCCAGGTCTGGCCGGATGCACAATTGATCCAGTGCCCGATGGCGGATGGCGGTGAAGGTACGGTGGAGTCGGTGCTTGCGGCGTGCAATGGCCAGTTGCGTCACCAGACGGTGCGCGGCCCGCTCGGTGCAGCGGTCGAAGCGCATTGGGGCTGGTTGGCCGACAGCCACACCGCAATCATCGAAATGGCTGAGGCGAGCGGCCTGCAGTTGGTACCGCCAGGGCAGCGCGATGCGTGCAAGACCAGCACCTATGGCACCGGCGAACTGATCCGCGCGGCTCTGGATGCTGGCGCTGAACGCATCATCCTGGCGATTGGCGGCAGTGCCACCAACGATGGCGGCGCAGGCGCGATGCAAGCGCTCGGCGTACAGCTGTTCGACGCCGAAGGCCAGCCGCTGCCACCTGGCGGCCTGGCCCTGGCGCGCCTGGCCGATATCAACCTTGATCAACTCGACCCACGCCTGAGCCAGGTGCGCTTCGACATCGCCGCGGACGTCAACAACCCGCTGTGCGGCCCCCACGGTGCCTCGCCGATTTTCGGCCCGCAAAAAGGCGCGAGTCCCGAGCAAGTCCAGCAACTGGACGCCGCCCTCGGCCACTTCGCCGATCACTGCGCTAACGTCTTGCCCAAAGATGTACGCGACGAACCCGGCAGCGGCGCCGCCGGCGGCCTGGGCTTCGCCGCCAAGGCTTTCCTGGGCGCGCAGTTCCGTGCCGGCGTTGACGTGGTAGCCGAACTGGTCGGCCTGGACGAAGCCGTCCGTGGCGCCGACCTGGTAATCACCGGCGAAGGCCGCTTCGACGCCCAGACCCTGCGCGGCAAAACCCCGTTCGGCGTGGCGCGTATCGCCCAGCAACACCAGGTGCCCGTCATTGTGATTGCCGGCACATTGGGCGAGGGTTACGAGCAGATGTACGCCCATGCTGTAGACGCGGCTTTCGCGTTGCCATCCGGGCCGATGAGCCTGGAGCAAGCGTGCAGCGAAGCACCGCGTTTGCTCAGCGAACGCGCAGCCGATATTGCGCGGCTGTGGCGCATCGCCAGTAAGCGCTGACGCGCAAGCGCGAACATGGGACAATCCGCGCCTTTTTGACACGGAGAGTCCCGATGCTTCGCCCTGCATTCCTGGCCCTGTTACTCACCAGCGCCGCTGCCCCAACCTTCGCCCAAACGCCCGCTGAAACCGTGCCGCTGCTGCGCGAGATCAAGCAGTGGGTGGTCGGTTGCGACAACCTGCGCAATTGTCATGCGCTCAGCGCACCCAGTGGCGTGGATGAAGAGGACTACAGCTCGCTGACATTGCACCTCTGGCATCAGGCTGGGCCAGAGGGCTATTTGCGTCTGCGCTTTGATCATCGAGGTCAGGACGTCGACCTTTCCACCTTGCTGCTGGACGGTAAGCCCCTTGGTCTGGAATTGACCCGGGATCTGCACGTCGAGCTGGACGACCAGGGCGGTGATCCCGAGGTGCAGTCTTACGGTGTGATCGAGGACGCTGCGGCGCGTCGCTGGTTGCAGCGTCTGCGCAACGGGCAGCGTTTGCAGTTGCCGGGTGATGAGCAGGCGCACGTGTCGCTGAGCGGGCTGAGTGCTTCGCTGCTGTTGATGGACGCGGTACAGGGGCGGGTGGATAACGTGACGGCCCTGGCCCGAACAGGCAAGGGCGCGGCCAGTGACGTGCCGCCGCGTATGTCGACGCCGGTACTGCGCAAGTTTGTTGCACCCCCCGCCCTGACCACCCAAGAGCAGGCGAGCCTGATGGCCGCTGCGTTGCAGGCGGTTAGGCCGGTGGAGGGAGAACCCGAGGCAACGGCTGGGGCGCTGACGGCGCAACAGGCAATAACGGTGGTGCGTTATGACTGTGCAGCCTACAACTGTGAGTACGACGTCAACAGCCGTAAACGGCAGGCGCCCTACGACGAAACCAGCCTTGCCATACAGCCGCTGCCCTTGGATGGCGCCGCGCTGCAGGGCTCAGTGTGGTATGACGAAGCCACCGGCACCCTGAGCTATTTCTATAAGCTGCGTGGGATCGGTGACTGCGGCGGCACAGGGTCCTGGGTATTTGACGGCGAGCGCTTGCGGCTCAGCGAGTTCCGCATGATGCCGCGCTGCACCGGAGTAGCTTCGGGTGATTGGCCGGCGCTGTGGTCGACCCATACAGCCCCCTAGCCATCGGGCGACAACGCCCCCTACACTGGCCGGCCACTTGTCTTTCAAAGGATGAAACACAATGCACGCACCTGAACCCGCTATCGTGATCCAGCGCTTTACCGAGGCCCACCTTGAAGGGGTCGCGGCGCTCTATAACGAACCGGCCGTGTGCCGTCAGGTGCTGCAAATGCCTTTCCAGTCGGTGGAGGCGTGGCGTAACAGGCTGGTCCAGGACAACGAACGGCGGCTACAGCTGGTGGCTGTGCACGGTGGTGAGGTGATCGGCCAGCTGGGCCTGGAACAGTACCTGCGTGTGCGTCAGGCCCACGTCGGTTCGTTCGGTATGGGCGTGGCGACCGCGTGGCAGGGCAAGGGCGTCGGCTCGCGGCTGTTGTCGGCCGCGCTGGACGTGGCCGACAACTGGATGAACCTGCGCCGCGTAGAACTCACGGTATACGCCGACAACGAGGCAGCGCAGGCGCTGTACCGTAAATTCGGCTTCGAGGTCGAAGGCGTATTGCGCGATTACGCCCTGCGCGACGGCCGGTTTGTCGACACCGTGAGCATGGCCCGCCTGCGCAAGTCCGCTTAGTCCTGCAAGGCAAACGCCACCGCAGCCTGCGCATGCAGCTCGGTGGTGTCCAGCAGCGGCAGGTCGCTGTGTTCGGGCTTGATCAGCAGGCTGATTTCCGTGCAACCCAGGATGATCGCCTGGGCCCCGCGTGCGGCCAGGGATTCGATCACCCCTTGGTACACCTTGCGTGACGCATCGCTGATCACGCCGACACACAATTCCTCATAGATGATCCGGTGCACGGCCTGGCGTTCGTCCACCTCGGGCACCAGCACGGTCAGGCCCTGGGCGGCCAGGCGCGATTTGAGGAAATCCTGCTCCATCGTGAACGCGGTGCCGAGCAGGCCAACCGTGAGCGTGCCGGCTTCCACGGCCGCCGCACCGGCTGCATCCGCGATGTGCAGGAACGGAATCGACACCGCCGCTTCTATACGCGGCGCCACAAGGTGCATGGTGTTGGTACACAGCACCACGCACTCGGCGCCCCCCGCCTGCAGGCGGCGCGCGGCATCTTCGAGGATCAGCGCGGTGTCGTCCCAGCGACCGGCATGCTGGGCCTGCTCCACTGGGCCAAAATCCACGCTGTACATCAACAGTTGCGCCGAGCGCAGCGACCCAAGCTGGTCGCGCACGCGCTGGTTGATGATGCGGTAGTACTCGGCGCTGGATTCCCAGCTCATGCCGCCGATAAGGCCGATGGTGCGCATGCGAAACTCCTGACAAGGAAAGTCGCCTCACCTTACGCACCAGCCGTGGATTAGTCATACGCAGTTAGCGGCGAAATGACCGGTGCAGTTCACATGTCCTGGTTGACCCAGCCTGGCCTCGGCGCTTGCGGCGCCACCGCGTTGACCTGCTTGCCAGTCGCCAACTCCACGCGCCGCGCCACTTCCGGGTCATCGGCAAAGGGGATCAGGCTGGCATCCTCCAGGCTCTTGTCGCACTGGCCATGCAGGCAGTACTCCACTGCGCCATACAGGCACACCACCATCAGCAGGCTCCACATCTCAGGCGATCCTGGCGTCAAGCTGGGCCATGTTCAGGTCTGCGACCCGCACCGTACGCCAAGTGTTGTAGGTCATCAGCAGCATCCCGGTGAGAAAGAACACACCCCCGGCAAAGCGCACTACAAACCCGGGGTGGCTGGCCTGCAAGGCCTCGACAAACGAGTAGGTGAGGGTGCCGTCATCGTTGACTGCCCGCCACATCAGGCCCTGGGTAATGCCGTTGACCCACATCGAGGCGATGTACAGCACCGTGCCGATGGTCGCCAGCCAGAAGTGCAGGTTGATCAGCGGCACGCTGTGCATTTGCTCGCGGCCGAATACTTTGGGGATCATGTGGTACAGCGAACCAAAAGTGATCATCGCCACCCAGCCCAGTGCGCCGGCGTGGACGTGGCCGATGGTCCAGTCGGTGTAGTGGGAGAGGGCATTGACCGTCTTGATTGCCATCATCGGGCCCTCGAACGTCGACATGCCGTAGAACGCCAGCGACAACACCAGGAAACGCAGGATCGGGTCAGTGCGCAATTTATGCCAGGCGCCGGACAAGGTCATCATGCCGTTGATCATCCCGCCCCAGCTGGGCGCCAGCAGGATCAGCGACATCGCCATGCCCAGGGACTGCGCCCAGTCCGGCAGCGCGGTGTAGTGCAAATGGTGCGGCCCAGCCCAGATGTACAGGGTGATCAGCGCCCAGAAGTGCACGATGGACAGGCGATAGGAGTACACCGGGCGTCCGACTTGTTTGGGCACGAAGTAGTACATCATCCCCAAAAAGCCTGTGGTCAGGAAAAACCCTACCGCGTTATGCCCGTACCACCACTGCACCATGGCATCTGTCGCGCCGGAATACACCGGGTAGGACTTGAACCAGTCCACCGGAATCGCCAGGTGATTGACCACATGCAGCATGGCGATCACCAGAATGAACGCGCCGAAAAACCAGTTGCCCACGTAGATATGCCGGGTCTTGCGCCGCACCACGGTGGTGAAAAACACGATGGCATACGCCACCCACACTACCGCCATCCACACGGCGCCGGAGAACTCGATCTCGGCGTACTCCTTGGTGGTGGTGTAGCCCAGCGGCAAGCTGATCAACATGATCAGGATGACTGACTGCCAGCCCCAGAAGGTAAATGCAGCCAGGCGGTCGGAAAACAACCGCACCTGGCAAGTGCGCTGTACCGCGTAATAGCTGGCGGCAAACTGTGCGCTGCCGGCAAAACCGAAGATCACCAGGCTGGTGTGCAAGGGCCGCAGGCGGCCAAAGGTGGTCCAGGGCAGGTCCAGGTTCATCTCGGGCCAGACCAGTTGCGAGGCGATCCACACGCCCATGGCCATGCCCACCACGCCCCAGACAATGGTAGCGATCACGAATTGGCGCACGACCTTGTAGTTGTAGGCCTGCCCGGTTGTTGCGGTGCTCATGCTCAGTCCTCCCACGGTTCCAAGTGACGGCACTGTAGGAAGCGTGGGTAAAACAAAACAGGCTCAGAAAAACTTCATTGTTGCGGATCAGTTTATTAGGCCTGAAATCGCTGCTTCTGGCCCATCTGATCCGGTTTATATCTACCCACCTGAATCTTCAATGCACTGCACTGCGCTGCAAGCGCAGAGTCGCCCCATAGAAGCTGCGCCCTGGCGCGCGGCCAACCCTATCGGCATCTTGGGTGTCGATAAAAATGGCAGCGAGTGGTACCAGGTCACCCTCGGCGGTGCCCAGGGCAACCACAGCGCACTGGGCTGTACGCGGGGCAACCGGCATGAGGCGTGCGGGCGTTAATCATACGCAGAGGCAGCGCATCTGCCATGATCAGGCTTCGCAACCTGGCTCACCCAAGGAACTCCGCAATGGACGATGTACAGCAATTGGGCGAGATGCTTCGTCATTACGCCGACAGCGAAGCGCATAAAAAGCAGCAATTCGATGTGCAGTCTGCCCGCTGGGCGCAAAAGCTCGATGAGTTGTTCGGGCAGATCGAGCAATGGCTTGAGCCGGTGAAGACGGTGGGGTTGCTGGAGGTGCGCCGCGAGGCCTATGTCGCCAGTGGCCCGAGCGTGCCGGTGGAAGCGTCGACCTTCAAGACCGAAAAACTGACCGTGCAGATCACCGGCAAACCGGTTGAATTCGTACCGGATGTGATGGGGGCGGGCGGGTTGATCTCCGTGTCGGTCATAGGCTTGACTGCTGCACGGCATGGCAGCGTGTCATTGGTGTTGCCCGCAGACAAAAACGACTGGCTGTGGAAGAAAACAAACGGCCTGAAAGACCCGGACACCTTTGGCTTCGACGCCAACTTCCTCGCCTCGCAGTTGCAGAGCCTGATTCCACGCGAACGTGGCTGATAGTACGCGTTATCGTTGACGATCATCCCCGGCAAGCCGGCGCCTACAGGGTCGGCAGGTCTGTCATACAGACGCTGGAAATAAGGCGAGTTGGCCAGGATTGGCTATACCTACAGCTCCATGTCTCGATGATGATCGCCAGGGAGTTCAATGATGAAACGAAGGCTAATGATCAGTACGCTGTGCGTGGCGTCGATCGCCATGACCGGTTGTGCCAGCAAGGTCACACAACCGGATGAGTACTCCGGCTTTCTCTCGGACTACAGCCAGCTCAGGGAAGCCAAGTCCCCCTCGGGTGCCGAGGTGATGCGCTGGGTCGATCCCAAGCTGGACCTGAGCCGCTACACGGCGGTGTACATCGAGCCGACCCAGTTCTACCCCAAGCCCCAGGCCACCACGAAAATCCCCGACAGTACCCTCAACGGCATCAACACTTACTACAACCAGGCGCTCAAGCGGGAACTGGAAAAATCCCTGCCCCTGGCCAACGGCCCTGGCCCCGGCGTGATCGTGGTGCGTGCGGCGATCACCGCCGTGAGCAGCAAGACCGAAGGCCTCAAGCCCTATGAATTCGTCCCGGTGGCGCTGGTCGCGGCGGCGGTGAGCACTGGCACCGGCATCCGGGATCAGGAAACCACCCTGGGCACCGAGGCGCAGTTTCTCGACGGTTCAAGTGGCAAGGTGATTGCCCAGGTGGTGCGCAAAGGCACCGGCAAGCCACTGGCCAATGACTCGCAGGTGATGAAGGCCGACGACGTGAAAGGCGTGATCGATGGCTGGGCGTCGGACCTGCATCAGTCGTTCCTGAAGCTGAAAAAGCACTAGCGGCTAATACACGTTCCTCGCCGGCCGGTTGTAGAAGCTGAGCAGGATGTCGTAGCGACGGGTGACAAGGGAGTAATCGTCACTCAGTCGCTGCGGCGTGGCGTGGTCCAGCCAGTCCTGGTGCAGGGTGCGCAATGCCTTGAGGTAGTCGTCGGCGGAGGCGCGGGTGGCGTACCAGAGGTGGATGGCCTCTTCCTCGCGCTTGTCGCGCGGCATTTTTACCAGGAAGGCCTGGCTGGCGTCGCTGGCCTGTTGCAGCGTATCGATCAGGCTGAGCAGTTGTTGCGGCGTCAGGCTGGCGTCGCGCACGCCCTTGTCGATCTGGTTCACTGCCTGGCGGGCCGCGATCATATGGTTGAGCAGGTGCCAATGCAGGTCCCGGCCAAACCGTGATTCCAGCAGTGCCAGTTGGGCGGGGCGCACACGGATGTCTTCCTCTTCCAAGAGGTTGCGCAACGCGGCGGATGCCTTCAGGTAGTCTTCGCCCCGCTGGTCCAATTGCCCTTTCAGGCTATTGTTCATGGCTTGCGCTACCATTTGCCGCACGTTCGGCGGCATGCCATTGGTCTGTACTGGCTCGACCATGTCCGCCAGGGATGTGAATGAATTCAGCTTGTCGGCATAGGTCGTGGCGAGCTCAAGCAAATGGCTGCCGGGCTGCTGGCGCTGCAGTTTGAGCGTGTACAGCTGCGAGCAGACGGCCGCCTGGATATGCCTCGGTTCAGGTTCGTCACGGTCGCCGAACTTATCCTGGTTGGGCGTTTCAGGCTGTGGCGATTGCATGCGGTAGTAGGCCAGGCGCGTATTCCGGTCGATACGGTTCACGCAGTCAATAATCGGTGCCAGCGCACTGGCCGTGGCGGTGTAGGGACTGTCGCGCTGGTCCAGCCACAACTGCACGCGTTGCAGCGGCTTGGTGGCGCCGGCAACCCCGAGCAATCCCAGGCCCAGCACCAGGCCGATGGGTAACAACAATTTCGGATTCATTGCTTGGCCTCCTGGCCATACCACTGCGCGTGGGTCGCAGGGGCCTGGCATTCCGGCGCCGAGCGTGGCATGCGGCTGCACAAGCGTTCGGTCCACTGTTGCAGGCCCTGGTTACGGGTGACGAGGTGCTGGTTGTCGAGCAGCACCAAGCCGACGTACAGCCCAACCCCGCAGACGAAGAACAGCACCATGCCCAGCGCGCTCCAGCGGGGATGGCGGGTGGTCCACGGAGTGTGATGATCCATGAACGGTCGCTTGGCCACGCCGATGGCGGCCAAGGCCACCACCAGAGTCAGGCTGGCAAAGAGCCCGAACGCATAACCCAGCGCGGCGGCGAGGATCAGCCCAGGCACCAGGTCGCGTATCGGCAGCAACGGTAAGTGAGTCGGGCTGAGCGCGCGTGGCAGGCGGGCACTGAGCTGCTCATCCAGCACCCGATACTGGTGGGCCAGGGGCCGCCAGACCTGCCAGGCCAACCCGGCGCCGATCACCGCGCCGACTGCCCAAAGGATGCCGTAGCCCAGGGTCGGCACTACTTGGCCAACCAGAGGGTCGGCGTTTACCAGCACGCCCACCAGGCAACTCAGGAACAGTGCGACGATCCACGGCCAGGTGTCCATGGCCGTGTCCCAGCCTTGCCAGAAATACACGGTACCGCCGGGCATGGCTTCGGCTTCGGCCACGTGCTCGGCGTAGATATCGGCACTGAGCGTCTGGCAGGCTTTCCAGTCGTGCTCGTCCAGGCGCTGGGCGAATGCGCGGCGCTGGCCCAGGCTCATGGGTGCCAGCAGCAACCGCGCGGCCCGTTGTTGTGGGCTGAAGGGCGGCTCGCTGGCCATGACACGCTGGCGCGCGATGAAGGCCGGTGCTTGTTGGCGCCGCAACAGCACCGCCCAGTCGCCGGCAGGGCATTCATGATCTGCACCGCCGTGCCAGTTCTGGCCGGTACACACCGCCTCGAAGACGGCGCTCGACCAGTAATGACTGTGCACCAGCAGCCGCGCCAACCATTGGTTGAACCACTCGGCATGCGGGTGATTGTTCACCCAGGGGCACTCCGTGCGTGCCGCGTAGGCGGCCAGGAAGGCGGCTTCGTCTTTTTGCTCCAGGGCCTGGCGCAAGGGTTGCTGCAATGCCGCGCGGTGTTTGCGCTCAAGCTTTTCGATCAACTCGCCGGGCAGTTCCAGGCGCTGCCAGGCCGTCAGCCAGTTGAAGGTTGCAAACGCCCAGCGGGTTTCGTCGGGGCTGAGATCGTTCTCGATATCGCGCAACAACAGGTGGATTTCAAAGTGCAGGGCGCTGCCATTGGCCATTGCCGCCTGATACTGCTCGCCCAGGGTGTTGCCCCGGGTTTCAATGACCACCTCGTCGGCTTCCTGCAACCCCTGGTGCCACTCCAGCGCGGCCTCATAGGCTTCGCGCAGGCGTTGAAACCCTTCGGGGTCTTCATCCGGCCGGGTTTGCTTCAGCAGCGCGGCGTAGGTGCGCTTGATCGTGCGGCTATCGGCATCCGGCGGCAGGCCAAGGACATTCCAGCAAGTCATGTGCGGTGCAACTCCCTAAACAATCGCGCGCACATTACCGGTTTGGCACAGGTTGAGGAAGCTGCGCATCAGGGCGCGTGAGTCGTCGATGCCCGGTCAATCCCTGTCGCGACCGGGCACGCGGTGTTACTTGAGTGGGGTCAGGGGCGGCAGCTTCCATTGACCGTTGCCCACCTCAGGCTTGGGCAGGTAAATGCGCAACACGGCATAAAACGGTCCCGGTGGGGCCGGCAACCAGTTGCTTTGTTCGGCTTTGGGTGGCTCGTGGTGCTGCAGCGCCAGGGTCAGGCCGCCATCGGCGTCGCGCTTGAGGCTGGAGAGCATCCGCGAGTTGATCAGGTAGCGTTTCTTGTGGTTGGGCACCAGCAGCTTGGTCTTGGCGTCATACATGGTCAGTGACCAGAACGCGTCGGCGGCTGGCAACTGGTCCTTGGCGAAATGCACGGTGTAGCTGTGGCGCGCGCCGTTGGCGGGCTTGCCTTCGCTGTCGACGAAGTAGCCGAGATAAGCCGCTTCGTCGGTGGAGTTGCCGAAAATACCCATGTCGGCGCCGGCGTAGCGGTACAGGTAGTTGTTTTTCAGGCGGTCGCGGCTGCCGAACAGCTCACCGCTGGAGACCTGGTGGGTGTCAATCTTGTCCTTCTTGAATGCGGCGAACTCGGCGCGGGCATCCGAGATACCGTCTTCCAGGGCCTTGCGTTGTTCGGCGGTCAATTCCTTGACCTTGAACGGTGCGCCCGGGGCGATCCCGATCTTGGCAAACCGCGCCAGCAGGTCTTTTTCACTGTCCTGCGGTGCGGCAAAGGCCAGCATAAAGTTCAGGTAGCGAAACAGTTGCGGGCCCTCGGTCATGGTTGCCATAGGCTTGGGCCATTCAATCTTCGGCGGCTTGGCGGGGGCGGGTTGCTTCACGTAGCTGCTCAACGGCTGCACTTTGTAGCCGCTCTGGATCTGCTTGACCTTGTTCAGGTCTTTTTCATCAAACAGCTGCGTGCGGTACAGGGCATAGGCGATATTGCTTTCGCTGTACACCACACGGTCGATGTCCACCGGCTGCTGACCCTTCCAGTCGGGACCGGCGATCATGTAGTGGCCGCCGTTGTTGCCGGTGCTCCGGGTGCCCAGGTAGGCGAAGTTCTGGGTATAGAGGTCGATCAACTGCACCGAGTAGTAGCGGTTGTCTTCGATCTTGGGCAAGGTCAGCACCTGGGGCTCGCTGCGCAGGTCCAGCCACACGAAGGAGTAAGGCGTGTCTGAGTTCGGGGTGACGAAGGCGGTGTCCTTGGGCGTGAACACCTGGGCAGTGTTGCCGATGTGATTGAACGGCGCCTTGAAGTTGGCCCCGCCCTTGTCGACGGCTTGGGTGTAGAGCGTCTTGTACATCTCCACCACCGGGTAGCCATACAAATAGGCTTCCTTGGCGATAGCCCGGGCTTCACTGGGGGTTGCGGTGAAATCGGCCCAGGCGCCGGTACTCATGAGAATCGAGAGGCTCGCCAACAGCAGGCGCGTCGGTTTTCCAATCATGTTGTAGCGTCCTTCCAGAGATCTTTTTTAAGGGCGTGGGATTAAACCGCCGAGTAAACCGGTTTATTTGTCGAACGTCACGTTAATCCCTGCGAGCAGCGTGAACTCGGGCGAGCCGTCACCCTGGCTCGCCACTGTCCACTGTAGCTCGACAGAGGCATTGAACAGGTTACTGCCGGCTTTCCAGGCGTTGCCCGCACCAAAACCGATGAGAATCCAGTGAGTGTCGTTCTTCGAATCGAAGGTTCAGGTGCCTGTGGAGCGCAGGTATCAGCCCCTCGGCAGGCTATGCTCGCAAGTGGCCGCCCTGATTGGGCGGCAGCGGGGCTCAGGCGTCGGGCAGCATCGATTTGACTTTGTCGCGCAATTGATCGATGGAGAACGGCTTGGCAATCACCTGCATGCCGGCAGGCACGTCGATTTCCGCGTAGCCACTGGCAAACAGGATGGGCAGGGCGGGGCGCAGTTTGCGCACATGCTCTGCCAGTTCCTTGCCATCCATGCCTGGCAGGCCATTGTCGGTCATCATCAGGTCGATGACCTGCTCGGTGCTATTCACCACTGCCAGCGCTTCTTCTGCGTCGGCAGCCTCCAGCACACTGAATTCCAACTCCTCCAGGACATCGACGATCAGCATGCGCACGATGGCGTCGTCTTCAACAACAAGGATGGTGGAGGTGACTGCGGACATAGTATGGAATTCCCAAAAAAGGCGAGGATTTACACGCGGCCGTTCTGTCAGGCCTCTTCCTTGAGTAAGCGCGCACTCGTGACAAGTTCCCGCTGGCCGTAAAAACAATGCGATAGAAAAGACCAGAGAGAATAGCCTGTTCCTTTGTAGGAATCTGTACAAAACCGTTCTAGAAAAATGGTTTTGCCTGTCACTTTGGGGCAAACTCCCGGTTTTTCCGTATTTGGCCAAGGCATGCCCATGACTCCCGCGTCGTCCGTCGATGAAAAGAGCTTTCGTAACCTCCTAAGCCGAAACGTGGCATTGCCCTTGGGTGTGGGCGTGCTCAGCGCGGTGTTTTTCGTCGTTTTGATCACCTATCTGCTGTCGGTGATCCAGTGGGTGGAGCACACCGACCGGGTCATTAACAACCTCAATGAGTCGTCCAAGCTGACGGTCGACCTGGAGACCGGCATGCGCGGTTTCCTTATTACCGGCGACGAGCATTTCCTTGACCCGTATGAGGTTGCCAAGCCGCGCATCATTGCCGACCTGCGCAACCTGCAAGATTTGGTAGCCGACAATCCGCAGCAGGTGGACCGCCTCAAGCGCCTGGAAGGCTTGCAGGCCGAGTGGAACAAGTACGCCCAGTCGATGATTGACATGCAGCGCACCAGCGGTGACTACCGCAGCGCGGTCAAGGCCGGCCGCGGCAAACGCTTGACCGATGAGATCCGCAAGGAATACGACGATGCGGTGGCGATGGAGCAGCAGTTCCGCATCACCCGTAATGAGGAAGTTACCCGCACGACGGTGATCAGCGTCACCCTGTACTTGGCCTTCGTGCTCGGCTTGAGTGGCTTCCTGGCCTATATCGGTCGCAAGAATTTGCTAGCTTTATCGGAGAGTTACAGCGCAAACCTCGCGTCGCAACAGAAGATTGCGCGACGGCTCGAGCAGCAAGCCTGGCTGCGCAATGGCCAGACCGAACTGGCTGAACAAGTGCTTGGCCAGCTCACCCTTAATATGCTCGGCCGCAATATCCTGCAATTTTTTGCCCAGTACATGGGCTCGGCTGTTGCCGCGCTGTACGTGCGAGAAGAACACGGCGGCCTTAAGCGCGTGGCCACCTATGGCTTCTCCCGCGAGCAGGAACAGCGTGAGCAAGCGATTTACAGTGACGAAGGCATCGTCGGCCAAGCCGCCCAACTGGATCGGCTGATTCGCCTGGATGATGTGCCGGTGGATTACTTCAAGGTCAGCTCCGGCCTGGGCGAAGGCCCGACCCGCAGCGTTCTGGTCATGCCCACCAGCGATGATGACCGTGTCAATGGTGTGATCGAGCTGGGCTTCCTGCGTCCGCTGGAAGAGCGCGACGAAGAGCTGCTGGAACTGATCGCCGGCAATATCGGCACTTCGATCGAAGCCGCCCGCTACCGCCAGCGTCTGCAAGAAGTGCTGGCCGAGACCCAGCAGCTCAACGAAGAGCTGCAAGTTCAGCAGGAAGAGCTCAAGACCGCCAACGAAGAGTTGGAAGAACAGTCGCGCATCCTCAAGGAGTCCCAGGCCCACCTGGAAACCCAGCAGGCCGAGCTGGAGCAGACCAACGAACAATTGGCCGAGCAGACCGAGACCCTGGCCGAGCAACGCGACGCCATGGACCGCAAGAACATTGAGCTGAACCAGGCCCAGCTTGAGCTGGTAGACCGCGCCGAAGAGTTGCAGCGCTCCAGCAAGTACAAGTCCGAATTCCTCGCCAACATGTCTCACGAGCTGCGCACACCGCTGAACAGCTCGCTGATCCTGGCCAAGTTGCTGGCCGAGAACCCCCAGGAAAACCTCAGCGCCGAGCAGGTCAAGTTTGCCGAGTCGATCTATTCCGCTGGCAATGACCTGCTCAACCTGATCAACGACATCCTGGATATTTCCAAGGTCGAGGCCGGCAAGCTCGAAGTGCGTCCGGAAAATTCCAGCGTGGCACGCCTGGTAGACGGCCTGCGCGGGATGTTCGAGCCGCTGGCGGCCGACCGCAAGCTGGGGTTCCGGGTGGACGTGCAGGCTGGCTCACCGACCATGCTGTTCACCGACCGCCAGCGCCTGGAACAGATCCTCAAGAACTTGCTGTCCAACGCGGTCAAATTCACCGAGCAGGGTGAGGTCAGCTTGTCGGTGTCCCGCGCGTCAGGGGAGGGCATTGCCTTCACGGTTCGCGACTCCGGCATCGGCATTGCCCCGGACCAGCAGGAAAGCATTTTCGAAGCCTTCCGCCAGGCCGACGGCACCACCAACCGCCGCTATGGCGGCACCGGCCTGGGCCTGTCGATCTCCCGCGACCTGGCGACCCTGCTGGGTGGCTATATCAGTGTGACCAGCGAGCCAGGCAAGGGCAGTGTCTTCACCCTGGTATTGCCGGAGCAGTATGTAGAACGCGAAGAAGACGCGGCGCCGATCGAGCAGCCCCGCCAAGTGGTGGTGGCGCCCGCACCGGTTCCGGTCGCCGTCAAGGTGTCGCCGCTGCCGGTGGCCGATGCCAGCCAGATCCCACGCTTTGCCGACGACCGCGACAAGGCCCCGTTCACCACGCGCTGCATCCTGGTGGTGGAGGATGAGCCGAACTTTGCGCGTATCCTCTTCGACCTGGCCCACGAGCTGGGCTACAACTGCCTGGTGGCCCATGGCGCCGACGAAGGCTACAGCCTGGCCGAGGAGTACATTCCCGACGCGATCCTGCTGGACATGCGCCTGCCGGACCACTCCGGGCTGACCGTACTGCAACGCCTGAAGGAACACGCCAACACCCGGCATATCCCGGTGCACGTGATTTCCGTGGAAGATCGCGTGGAAGCCGCCATGCACATGGGCGCCATCGGTTATGCCGTAAAGCCAACCACCCGCGAAGAGCTCAAGGACGTGTTCGCGCGCCTGGAAGCCAAGCTGACCCAGAAGGTCAAGCGCGTGCTGCTGGTGGAGGACGATGACCTGCAACGTGACAGCATCGCCCGCCTGATCGGTGACGATGACATCGAGATCACCGACGTCGGTTACGCCCAGGCCGCCCTGGACCTGCTGCGCACCAATATCTACGACTGCATGATCATTGACCTCAAGCTGCCGGACATGCTCGGCAACGAGCTGCTCAAGCGCATGGCCACCGAGGACATTTGCTCGTTCCCGCCGGTGATCGTCTACACCGGTCGCAACCTGACCCGTGATGAAGAGGCCGAACTGCGCAAGTATTCGCGCTCGATCATCATCAAGGGCGCCCGCTCGCCCGAGCGCCTGCTGGACGAAGTCACACTCTTTCTGCACAAAGTCGAATCCCAGCTGTCCCATGATCGCCAAAAGATGCTCAAGACCGCCCGCAGCCGCGATAAAGTCTTCGAGGGGCGCAAGATCCTGCTGGTGGACGACGATGTGCGTAACATCTTCGCCCTGACCAGTGCCCTGGAGCACAAAGGCGCGGTGGTGGTGATCGGGCGTAACGGCCGTGAAGCCATCGACAAACTCAATGAAGTCGACGATATCGACCTGGTGCTGATGGACGTGATGATGCCGGAAATGGACGGGTACGAGGCCACTGCCTTGATCCGCCAGGACCCGCGCTGGAAGAAACTGCCGATCATCGCGGTAACGGCCAAGGCCATGAAGGACGATCAGGAGCGCTGCCTGGCAGCCGGCTCCAACGATTACCTGGCCAAACCGATCGACCTGGATCGTCTGTTCTCACTGATTCGCGTATGGCTACCGAAGATGGAACGCATTTAAGTGGAGCGAAGTTTTTTGGAAAAAAGCAGCGACATTGAGCTGCGCCTGTTGATCGAGGCGATTTACCTCAAGTACAGCTACGACTTCCGGGATTACTCCGGCGCGTCGGTCAAGCGCCGCGTGGCCCACGCCCTGCGCCAGTTTGATTGCGCGACCATTTCCGCCTTGCAGGAGCGCGTGCTGCACGACCCGGCCGCGTTCATGCAGTTGCTGCAGTTCCTGACGATCCCGGTGAGCGAGATGTTTCGCGACCCGTCGCACTTCCTGGCGATCCGCCAGGAGGTGGTGCCGCTGCTCAAGACCTACCCGTCGATCAAGATCTGGATCGCCGGTTGCAGCACGGGCGAGGAGGTGTACTCCATGGCCATCCTGCTGCGCGAAGAGGGGTTGCTGGAGCGAACGATCATCTATGCCACCGACATCAACCCGGCGTCGCTGGACAAAGCCAAGCAGGGCATCTTTTCCCTGGAGAACGTGCGCGCCTACACCGCCAATTATCAGCAGGCTGGTGGGCAACGTTCATTTGCCGACTACTACACGGCGGCATACGATTACGCCATCTTCGATAAGACGCTGCGCGAGAATGTCACCTTTGCCGACCACAGCTTGGCGACCGATAGTGTATTCTCAGAAACTCAGTTAATTTCATGTCGCAACGTATTGATTTACTTCAATAAAAAATTGCAGGATCGTGCATTTGGGTTGTTCCACGAGTCGCTGTGTCATCGCGGCTTCCTGGTGCTGGGCAGCAAGGAGACGTTGGATTTCTCCGCGTTCGGCAAACAGTTCGAACCCTTGGTCAAACAGGAACGGATCTACCGGAAGCTATGAGCCAAGCGTCTGCCAGCCCGGCATTGGTCCGGGGCATAGAAGCTATCGTCATCGGCGCCTCCGCCGGTGGCGTGGAGGCGCTGCTGACAATATTTGGCCAATTGCCCGCAGACTTCGGCTTGCCGATCATCACCGTATTACACCTGCCGGACGAACGCCGCAGCCAATTGGCCGAGGTATTTGACCGTCGGGTTGCCATGCCGGTGGTGGAGGCGCGGGACAAGGAAGTGCTCAAGCCCGGCACCCTGTACTTTGCCGGCCCCGGTTATCACCTCTCGGTGGAGCAAGACCGCAGCCTGTCCCTGAGCCAGGAAGACCGGGTGCACCATTCGCGGCCGGCGATTGATTTCCTGTTTGAATCCGCCGCCGATGCCTACGGCAAAGGCTTGATGGCGATCCTGCTGACCGGTGCCAACCATGACGGCGCCCGCGGCCTGGCTCACGTCAAGCAGCAGGGTGGTACCACCGTCGTGCAAGAACCCACTGAAGCACGTGTCGCTGTCATGCCACGTGCAGCCCTGGCGCTGCATACACCTGACCACATTCTGACGTTGAGCCACATTGGCTCATTGCTGGCTTCCCTGGAATATTCCCCATGTTAAGTACTGTCCAGGCCAAACTGCTGATCGTCGACGATCTGCCGGAAAACCTGCTGGCCCTCGAAGCGCTGATCAAGCGCGAGGACCGCCAGGTGTTCAAGGCATTGAGCGCCGACGAGGCCTTGTCCCTGTTGCTGGAGCACGAGTTCGCCATGGCGATTCTCGACGTGCAGATGCCCGGCATGAACGGGTTCGAGCTGGCCGAATTGATGCGCGGTACCGAAAAAACCAAGAACATCCCGATTGTGTTCGTCAGCGCCGCCGGCCGCGAACTCAATTACGCCTTCAAGGGCTACGAAAGCGGCGCCGTGGACTTCCTGCACAAGCCGCTGGATATCCACGCGGTGAAGAGCAAGGTCAATGTGTTCGTCGACCTGTACCGCCAAAGCAAGGCCATGAAGCTACAGGTCGAAGCCCTGGAGCGCAGCCGTCGCGAGCAGGAACAGCTGCTGGCACGCCTGCAGGCCACCCAGGCCGAGCTGGAGCAGGCCGTGCGCATGCGTGACGATTTCATGTCGATCGTTGCCCACGAAGTGCGCACGCCCCTCAACGGGCTGATCCTTGAGACCCAGCTGCGCAAGATGCACCTGGCCCGCGACAACGCCGCCGCGTTCACCCTGGACAAAATGCATGCCATGGTCGACCGCGATGAACGCCAGATCCAGAGCCTGATCCGACTGATTGAGGACATGCTCGACGTATCGCGCATCCGCACCGGCAAACTGTCAATACGCCCGGCGCGTTTTAACCTGACACAACTGGTGAGCAACCTGGTGGAAAACTTCGCGCCCCAGGTCGCGGCGGCGGACTCGACCATGACCCTGGTGGCCGATGGGCCGGTGGAAGGCAACTGGGATGAGTTCCGCATCGAGCAGGTGGTCACCAACCTGCTGACCAATGCCCTGCGCTACGGGGCCAAGAGCCCGGTAGAGGTGCGCGTGTACAGCGAACACGGCGAAGCCCGTGTGGAAGTGCGCGACCACGGCATTGGCATCAGCGAAGACAACCAGAAGCGTATTTTCCAGCAGTTCGAACGGGTTTCCGCCAGCCAAGTGGCGGCGGGCCTGGGCCTGGGGCTGTTCATTTCCGAGCAGATCGTTGCGGCCCACGGTGGCGCTATCGAGGTCGAGAGCCAGATAGGCGAGGGCGCCTTGTTTCGGGTGTGCCTGCCCTTGCAGGCGTCGACATGAAATCAATCGTCACCTCGACGCAACCTCTGCGTGACCCCATGGTCGTAATTGCAGCAATTGACCGGACAAAGGCTTCCCATGAGTGAAGATGCACAAGATGTCGTTCTGATCGTCGAGGACGATGAATCCATTATGTTTGTGCTGGGTGAATACCTGGCGGGCCTGGGCTATCGGGTGTTGAAGGCAATCGATGGGGAGCAGGCCTTTGAAATCCTTGCCTCCAAGCCACACCTGGACCTGATGGTCACCGATTACCGTTTGCCCGGCGGGATTTCCGGGGTGCAGATCGCCGAGCCCGCGCTGCTGTTGCGGCCGGAATTGAAAGTGATCTTCATCAGTGGTTACCCGCAGGAAATTCTCGACTGCAACAGCCCGATCACGCGCAACGCGCCGATCCTGGCCAAGCCGTTTGACTTGGATACGCTACAAGAGCACATCCAGCGCTTACTCGCGTGATGTCCTGCGCCTGATACATCCGGTCATGCTTTAACGCGCACTCCGTGGATTCATGACCCTCGTTTTCTTCACTCAGTACGACCACTTTCTGCCTTCAGTGCCCTGAAGGCTCGATGAGTTTATCTGAGGCCGGAAATCGAAATGATCACTGTGAATATGCGCTCACCGGACTTTTCCGTGAGCCCGCCACTCCCAGCGGACGCGCAACCTGTATCGAACACCCCGCCGAGATCGACGCCCGCGCTGCAAACCGCTGTCACTTCCCGCCCCAAACGCGCCATTCAACCCCCTGTGAACGCGTCTTTGCAGGCAAGGGGGCAGGCGGTATCGCCGGACAATAAAAACGTAGAGCATTTTACGCAGGCGGTGCTGACAGGCCTCGACCAGCAACTTCCATTGTTCAGGGAGCAGAAACGCCTGAACCCTCCGGGGATGACGCAAGAGCAGGTGGACCAGCAGTTCAACGAGCGTATCGCGAATCTCCTCCAGGTCCACACAATGGAGGTCGAACCGAGCTCGACCTACGCGCAGTTCAATAGGCTTGGAGCGGGGGATAAGGTCACCCTCAAACAGTTTATCCAGGATCACGGCTGGAACCTGCCCACCGATTTTGACGCGTTGAAGAACCTGTTGAGCTACGTCCGACGAGCCCCCCTCCCGACGCAAACATTGGGTGATTACGGCGGAGCGATGTCCTGGTTGCAACCGCCGTCCCACGAGCAGCTACTGGCGGTGTACTACCACCCGGTGCAAGCACTGGAGCTGCCCGCTGACTCGGAACTGTTTGGTTTGCTGACACGCACGCTGCGACTGAGCGAGGCTGAGGCCGCCGAACCCGGACGCGTGATCAGCGCATTGATCAATTCGCCGGCGGCCCAAGAGGTCGGGCGTGTAATGCGCGCCAAGGTTGACGCGGGTTCAACGCCCGGCAGCGATACCGATTGGCTCCTGGCGGGATTGCAAGTCTCGCTCGACCGAGAGAGCTTGCTGGGCAGCGTACAACCGCCACCGCGCAATCGAGTGGCGGGTTTTGACCTGGACGACAGCCGCTTCTGGGGTCAACCCGCCTCGACGGTCGTTGCCGGTTTGACCGAACATCTCATGACCCGCAGCCGAGCCAGCGAAGCCATGGCACCGGCTGCGGCCCACTTGTTACTCGCGCGCAAGGCCCCGCAGTTCTTGGTCAGGGATATCCCGCCCGGGGTCGTTTATGGCTCCCACAGCTGGGTCAGCCTATGTACGGCAGTCGCGCGCATCGAGGCCCAGTCGCCTGGCAGTGTCGCGACAATGAGCTATGCCCAGGTCATGGCGTTCGATGACATTGCACCGGTCACGCGCGCCGATCAACGCGTTGCCCAACAGGCCCAGGACTTTGCAATCATCGACTGGGCGGTTTGCCGAGGCATCCTTCCTGCCAGCCCGACTGACGACCATTCCCCCGCGCAGATGTCGCGCATACGCAAGGCCTTCGATGAAGAGGTGCTCCGGCTGTCCCGGGCCTCAGTGATCAAGCGTTCCGATATCCCCGATCGTAAACAGATGACACTGGATTGGCTCAAGGAAACTTTTGGCGCCGATACTGACTACGAAAAAAAATGTATTTACCGCAAACCGCGTGACAAAGATGAGCCTGGGCCTTATTCCGTGGTGGACCTGGCGGTTGAGGGCAAGTTGCTGGATGCACCTCAAGTCATTCCCCCAAGGAACGCATTTCGCGCAGCCCCAATACCCCGAGTCGTGACCGCGCAATGGGCGTCGAACGATCCAGGTGTACCCATTGCCCAGATCGTCAATCAAGCGAAAACCCTGAACCTGCCTGACTTCAACCAGCAATTCGAGACGAAGGTCAACGAGCATCTGGATCAACTGGAAATCAGCTCGTTTGACGCCATCGTGTACATGCTCACCCAGTTGCCCTTGAAGGACCGCGAATTCATTGAATATGGCAAGGTCGAGGTCTACCGTGAGGAGTTGATCCACCATCAATCCAAGTCTCTTCCGGATTGGCGCCGTGGCCAGCCGGACGGGCAGAAACCTTTGCTGGTCCGTGCCCAACACGAGGACGAGTTCAGGGTTTACGAAGTCAATCCCAATCAACACAAGATCATCCGCAGGCCTGACCTTGAGAAAGATTTCCCGGTTGGCCATCGGGCCTTCGAATACCGATTCGAGGTGCACCCCAGGCCGCTTGATGATGACAAGATCTCGGTCACGACCTATGCCGACATTCCAGCTGATCGACGTTATATAGAAAAAGTGTCGACCCAGCCGGAGGACGCGCAGCTTTTCGCCGAACAACGCGATACTTCGGGTGTTCCCCAGACCTACCACAGCGACCGAACCTTTCGTATTGCGCAACTGGTGCGGGACAATATGTACGATCAGGTGCGAAAGAAGATCGTCAGGGAGACCAGGGGCCTGACGACCTTTGAAAGTGAAATACCGCCCATTCGAAAGATTCGCGAATTTATAACCGGGCTGATCCCGCTCTATGGGGCCATTACCAAGTTCAATCGCGGCGATGTCGACGGCGGCATTCAAGACCTGTTTTTCGATACGCTGGGCTTTGGCGTTGCCGGCGCTTCGGCGGCGGGACGGGTGGCGCGTGCAGTCAGTGGTGTTGGCTCCACGGCAGCCAAGGCCTGGAGTGTCGGCCGGATCCTTGGGCGTAGCGCTGTCGGGGCGTTGAGCCCGATTCCTGGCGTCGAGGATGCCGTCGCGAGCGTGGGCCGTGCAAGCGCGCACCGCTTCAGGGCGGTGATAAATCAGGTACGCGGCACTGCGGGGCACTATGACGTGTTTAAAGCCAGTCGAGCCTACGACGCCGCCGCGATGGGGGTATATAAGGTCAATGGCGACGTCGTCCAGGGTATTGCCGTGTTGCACAACGGAAAATGGCACGCCTACAGCCCCGCAGGTGGACAGCGCGCGGTGGATGACTTTACGCCCTCATTGCGGGCCACTGACGAGCGATTGCAAAGCTGGCAAGGCGCCGCGCCGGCTCTGTCCGAACCGTCCCGGCGCATTCGCGAAAACTTCAGGGCGCTCGAACAAAAGCTCAGGAACGGGCCGTCCAGCACCGCATTCAATAACGGCTACAACGCGGGTGACCCCTATAGCATCAAGGGCTTTTCCTCCCGGCTGAATGCCGAGCAGGTCATGAAGTTGGCACAGACCGACGGCCTGACGGCGGCGCAGGTTGGCGCCCTGGTACGCCAGCGCGAGCGCCTTGCCGTCCAGCATGCCTTCAGTGGAGTACAGCAGGCGCAGTCGCTCATTGATGCGGCGGGTGGCACATTCACCGCCAATCCCCAGCTGTTTTACCTCAGTCAGGTGGATTCACTGTCCCAAGGCCAATGTGCCGCGCTCTCCAAGATCATGGCCTCGGCGCTCGAGCAGGGCAAAGGTCAAACGCTGATTGAAAACATGTTCAGCGCCGCCGCAAAACCGACTCATCCAGCCTCTGTAACCTTTACCAAGACACTGCAGGACGTACAGAAACAGGTGAGCACCCCGGCCGTGTTCCACGCCGGCAACCCAGTGCGGCAAGTATCCCACGATGAGCTGATCGCCGAGCTGGGCCGCGCCACCACGTCCACGACCCTGATGATCGGTTCACCGGGTCACGCGATGATGGCGGGCGTGAAGGTTGATGGCGTGAACAAGCAGTTCTTTTTTTATGACCCGAACCTGGGCCTTGCCACGTTTCCCACCCAAAGCGCCATGAACGAAGGCCTGCAAGCCCTGTTTACCCAGAAAAAGCCGGCCACCCCTTATCGCACCTACAGCACCCACCCTGACAAGCTCGAGTTCAGGGTCAGTACCCATGACGAAGGGTGGACGAGCAAAGCGAGCGTGCACGACGGCCCCGTCAAGCAGCTGTACGAGGCGCCAATTGATACGTCCACGACGCAGAGTGGCCAGCAGTTGCTCGCGGGTTCACCGTTGGTTCCGGAGAAGGTTTATGTACCGGTCACCGAATCGGCACAACGCCTGGATGCCAATTCGATCCTGTATACCCGGGGAATCAGCGATTGCACGGCATTGGTGGTGCTGACCGACCTGAAGGATGGGATCTACCACAAGCGTACGTTGATCCACCTGCAAGGCGGCGTCGCCGACCCAGCGATGTTGCCACTGTTGAAACAGCTGGACGCGTCGTTGGCCAATGGCGGCAAGGTAATCTTCGTTGGCGGTGATAACGCCCGCAGCGCGCAGGGGTTGGCCAGTTCATTGAAACAAACACTCGGCGATCAACAGCCGCTGTTGAGCATCATCAACAGGCAGCCGCAGTCAACGGTCATTGCCACAGCGTCCGGCATTGATATAAAGCCGGATGGTACATTCGAGCTGATCGAAGGCGGGTATCCGCCCCAAGTGCTGGACGCAGCCATGAAGAAACAGGTCTACGATCGAATCGATTGAACCCAATGAGGGAAGGGGACTTGCGGCGCGAGTCCCCGTTTCAGGCCTTGATCATCTCGCGCACTTTCGCTGTCAGCAGGTCGAAGGTAAATGGCTTGGTGATCAGTTGCATCCCCGGATCAAGAAACCCACCGCGCACTGCCGCATGTTCCGCGTAGCCGGTGATAAACAGCACTTTAAGGTCAGGTCGAATCTGCCTGCCAATTTCCGCCAGCTGGCGTCCGTTCATGCCGGGCAGCCCCACGTCGCTGATCATCAAATCGATACGCTGGTCGGACTCGAGGATCGGCACAGCCGAACTGCCGTCTCCGGCTTCGACATACCCATACCCCAATTCCTTCAACACTGCGCTCACCAGGACGCGTACGGCAGGGTCATCCTCAACGATCAGTACGGTCTCGCCCGCATTGGCAAAGGGCAGCGCCGCAGGGTCGACAGTTGCGGGGGCAACGATGTCACCGACAAACCGAGGCAGGAACAGGCTGACAGTCGTGCCTTTGTCGACTTCGCTGTGGATGGTCACATGGCCATGGGACTGGCGGACAAACCCGTAGATCATCGACAGGCCCAGGCCCGTGCCCTGGCCAATGGGTTTAGTCGTGAAGAAAGGATCGAACACACGGCCCATGACATTCTCTGGGATGCCACAGCCGGTGTCGCTAACGCTGAGTTCCACATAATCGCCCGGTTTCAAGGTTCCATAGGCGGCGGTAAACACGCTGTCGAGGTGGCGGTTGGTGGTTTCTACGGTCAGGCTACCGCCATTGGGCATGGCATCCCGGGCATTGATCACCAGGTTGAGCAGGGCGCTTTCCAATTGATTGGGGTCCGCCTCGGCCGTCCACAGTTGATCGCTCAGGCGCATGTCCAACTTGATGCTTTCGTTGATGCTGCGTTGCAGCAGCTCGCCCATGGAGGTGACCAACTGGTTGATCTCAACCGGTTTGGAATCCAGCGATTGGCGGCGGGAGAACGCCAGCAAGCGATGAGTGAGGCCGGCGGCACGGTTAGCCGAGGTGACGCCCAGGTCGATCAGGCTGTCGAGGTCGTCCAACTTGCCACGGGACACACGCCTTCGCAGCAGCTCCAGGCTGCCGATGATGCCGGTGAGCATGTTGTTGAAGTCGTGGGCGATACCGCCGGTCAACTGACCGACGGCTTCCATTTTCTGGGATTGGCGCAAAGCCTCTTCATTGCTGCGCAGTTGCGCCGTGCGTTCTTCTACCTGCTGCTCAAGCGTCTCCAGGGTGCGTTGCAGGCGCAGTTCACTTTCGCTGAGGTCGATCAGGCGGTCGCGGGCGTCGTATTGCCGGCGGCGGCCGCGCAGGGCGGCGCTCACCTGGCTGATCAGCGTCACCGGGTGGAAGGGGCGCTCCAGGAAGGTTACGTTGCCGAGCAAGCCGCTGAGATGGGATGAGCCATTCTGTTCTCTGCCGCCGTGATGGGTCATCAACACGATGGGCAGGTCCGACCAGGCCGGTTGCTGGTGCAAGTACTCCAACAGCGGTTCCAGATTGACACCACGCAGCGCCTCGGCAGCGATGATCAGCAGCCCGGCGCCATCATCGAGTGCCTCGCACAATGCCTCCAGGTTGCTGGCGACGATGCCGGCATACCCGGCTTCGTTGAGCATCATCAGCGCCAACGAGCCATCGCGGCCCATCGGTGCCAGTACGATCGCCCGCTCGGAGACTGGAAGTAGGCCCGTCACACGCCCTCATCCTTGAGCAAGGGGGAGCCGGCGCCCATGTAGGTCGGGATGCCGCGCAGTACGCCCTGGAAGTTATCCAGCGGCTCGCCCACCGTCATGCCCTTGCTGCCGATGCGGTATTCACGAATCGTGGCTTCGTGGGTACCGGTCCGTTTCTTGATGATCGAGATGGCGCGGCGCACCTTGCCCAGCGCTTCGAAGTAGCGCAGCAGAATGACCGTATCCGCCAGGTAAGTGATATCGACGGGGGCCTGCATATCGCCGACCAGGCCGTGTTGCGCCACCGTCATGAACGTCGCCGCGCCGCGCCGATTCAGGTACAGCAGCAACTCGTGCATGTGCAGGATCAGCGCGTTTTCTTCGGGCATGGCGGCTTGGTAGCCGTTGATGCTGTCGATCACCACTGTCTTGATGCCACGCTCGTCCACGCAACGGCGCACGCGGTGTGAGAACTCACCGGGTGACAGTTCGGCGGCATCGACCTGTTCGATCAGCAGGTTGCCGGTTTCCTGCAGGGCCGCGAGGTCGATCCCCATGTTTTTCATGCGCTCGAACAACAGCCCCAGTTCTTCATCGAAGATAAAGAGCGCTGCTTTCTCACCCCGCGCCACGGCGGCAGCGGCGAAGATCATCGAGATCAGCGACTTGCCGGTACCGGCAGGGCCGAGGATGAGGCTGCTGGAGCCAGTCTCGACACCGCCGCCCATCAGTGCATCCAGCGCGGCAATGCCGCTGCTCAAGGTCTCGCGCTGGTAACCGCCCCGATGCTCGGCCGCTACCAGGCGCGGGAACACATGAACGCCGTCCTGCATGATGGTGAAGTCGTGAAAACCGCCACGGTATTTCTGGCCACGGTACTTCACCACCCGCACACGCCGGCGCTCGGCGCCATAGTTGGGCGTCAGCTCTTCCAGGCGGATCACGCCATGCGCCACGCTGTGCACGGTTTTGTCGAGGGATTCGGTGGTCAAGTCATCCAGCAACAGGACAGTGGCGTCGTAGCGCACGAAGTAGTGCTTGATCGCCAGGATCTGCCGGCGATAGCGCAGCGAGCTTTGGGCCAGCAGGCGGATTTCCGAGAGGCTGTCGATGACCACGCGGGTCGGTTTGACCCGTTCTACCACTTCAAAGATCTGCCGGGTGGCCTCGCCCAGTTCCAAGTCGGAGGAATACAGCAGGCTTTGTTGGTGGTCGGCGTTGAGCAGGCTTTCGGGTGGCGTCAGTTCGAAGATATGAATGTTTTCATCCAGGTCCCAGCCGTGGGACTTGGCGCCTTGTCGCAATTCGCGTTCGGTTTCCGACAGGGTGATGTACAGCGATCGCTCGCCGTTCCTGGCCCCTGCTTGCAGAAAGTGCAGGGCGACCGTGGTCTTGCCGGTGCCGGGCTCACCTTCCAGTAGGAACAGGTGGCTGCGCGAGAGTCCGCCAGCAAGAATGTCATCAAGACCTTCAATGCCAGTGGCCGCTTTTTCGGATAATTGCGCTGTGGATGTAGACAAGAAGTGCCCTCAGGTCACATACGAGTAGAGGATGCACGCCCATTAGGACGCGCCATGTTCTCTTGACCGTAGCGGTTTGCGGCGGTTCAACCTGTTGCGGGAGAAATGAGGCCTGGACCGCGTTTTACAAAAAATTGTAAGCCCGCCTACAAGCCTTGCTGTAAGGCGGGATCGTCCGGGTTCTGCTGTTCAAGTTGCGCCAATAGCACCTGAACGTTCTGCAACTGGCCGCTTTCTTTCCAGTAATTGACCAGCAATACCCGCGCCTTTCGGTTGGCCGGGTGGCGCTGGATGATGTCTTCGAGTTGGCGCTGGGCGGCTTCCAATTCCTGCTGGGCGTGCAGGGTCGTGGCCAGGTCGTAGCGATAATCCTGGTTGTCCGGCTCCAGCTCCACCGCCTTGGACAGGCCAAGCAGCGCGTACGGACGTTCGCCATGGTGCAACAGCCACATGCCCAGGGCGTGTTGCAGGTAGGCCGACTCGGGGTGCGCGGCCAGTTGGCGCGCCAGCAGTTGGCGGGACTCGTCGGTCTTGCCCTGTTTGTCCAGCAGTTCGATCTGCGAGACGACGGCTTGCAGGTTGTCCGGTTGCAGGCGCATGGCCTGTTCCAGGGCGTTTTGTGCGTCTGGCAACAGGGCGCTGTGGATGTACAGGCGCGCCAGTTGAATCCAGCCTTCTGCGGTTTCAGGCTGGGCCTTGAGCTTTTTCACGAACTCATCCAGTACTTGCTGCAACGGCCCGAAGTACAGGCCCAGGGTATCGGGAGACAAGCCAAGCAAGGCATTGGCGGCGGCAAAGCGGACCTCCTGCTCGGGGTCATCCAGCACCGGGCCGAGCAGCAGCGTGCGCTGGCCGGTCGGCACCAGGCCGACAATGCTGTGGATGGCCGCTTCACGCACCCGCGGTGAGTCGCTGGCCAAGTCTTTGTCCGCCAGCTTCAACGCCTGGGGGCTGGGGTAGTTGGGCAATTCGGCATGCAACGCCGCGCGGCGCTCGGGCGACAGGTCCGGCCGGCCCAGTTGCTGATACAGCACGCGCGCTGCGCCGGGCTCACCGTTACGCGCCTGTTTCAAGGCTTTCGAATAGCCATGGGCAATGGCGGGCGCTACGGCCACCGGGGTGGTGCGGGAGAAATACCAGGTGATCAATACGATAAACAACAGGGCGCACAGGCCGATGAGGGAGTAACGGCGTGACTTTGACATGCAGGCGTCCGAAAGCTTGGGCAGCTAATACAAAGCCATCAGCTTCGGCCAGACCACGGCAGGTGTCAAACCCGCGTCAGGTGAGCACGTACTCCACCGGCTCGAGGGGCGGCGGCAGGTCGGTTGCGCCGAGGGCCGCCAAGACCTCGCGTTCCAGGGTACGCAGGATGGCATTGCAGGGCAGGTCGTTCTCGTCGAAACCGAACGGGTCCTCAAGGTCATCGCCGATTTCATCGAGGCCGAAGAACGTGTAGCTGACGATGGCGGTAAACACTGGCGTCAACCAGCCCAGCGGCTCGGCCATGGCAAACGGCAGCAGGATGCAGAACAGGTAAATGGTGCGGTGCAGCAGCAGGGTGTAGGGGAAGGGCAGTGGCGTGCTCTTGATCCGCTCGCAGGAGGCCTGCACTTGGCTGAGGCTGACTAACCGCGCTTCCAGCTGAGTGTAGCGCCATTCGCTGATCACGCCTTGCCCGGCCAGTTCGGAAAACCTGGCGCCCACCCGTTGCAGCAGGTTGTCGGGAAGGTTGGGGTGATTGGCCTGGAAGGTACTCCAGGGCGTTATCGCCTGGGCTTCATCTTCATGGCGCAAACGCGCGATCAGGCCGTGGGCGAAGCCGCACAGGCTGCGCAAAAGGCTCGCGCGTTCGACCGGGTCGCCAAGCACCTGGGTTTCGCGGATGAGCGAGCGAACATCGATGACCATCTGCCCCAATTGCTTGCGACCTTCCCACCATCGGTCATAGCAGGCGTTGTTGCGAAAGCTCATAAAGATCGACAACGACAACCCAAGCAAGGTGAACGGCGTGGCGTTGACCTTGGAGAAATACGCCGGGTGCAGGGTTTCCACCAGCACGATCACTGAGGCCAACAAGGTCACCAGCAGGCTGCGCAGGGCAATGCGTTTGGCGATCGAGCCCTTGAGGGAAAACAGGATACCCAGGAGGTTGGGTTTGGGGCGGACTATCATTCAGGGGCAGGCTTCTTGGGGGGTGCAGCCGCTCAGGTTAGGAGCAAGTATCGCTGGCGTCCAATCGCTTGGGCTGACCGGTTGATCGGCGAGGTCGATGACTGGCCAAAACAGTCAGGCAGGTTGAAGGCTTTGACCATTGCCGCTACCGCGCTGCGGGGCGACTATTTCGACGATTCGGACCGTTCAAGGGAACAACAATGCAGATTGAAAACAAGATTTTCCTGGTCAGCGGTGGCGCATCGGGCCTCGGCGCGGCGACTGCCGAGATGCTGATCGCCGCCGGCGCCAAGGTGATGCTGGTCGACCTGAATGCCGAGGCCGTGGCCGCCAAGGCCAGGCAGCTGGGCGACAACGCGCGCAGTGCCGTCGCGGATATCAGCCAGGAAGCCGCTGCCGAAGCCGCTGTGCAGGCCACGGTCGCAGCTTTTGGCGGCCTGCACGGGCTGGTCAATTGTGCCGGCGTGGTGCGTGGCGAGAAAATCCTCGGCAAGAACGGCCCTCACGCTCTGGCGAGCTTTGCCCAGGTGATCAATGTCAACCTGATCGGCAGCTTCAACCTGTTGCGCCTGGCGGCCGCTGCCATCGCCGAGACCGAGGCAAATGCCGACGGCGAGCGCGGCGTGATCATCAACACCGCCTCGGTGGCGGCGTTCGACGGGCAGATTGGCCAGGCAGCGTATTCCGCGTCCAAGGGCGCCATCGCCAGCCTCACACTGCCGGCCGCGCGCGAGCTGGCCCGCTTTGGTATCCGTGTGATGACCATCGCCCCGGGTATTTTCGAAACGCCGATGATGGCCGGCATGACCCCGCAAGTGCGCGACGCCCTGGCCACCGGCGTGCCATTTCCGCAGCGCCTGGGCAAACCTGCCGAATACGCCGCACTGGTGCGGCACATCATTGAAAACAGCATGCTCAACGGCGAGGTGATCCGTCTCGACGGTGCCTTGCGCATGGCGGCCAAGTAAGGAGGATGACCCATGACTGATCCAATCGTAATTGTCAGCGCGGTGCGCACGCCCATGGGCGGGTTCCAGGGCGACCTCAAGGGCCTGACCGCGCCGCAACTGGGCTCTGCCGCGATTCGCGCCGCCGTCGAGCGTGCCGGCATCGCTACTGACGCCGTGGATGAAGTGCTGTTTGGCTGCGTGCTGCCCGCCGGCCTCGGCCAGGCGCCGGCGCGCCAGGCGGCCTTGGGCGCGGGGCTGGACAAATCCACGCGTTGCACCACCCTCAATAAGATGTGTGGCTCGGGCATGGAAGCGACCATCCTGGCCCATGACTCGCTGTTGGCCGGCAGCGTCGACGTGGTGATCGCCGGGGGCATGGAAAGCATGTCCAACGCTCCGTACCTGCTGGACCGCGCACGCAGCGGTTACCGCATGGGCCACGGCAAGGTGCTCGATCACATGTTCCTCGACGGTCTGGAAGACGCCTACGACAAAGGCCGCCTGATGGGCACCTTTGCCGAGGACTGCGCCCTGCATAACGGCTTTAGCCGTGAAGCCCAGGACGCCTTCGCCATCGCTTCGTTGACCCGTGCGCAAGAGGCGATCACCCATGGCAGCTTTGCCGCGGAAATCGTGCCGGTGCAGGTCACCGTGGGCAAAGAGCAAAAAACCATCCAGCATGACGAACAGCCGCCCAAGGCCAAGCTCGACAAGATCAGCAGCCTGAAGCCGGCCTTCCGCGAAGGTGGCACTGTAACCGCCGCCAACTCCAGCTCGATTTCCGACGGCGCGGCGGCCTTGCTGCTGATGCGTCAGTCCGAGGCGCAAAAACGTGGCCTCAAACCCTTGGCGGTTATCCATGGGCATGCCGCGTTTGCCGATGAACCGGGGCTGTTCCCGGTGGCGCCAGTGGGTGCGATTCGCAAACTGATGACCAAGACCGGCTGGAACCTGGGCGAGGTCGACCTGTTCGAGATCAACGAAGCCTTTGCCGTGGTCAGCCTGGTCACCATGAGCAAGCTGGAAATCCCTCATGCCAAGGTCAATGTCCATGGCGGTGCCTGCGCGCTGGGTCATCCGATCGGCGCCTCCGGTGCGCGGATCCTGGTGACCCTGCTCTCGGCCCTGCGCCAGAAAGGCCTCAAGCGGGGTGTCGCCGCGATTTGCATCGGCGGTGGTGAAGCCACGGCCATGGCCGTCGAATGCCTGTATTAAGGAGCCCAGATGCTGCCCAATGACGAACAACTGCAAATCAGCGACGCGGCCCGGCAATTTGCCCAGGAGCGCCTGAAGCCCTTTGCCGCCGAATGGGACCGCGAGCACCGCTTCCCCAAGGAAGCCATCGGTGAAATGGCCGAGCTGGGCTTTTTCGGCATGCTGGTGCCGGAACAGTGGGGTGGTTGCGACACCGGTTACCTGGCCTACGCCATGGCCCTGGAAGAAATCGCCGCCGGTGACGGTGCGTGCTCGACCATCATGAGCGTACACAACTCGGTGGGTTGCGTGCCGATTCTCACGTTCGGCAGCGACCACCAGAAAGAGCACTTCCTCAAGCCCCTGGCCAGCGGCGCCATGCTCGGCGCCTTCGCGCTCACCGAACCCCAGGCCGGCTCCGATGCCAGCAGCCTGAAAACCCGCGCGCGCCTGGAAGGCGACCATTACGTGTTGAACGGCTGCAAACAATTCATCACCTCCGGGCAGAACGCCGGGATTGTGATTGTGTTTGCCGTGACCGACCCTGCAGCGGGCAAGCGCGGGATCAGCGCGTTTATCGTGCCGACCGACTCGCCGGGCTACAGCGTGGCGCGGGTCGAGGACAAACTCGGCCAGCATGCGTCGGACACCTGTCAGTTGCTGTTTGAAGACGTGAAGGTACCCGTCGCCAATCGGCTGGGGGAGGAGGGCGAAGGCTACAAGATCGCCTTGGCCAACCTCGAAGGCGGCCGCGTGGGCATCGCCTCGCAAGCGGTGGGCATGGCCCGCGCCGCTTTCGAAGCGGCCCGCGACTATGCCCGCGAACGCGAAAGCTTCGGTAAACCTATCATCGAGCACCAGGCCGTGGCCTTCCGCCTGGCCGACATGGCCACGCAAATCGCGGTCGCCCGGCAGATGGTGCATTACGCCGCCGCCCTGCGCGACAGCGGCAAGCCGGCGCTGGTGGAAGCCTCGATGGCCAAGCTGTTTGCCTCGGAAATGGCCGAGAAAGTCTGTTCGGCCGCCTTGCAAACCCTCGGCGGTTACGGTTACCTGAACGACTTTCCCCTGGAGCGGATCTACCGCGACGTGCGGGTCTGCCAGATTTACGAAGGCACCAGCGATATCCAGCGCATGGTCATCTCACGCAATCTCTAAGGAGCCGATACATGAGTTACGACACCATTTTGCTCGACGTGCAGGGCCGTGTCGGGTTGATTACCCTCAATCGCCCGCAAGCCTTGAACGCCCTGAACGCGCAACTGGTCAGTGAGTTGAATCAGGCATTGGACAGCCTGGAAGCCAACCCTGAAATCGGCTGCATCGTGCTGACCGGCTCGAAAAAAGCCTTCGCCGCCGGCGCCGACATCAAGGAAATGGCCGAGCTGACCTACCCGCAGATCTACCTCGACGACCTGTTCAGCGACAGTGACCGCGTGGCCAACCGCCGCAAGCCGATCATTGCCGCCGTCAACGGCTTCGCCTTGGGCGGCGGTTGTGAGCTGGCATTGATGTGCGACTTCATCCTGGCCGGTGACAACGCCAAGTTCGGCCAGCCGGAAATCAACCTCGGCGTCCTGCCAGGCATGGGTGGCACCCAGCGCCTGACCCGCGCAGTGGGCAAGGCCAAGGCCATGGAAATGTGCCTGACCGGGCGCTTTATCGACGCGGTGGAAGCGGAGCGCTGCGGCATCGTCGCGCGTATCGTGCCGGCCGATGAGTTGTTGGAAGAAGCCTTGAAAGTCGCGGCCCTGATCGCCGGCAAATCGGTGCCCATCAGCATGATGGTCAAGGAAAGCGTAAACCGCGCCTTCGAAGTCAGCCTGTCGGAAGGCGTGCGCTTTGAGCGCCGCGTGTTCCATGCAGCGTTCGCCACCCAGGATCAAAAAGAAGGCATGGCCGCCTTCGTCGCCAAGCGCGCCCCCGAGTTCAAGGATAAGTAACGCGGTTGTGTGAACACTAGAGCTCAAATGTGGGAGCGGGCTTGCTCGCGAAGGCGGTGTTTCAGTCGACATCTTCATCACTGATCCACTGCCTTCGCGAGCAAGCCCGCTCCCACATTGATTTTGCACTGTGTCAATTAAAGCTGGTAGTGCTTGAGCTCCCTGGCAATCACCATCCGCTGAATCTCGCTGGTCCCTTCGTAGATTTGCGTGATCCGCGCATCCCGGTAGTAACGCTCCACCGGGTAATCCTCCAGATACCCATACCCGCCGTGAATCTGCATCGCCGACGAGCAAACCTTCTCGGCCATTTCCGAGGCAAACAGCTTGGCCTGGGACGCTTCCGACAAGCACGGCTTGCCGGCACTGCGCAGTCGCGCGGCGTGCAGGATCAGCAAGCGCGCGGCATTCAGTTGGGTTTGCATGTCGGCCAGCAGGTTGGCCACGCTTTGGTGTTCGATGATCGCCTGGTTGAACTGCACACGATCACGGGCATAGACCAGCGCCGCTTCAAACGCTGCACGGGCGATGCCCAATGCCTGGGCGGCAATGCCGATGCGGCCGCCTTCGAGGTTGGACAGCGCAATTGCCAGGCCCTTGCCACGTTCACCCAGCAGGTTGGCCTCGGGCACGGT